>JAICVC010000167.1 GCA_025935515.1 Sphingomonas sp.
CCCTTGACGATCTTGTAGGGCACCAGCTCGGTGTCCTTCTTGGTGATCGGATCGTCGAAGCGGCGGCCGATCAGGCGCTTGACCGCGAAAATCGTGTTGTCGGGATTGGTGACCGCCTGGCGCTTCGCCGGCTGGCCGATCAAACGCTCGCCGTCCTTGGTGAAAGCGACGACCGAAGGCGTGGTGCGCGCGCCTTCCGAATTCTCGATGACCTTGGGCTTGCCGCCTTCCATCACTGCGACGCAGCTGTTGGTCGTGCCCAAGTCGATCCCAATGACCTTGGCCATGTATCCTACCTCTCTCTACCAGCCCCTCATCGGCCCTCTTCGAGGCAGCCGAAAACGTTGAATTGCTCGCGATATAGGTGGCGGTTGAAGAGCGACAAGGGCAGCAACGAAGCGTCAACTGCCGCTTACGGCATCGCCATTCCGCCGTTCACGTGGATCGTCTGACCCGTGACGTAGCCCGCTTCCTTCGACGCGAGATAGACGCAGGCCACGCCGATGTCGTCGCCGCTCCCCATCTGCCCCATCGGAATTCGGCTCAGAATGCCTTCTCTCTGCTGCTCGTTCAGCGCGTCGGTCATCGCCGACGTCATGAATCCGGGCGCGACGGCGTTCGCAGTGATGTTGCGGCTCGCGAGCTCCTGGGCGACGGCCTTGGTCATGCCGATGAGGGCGGCCTTGGAAGCGACATAATTGGCTTGGCCGGGATTGCCGGTCACCCCGACCACGGAAGTAATCGAGATGATCCGGCCGAAGCGCGCCTTCATCATCGGCTTCGCCGCCGCGCGCATCAGCCGGAACGCCGCTTCGAGGTTGATTCGGATGACCTCTTCGAACTCCTCGTCCTTCATCCGCATCAGCAAATTGTCGCGGGTGACGCCGGCATTGTTGACGAGGATGTCGAGCTTTCCGCCGAGCGCCTCCACCGCCTCGGGCACCAGGCTGTCTACCGCGGCGCCGTCGGAAAGATTGCACGGCAGCGCCACATGATCCCCGCCGAGGCTGCCGCGGAAGCTCTCGAGCTTCTCGACATTGCTGCCCGAGACGGCCAGCCGAGCGCCCTGCCCCGCCAGCGCCCTGGCGATCGCACTGCCGAGCCCTCCGCTCGCGCCCGTCACCAGCGCGGTCATTCCACTAAGATCAAACATTCGGACCCTCGTCATTCCCGCGAAAGCGGGAATCCCGCTTCCTTCCTGAAAAGCGCCGCCGCGAAGGCAGCGGGATCCCCGCTTTCGCGGGGATGACGGCTCAAGCGATCTCCTTCGCCAACGCCTCGACGTCCTCGATCCCGACGACGCTGGTAACCTGCGCGTCGGGGGCGATGCGCTTGACCATGGCTCCGAGCACCTTCCCGCCGACCTCGACGAACTCGTGCACCCCGGCTTGCGTCATGTTCGCGACGCTCTCGCGCCAGCGGACCATGCCGGTCACCTGCTCGACCAGCTGGTTGCGGATGGTGTCGGGGTCGGTTTCGGGCCGTGCGGTGACGTTGGCGTACAGCGGGACCCCTGGTTCTGACAGCACGACGTAGCTTAGCGCATCGCGCATCGCCTCGGCGGCAGGCTGCATCAGCGGACAGTGGAACGGCGCCGACACCGGCAGCGGCACCGCGCGCTTGGCGCCCATGTCCTTCGCCATCTCGATCACCCGGTCGATCGCGCTTTTGTGACCCGAGATCACGACCTGCGAGGGATCGTTGTCGTTGGCGACGGTGCACACCTCTCCCCGCGCCGCCGCTTCGGCGATTTCCTTCGCCAGTTCGAGGTCCGCGCCGAGCAAAGCCGCCATCGCGCCGAGCCCGACCGGCACCGCCTGCTGCATCGCCCGCCCGCGCAGCTTCAGGAGCTTGGCGGTGGTGGCGAGGTCGAACGATCCCGCCGCGCAGAGCGCCGAATATTCGCCGAGGCTGTGCCCGGCGACGAAATCCGCGACGCCGGCAAGCTCGACCCCCATCGTTCGGAACACGGCGATCGAATTGGCCATGATCGCGGGCTGGGCGTTCTCGGTGAGCTTGAGCTGATCGTCCGGCCCATCGCGCATCAGCCGGAACAGGTTCTGGCCCAGGGTTTCATCGACCTCGTCGAAGACATCCTGCGCGCTGCGGCTCGCGCCGGCCAACGCAGCGCCCATGCCGACTGCCTGGCTGCCCTGCCCCGGAAAAATGAATGCGCGCATTGATGTCCTCTGATTTCCGGGCGCGGTTAGGCGCGGGCGTGCCGATTGCCAACCCCGCGTAGGGATGCGAAGCCCGCTCGATGTCCGACCAGGTCATCGCCATCGACACCCATCCCGAACCCGCCTCGCGGATGCTCGGCAAGTGGATGAGCGCGGCGATGGTGGTCGGGACGATGATCGGCTCGGGCATCTACCTGCTGCCGACGACGCTCGCGCCCTACGGATACAATCTGGTCATCGCCTTCCTACTCACGGGGTTCGGCACGATGTGCCTGGCGTTCTCGCTTGCGCGGCTGGCGGCGGCGATCCCCGGCGGGCCCTTCGCCTACGTCACCCAGGCGTTCGGCGAGACCGCGGCGTTCGTCACCCTGTGGAGCTACGTGGTCTCGCAGATCACCGGCGTCGCCGGCGTGGCGGTCGCAGTCGCCGGCGCGCTCGGCCATGTGTTTCCAGCGGTCGCCGCCGGGCCCGGCCTGATCGCGGTTGCGATCGGGTCGATCGCGATCCTGACCGTGGTCAATCTCGGCGGCGCGCGCTCGGCGGGCGTGCTGCAGGTCGTCGCCACGCTGATCAAGATCGTGCCGCTGATCGCGGTCGTGTTGTTCGTCGCCGTTCGCCTCGGGGCCGGCCAGCCGGTCGAGCAGCTCGG
>JAICVC010000083.1 GCA_025935515.1 Sphingomonas sp.
ATGCTGGCGGGATGGGGAGAAGCGAAGCAGGCGCTGCCCGAGGCATGATCTCGATCCCGCTATGGTCAGCAACTGCGTCTGAGATCCCCTACAGAATCAAAGGGAGACCAGTTCCTACCGAATATCCCCCAACTCCACGCCCTTCGTCTCCCGCGCCAGCAGCGCGCTGACGCCGCTGATCGTGCAGGCGATGGCGACATAGATTGAGACCGGCACCGACGAGCCCAGGTCCTTGTACAGCCACAG
This sequence comes from Sphingomonas sp., assembly GCA_025935515.1. Taxonomy (GTDB): domain Bacteria; phylum Pseudomonadota; class Alphaproteobacteria; order Sphingomonadales; family Sphingomonadaceae; genus Sphingomicrobium. The sequence continues at coordinate 247 of JAICVC010000083.1, forward strand.
CGCGATGATCGGCGCCAGCGATCCCGCGAAGATCGACGTCAGCTGGTAGGCGATCGACACGCCCGAATAGCGGATTCGCGTCGGGAACAGCTCGGTGATGAACGCCGCTTGCGGCGCGTACATCGACGCGTGGAGGACGAGGCCGATGACGATCGCGAGGATGATCAGCGCGTCATTGCCGCTCGCGAGCATCGGGAAGAACAGGAAACTGAAGATGCCGAGGCCGAACGCGCCGAACGCATAGACCGACCGCCGGCCGATCCGGTCGGACAAGGTTGCCAGCAGTGGGATCGCCACGAACTGCACGGCGGCGCCGATTAGCAGCGCGTCGAGCGCAAGGCTTCGGCTTTCACTCGCGACATCGACCAAGAAGGTCAGCGAAAAAACGGTCAGGATATAATAGCCGATGTTCTCACCGACCCTCAGGCCCGCGCCGAGCAGCACCGCGCGCGGGCGCTCGCGGAACACCTCGATTGCCGGGAGCTTGGGCGGAACCTCGGCCTCTGCCATCGCAGCCTCGAACATCGGCGTCTCGGCGACCCGGTTACGGATGTACCAGCCGACCGCGACCAGCACCGCCGAGAGCAGGAACGGCACGCGCCAGCCCCAGGCGATGAAATCGGCTTCGCTCTGGAACCCGGCCATCAGCGCGAGGATTCCGGCCGAAAGCAGGCTGCCGAGCGGAACGCCGGCCTGCGGCCAGCTCGCCCAGTATCCGCGCCGTCTGGAGTCGCCATATTCGGCGGCCATCAGCACGGCGCCGCCCCATTCGCCGCCGACCGCGAAACCTTGGACCACGCGAAGGACGATGAGGCCGATCGGCGCCCAGATGCCGATGCTGTGGTAGCCGGGCAGAAGCCCAATCAGCAGCGTCGCGAGCCCCATCATGACGAGGCTCCACATCAGCAGTTTCTTGCGCCCGATGCGGTCGCCGTAATGGCCGAACACGATCCCGCCGAGCGGTCGCGCGACGAACCCGACCGAATAGGTCGCGAAGGCCAGCAGCGTGCCCACCAAAGGATCGAACGATGGAAAGAACAGCTTGTTAAAGACCAGCGCGGCCGCCGAGCCGTAGAGGAAAAAGTCGTACCACTCGATGGTCGTCCCGATCAGGCTGGCGGCGATGACTCGCCGAAGCGGCGTTTTGCGTGATGTTGCCATCGAACCTCCTTCCTGGTCATTGCGAGGAGCGAAGCGACGAAGCAATCCAGTTATGCAGCGCTGGATTGCTTCGCTGCGCTCGCAACGACGGGAGTGCTTGCCCGAAAGTCATGGGAACCCTAGCCGTACCGCATGCGCGCGCTCGTCCTTCCCGCTCTCCTCTTCCTCCTCACCGCCGCCTCGCCGGACGAGCTGGCGCGATGGAAGGAGGAGGCGAGCCGCGTCACCATCGTCCGCGACGATTGGGGCATCGCCCACGTGCATGGGAAGAGCGACGCCGATGCCGTGTTCGGCATGATCTACGCCCAGGCCGAAGACGACTTTCCGCGCATCGAGACGAATTACCTGACCGCGCTCGGCCGTACTGCCGAGGCGGAAGGCGAGAAGGCCATCTGGGCAGATCTGCGCGCGCGGCTTTATGTTAGCGAGGGGGAATTGAAGGCCTATTACGCGCAGAGCCCGGCACCGATGCGCAAGCTGATGGACGCCTGGGCCGACGGGCTGAACTATTTCCTCGCCACCCATCCCCAGCTGAAACCGCGCGTGTTGACGCGGTTCGAGCCGTGGATGGCGCTGAGCTTCACGGAAGGAAGCATCGGCGGCGACATCGAGCGTATCAATCTCGATCAGCTGAAGGCTTTTTATTCGGGCAAGCCGATCGCCGCCGCCCTGCCGGTCCGCGCCGAACGCCAGGGATCGAACGGTATCGCGATCGCACCGACGATCACCGCCGCCGGGAATGCGCTGCTGCTGATCAACCCGCACACCAGCTGGTACTTCCGCTCCGAGCAGCAGGTCACCAGCGACGAGGGCCTCGATGTCTATGGCGCGGCGACCTGGGGCCAGTTCTTCATCTACCAGGGGTTCAACCCGCACGCGGGCTGGATGCACACCTCGAGCGGGATAGATGTGGTCGATGAATTCGCCGAGAAGGTCGAGCGGCGTGGATCCGGCTATTGCTACCGCTACGCCGCCGAGTGCCGGCCGGTCGGCGTGCGGCCGATCACCATTCGCTTTCGCAAGGCAGGCGGAACGTTCGCCGCGCGCACCTTCACGACCTACCGCACGCACCACGGCCCCATCGTTCGTTCCGCCGACGGTCGGTGGATCGCCTTCGCGATGATGAACAAACCGGTCGAGGCGCTTCAGCAAAGCTTTGGCCGCACCAAAACCACGGACCTGGCCTCGTTCCTCGCCGTCGCGGACCGGTTCAAGGCCAACAGCTCGAACAACACCCTGTTCGCCGACGACAAAGGCGCGGTCGCCTATCTTCACCCGCAGTTCGTGCCGCGCCGCGACAATCGCTTCGACTATGAGCGGCCGGTCGACGGGGCGAACCCCGCCACCGACTGGCGCGGCCTTCACGCGCTGAACGAGCTGCCGAGCGTGCTCAACCCGCCCAACGGCTGGGTGCAGAACACCAACACCTGGCCCTACCGCGCCGCCGGCAGGTACAGCGCGGACCCGGCGCGCTTCCCCAAGTATATGGACATGGACGGGGAGAATTATCGCGGGTTGCACGCGGTGCAGCTTCTCGAAGGCAGCAAGGGCTGGACGCTGGACAAGCTGCAGGCGGCGGCGTTCGACAGCGGCCAGCCCGGCTTTGCCGTCCTGATCCCGGCGCTGCTCCAGGCCTATGACTCGTTGCCGCCCAACGATCCTCGCCGCGCTGGCCTCGCCGGGCCGATCTCAGCGCTGCGCGGTTGGAATTACCGCTGGACCGCGGATTCGGTTGCACAGACGCTGGCAATGACCTGGGGCGAAGCGCTCAGGGCCGCGCTCAACGCGCCCAAGTCGGAATCGGGGAACAAGGTCATGATGCGGCTGTCGCGCGACACCAGCGCTGACCTGAAGCTCAAGGTGTTCGACAACGTCGTCGCGAAGCTCCGTCGAGACTTCGGCCGCTGGCAGGTGCCATGGGGCGAGCTCAACCGCTTCCAGCGCATCTCGCCGGCAATCAAGCCGACGTATAGCGACACCGCGCCGAGCTTCCCGGTCCCGTTCGCGGAAGGCCGCTACGGCTCGCTCGCCTCGATCCGATCGCTCCCGCGCGAAGGCACCAAGCGCTGGTATGGCGATTATGGCAACTCGTTCGTCGCCATCGTCGAATTCGGCAAGCGAGTCCGGGCCCGCGCGATCACTGCGGGGGGCGAAAGCGGCGATCCCGCATCGCCGCATTTCGCCGACCAAATCCAGCGCTACGCGTCAGGCGACTTGCGCGAGGTTTATTTCTATCCCGATCAGCTCAAGGGCCACACCGAGCGCATGTACCGGCCTGGGCAATAACGTCATTGCGAGCGTAGCGAAGCAATCCATTGCAGCGACTGGATTGCCGCGTCGCCTTCGGCTCCTCGCAATGACGCTGACTAAAGCCCCGCGAACTTGTCCGTCGCCCGGATGAGCCCGTCGAGCACGCCGGGCTCGTTGAACAGATGCCCGGCATCCGGGATGATGTTGAGCTCGACCTCGGGCCATGCCTGCTTCAGCCGCCATGCCGCGACCGGCGGAGTGCAGGTGTCGTGGCGGCCCTGGACGATCACGCCGGGAATGCCCTTCAGCCTCGCAGCGTCGCGCAGCAGCTGACCTTCCTCGAACCAGCCGCGCGCCGCCATATAGTGGTTCTCGATGCGGGCGACCGCGACGGCCACGTCCGGCGACGTGAAATGCTCGATGGTCGAGGGGCTCGGCAGCAGGGTGACGATATCGCCCTCCCACTTGCTCCACGCCTTTGCGGCGCGCAGCTGCTCGTCCTTGTCACTGCTGGTCAGCCGCTTCCCGTAAGCACCCACGAGGTCGGCTCGTTCGGCCTCGGGAATCGGCGCCAAGAATTCATCGAACTTGTCGGGATAGACCTGGGAGGCGCCTCCTTCCTTGTACATCCAGTCGATCTCATACTGGTCGAACAGGAAGATCCCGCGCAGTACCAATTCGGTGACTCGTTCCGGATAGGTCTCGGCATAAGCGAGCGCGAGCGTCGAACCCCAGCTGCCGCCGAACACCTGCCACTTCTGGACCTTCGCGACTTGCGTGCGCAGCTTCTCGATGTCGTCAACCAGGTCCCAGGTCGTGTTGTTGTCGAGGCTTGCATACGGGGTCGACTTGCCGCACCCGCGCTGGTCGAACACCAGGATCTTGTACTTGTCGGGATTGAACTGACGCCGGTGATCGGGGCTGGAGCCGCCGCCGGGGCCGCCGTGGAGGAAGACCACCGGCTTGCCGTCCGGGTTGCCGCACAGCTCCCAGTAGAGGCGGTGGCCATCGCCGACGTCGAGCCTGCCCGTCTCATAAGGCTCGATCGCGGGGTAAAGACCGCGGCGCTTGGGGCTCATCGCGTCCATCAGAAGCTGAACTCCTCGTAGATATGGGAGACGTCGCCGCCCCACTCATGTTGATATTTGTGCAATAGCCTGTCGGCGGGCGTCATGCCGGTTGCGACCACGTCGCGCAACGGGTCGAGGAACCCGCCCTCGTTGTCGCCGGCACTGTTGAGCCGCGCGCGGCGGGTCAGGCCGCCGGCTGCGATATCGAGCACTCGGCCGGCGAATTCGCGCATCGGCTCGTCGTCGGGCGTCATCGCTTCGAGCGCAAGCCTAGGCACCTCGTGACGAAGCTTCTCGCGTTCCTCGATGCTCCAGTGCCTGACCAGTTCCCACGCCTCGTCGAGCGCCTGGTCGTCGTAGAGGAGGCCCACCCACAAGGCGGGAAGCCCGCAGATGCGGCTCCAGCGGCCTCCATCCGCGCCGCGCATCTCGAGGAAGCTCTTGAGCCGGACCTCGGGGAACGCGGTCGATAAGTGATCGGTCCAGTCGGTGATCGTCGGCTTCTCGCCCGGAAGCTCGGCCAGCCTGCCGTCGAGGAAATCGCGGAAGCTGCGGCCGGCGACGTCGATATATCTGCCGTCGCGGTAGACGAAGTACATCGGCACTTCGAGCATGTAGTCGCAATAGCGCTCGTAGCCGAAGCCGTCCTCGAACACGAACGGGAGCATCCCGGTGCGGTCGGGGTCGGTGTCTTCCCAGATGTGGCTGCGAAAGCTCTTGTAGCCGTTGGGCATGGCTTCGGTGAACGGGGAATTGGCGAAGAGCGCGGTGGCAACGGGTTGAAGGGCAAGGCCAACCCGGAATTTCTTCACCATGTCGGTTTCAGATGAATAGTCGAGATTCACCTGAATGGTGCAGGTTCGCAGCATCATGTCGAGCCCGAGGCTGCCGACCTTGGGCATGTAGTTGAGCATGACCGCATAGCGGCCCTTGGGCATCACCGGCAGGTCGCTGCGCGCCTTGTCCGGCCACATGCCGAGCCCGAGGAAGCCGAGCCCGAGCCGCTCGCCGACCGCCTTGCATTGGTCGAGATGCCGTGCCGCCTCGCTGCAGGTCTGGTGGAGATTTTCGAGCGGGGCGCCCGACAGCTCGAACTGACCGGCCGGCTCGAGGCTGATCGTGCCGTCCACGCCGGTCAGCGCGATGACCTTGCCCTCTTCGAGCACCGGCTCCCAGCCATATTCGGTGAGACCATTGAGCAGGTCGCGGATTCCGCCCGGCTCGTCCCACGAGGGCGCGCGGTGGTCGGCCATGCGGTAGACGAACTTCTCATGCTCGGTGCCGATGCGCCATCGCTCGGGCAGCTTTTCGCCGCCGGCGAACACCGACAGCAGGTCGTCGCGGCTCTCGATCGTCGGACTGTCACCCGTGTCAGTGCGTTGCGTCATGGTCGGCGGCGATTAGCCGGGCCGGTGGGGCCGCGCCAGCAATTCCGGCTTATGAGTCAATAAGGGCGCCAGTCGCCGGCGGTGGCCATATAGGCGGCGAGCGCTGCAAGCGCGGCGGTCTCCGCGCGAAGGATGCGCGGCCCGAGCGAGATCGGGACGGCATTGGGCGCTGCGCGGATGAGTTGGCGCTCTTCCTCGGTGAAGCCGCCCGCGGGGCCGATCAGGATCAACGCCGGCCCCGGCTGGAACGCGCCCGTGGCTTCTTCGCCTCCAACTTCATCGGCGAAATAGAGACGCCGTGCGGGATCGCGATCCGCAAGCAGCGGCTTCAGCGAAACGGGCTCGACGATTTCGGGCAGGCGCGTCCGGCCGCATTGCTCGGCGGCCTCGATCGCGATCGCGTCCAACCGCTCGAGCTTCACGCGTTCGGCGATCGTCCGGTGGGTCATCACCGGTATGAGCTTCGCCGCGCCGAGCTCGGTCGCCTTCTCGACCAGCCAGTCGGTCTGCGCGCGTTTGACCGGCGCGAAGGCCAGCCAGACGTCGGGGATGTCTTCCGGATCCCGGGTGTGGCGCTCGATCGCCAGGGTCATGCGCTTCCTGCCCGCCTCGGCAATCCGCGCCAGCCATTCTCCCGACGAGCCATCGAACACCAACAGCTCCGCGCCGGTGCCGAGCCGCATCACATTACCGAGATAATTGGCCTGCCCAGCGTCGAGCGCGACGTTTGCGCCTTCGCTGAGCGGTTGCCGGACGAATAGTCGCGGCAAACTCTTGGGCGGCCAGGCAGGGGTCGCGGGCATGGCCTCGCGCCTACGTCATTCGGCGATTACGGCAAAATTCCCGCGGGAGGGAAAGCGCTTATTCGTAGTCGCCGCCCGACGGGGTCGGCCGCGGCGGTGCGGCGGCCGTCAGGCGCAGCGCCTCTGCGGCTTCGCTCAGCGACGCCAGCTCCTCGGTCTCGTCCTCCTCGTCGATCCGCACCTTCTGCAGGTTGGTGACGATGGCTTCCTCGAGGTCCTTGGGCTTGACCGTCACGTCGGCGATCTCGCGCAGCGCAACGACAGGGTTTTTGTCGCGGTCGCGGTCGATGGTGAGATCGGCCCCACCCGAAATCTGGCGCGCGCGCTGGGCCGCGAGCAGGACCAGGTCGAACCTGTTCGGGATCTTGTCGACACAATCTTCAACCGTAACGCGCGCCATCAGCCGCTCCGCAAAAAGCAAATTCCGAAAGGAATATGGGATGTCAGGAAGGCGGCGCCAATAGCTTGCTAGTGGCTGAAAAGTCAACAAAGCTGGCCCGCATGGCCGACCAGCCCGCCGAGCCGATTACCAAGCCGCCGATCAGCGCGGAGATCGCCGGCAACAAGCTTGAGGTGATCGAGAGCGGCGAGGCGCGGTTGCGGATGTTGATCGAGCAGATTGCCTGCGCTCGGCGGTCGGTCAAAATGCTGATGTACATGTTCAACCCCGACCACGTCGGCCATGCGGTGCGTGATGCACTGGTCGCTGCAGCGAACCGCGGAATTGCGGTCCGGCTGCTGATCGACGGCTTCGGTTCGGGCGCGCCGGCCAATTATTTCGACGCGCTCAACCGGGCCGGCGGCGAGGAATGCGTGTTCAACCCGAGCTACGGTCGCCGCTACCTCCTCCGCAACCATCAAAAGCTGATCGTCATCGACGATGAAATCGCAATCATCGGCGGCGCCAATATCGACGACACCTACATGACGGATCGCGGAGCGAAGCACTGGCGCGATCTGTGGCTGCGCATCGAGGGCCCGGAAGTCGCGGCGCCAAGTCAATATTTCGATACATTGTTCCGCTGGTCGTCATCGCCGCGGCGGCCGAGCCTGCAATATGCGCGGCGCAGGCTCGCCGAGTACAGCGAATGGCGCGGCCCGTTGCAGTGGAAGTTCAGCGGCCCCTTGAGCATGCGCAACAGCTGGTGGCGCACCATCGGCCGCGATATCCGCCGCGGCTCGCGCCTCGACATGGTGTTCGCCTATTTCGCGCCGCCGGGCGCGATGGTGCGGCGGATCGGACGCCTCGGACGGCGCGGTCGCGCGCGGATCATCACCGCCGCCAAATCCGACAACAATGCCACCATCGCCGCCGCTCGCCACAGCTACAGCCGGCTGCTGCGTCGCCACGTCGAGATGTACGAATATCAGCCCGCAAAGCTCCATACGAAGCTCGCGATCGTCGATGACATCGTCCACATCGGCTCGTCGAACTTCGACTACCGCAGTCTCTACATCAACATGGAGATCATGCTGCGGATCAAGGACGCCGGGTTCGCGTCGGCCATGCGCGCCTATTTCGACCGCGAGGTCGCCGACTCAAGATGGATCACGCCCGAATTGCACAAGCGTCGCGCCAACCCGTGGCGGCGGTTCAAGTGGGCGATGTCCCACTTCCTGGTGAACATCATGGATTATACGGTCACCAGGCGGCTGAATTTCCGTCCGGAAGGTTAGGCCTTGGGCTCGCCCTTGTAGGCCCAGAACAGGGTTGCCGGCGGAACGTTCACCCATTCGAAGCCGCGCTTGACCGGCTTGAAGTGCGGCTTGATGAAATCGAGCACCTTCGGACTGAACTGATAGACCAGGAAAGCGCCGCCCGGGCGGATGACGTTGGAGGTCGCCTCGGCGATGTCCTCACCCACGCCCGGCGGCAAGGTCGAGAACGGAAGGCCCGACAGGACGTAGTCGGCCTGGCCAAGGTTGCGGTCGGCAAGGATCTTTTCGACCTCCGCCGCGGAGCCGGTCACTGCGACCAGTCGCTGATCGTCGATCAGCTCCTTCAGATAGTGCGTGAAGTCGGCGTTGGTGTCGATCGTCAGCAGGGTCGCGTCGGGGCCAAGCTTCTCGA
>JAICVC010000084.1 GCA_025935515.1 Sphingomonas sp.
CCGTACCGCCGACCAATATTCGGTCTGGCTCCACCAGTTGTTCGAGCTGGAAGGTTTCGCGCGGGACCAAATCGAGGGCGTGATCATCGGCAGCGTCGTCCCGCGCGCGCTCCACAATCTCGAAGTCCTTTCCGAAAAATACTTTGGGAAGACGGCCCTGATTGCGGGCCAGGGCAAAGCGGAATGGCCACTCCAGCTCGACGTCGACGAACCGCACAACGTCGGCGCCGACCGGGCGCTCGACGCCATTGCCGCGCACGCCAAGCATAAGGGCGAGCTGCTCGTCATCGACTTCGGCACTGCGACGACCTTCGATGTGATCAGCGCATCCGGCGCCTACACCGGCGGAATCATCGCGCCCGGAATCAATCTCTCGCTCGATGCACTCGTCACTGCCGCGGCCAAGCTCCCGCGGATTGCGATCGAGGCGCCGGAGAGCGACAGCGTGATTGGCCGAACCACCGAGAGCCAGATGATCATCGGCATCTATTGGGGCTATCTCGCCATGATCGAAGGGCTGGCGGAGCGCATCAAGCGCGAGGTGGCCAAGCCGCTGACGGTGGTCGCGACCGGAGGTTTGGCAACCCTGTTCGACAAACACACCAACGCATTCGACGCGATTGAACCCGATCTCACCATCCAGGGGTTGAGCTTGCTGTACGACATAGCGACCCGCGGCACGAAATGATTCCCGGAGAAGAACTGTTGTTCGTCGCCCTTGGCGGCTCCGGCGAGATCGGCATGAACGTCAATCTCTACGGCTGCCGAGGCCAGTGGATCATGGTCGACCTCGGCCTCACTTTCGCCGATTCCACTTATCCCGGAGTCGAGCTGATCCTTCCTGATCTGGAGTTCATCGAGAACCAGCAGGAGCGGCTCGCCGGAATCGTCCTGACCCACGGGCATGAGGACCATATCGGCGCGCTGCCCTATCTTGCCGAAGAGCTGAAGGCGCCGCTGTTCGCAACCCCGTTCACCGCCGGCCTGATTGCGGGGAAGCTCGAGGAAGAGGGCCTGACCGGCCAGGTCAGGCTCAACATCGTCGAGCGCGGCGGAAGCATCGAGCTCGGCCCGTTCCGGGTGAGTTTCGTGGCTCTTTCTCACTCGATCCCGGAGGGGAACGGGCTTCTGATCGAGACTCCGTTCGGCAACATTTTCCACACCGGCGACTGGAAGATCGACGAGACTCCGGTGATCGGCGAGGCGCCAAGCCCGGGCACGCTGACCGCAATCGGCGATAGCGGCGTGCTTGCGCTCGTCTGCGATTCGACCAACGTGTTCCAGGACAAACCCTCGGGATCGGAGGAGAGCGTCCATGCCGGCTTGCTCGCCAAGGTCGCCGAAGCGAAGGGCCGGGTCCTGGTCACGACCTTCGCCTCCAATGCCGCCCGGCTGCAGACGATCGGCCGCGTCGCCCAGGAGACGGGCCGCAAGGTGTGCATTGCCGGACGCTCGCTCGACCGGATCCTCCGTGTCGCCCAGTCGACCGGCTATCTGAAGGATTTCCCGCCGCCGATTTTGTTCGATGAGGCGATGCGCCTTCCGAAACATGAAGTGCTGATCATCGCCACCGGTGGCCAGGGCGAGCCGCGCGCCGCTCTCGGGCGCATTGCCGGCGGCACCCACGACCTCAAGCTCGGCGAAGGCGACACCGTGATCTTCTCGTCGCGGATCATCCCGGGCAACGAAGTCGCGATTGGCCGGATCATGAACCAGCTGTCCGACCTCGCTATCCGGATCGTGACCGAGCGCCAGGCACACGTGCACGTGTCCGGCCACCCCGGCCGGCCCGAGCTCATCGAGATGTACAATTGGGTTCGCCCCGAGATCGTGGTGCCGGTTCACGGCGAAGCTCGCCATCTCGCCGAGCATGCCCGGCTGGCCATTGGCCACGGCGTCCGTCACGCGGTGGTCCAGGAGAATGGGGACGTGATCCGGCTTGCGCCGGGCGAGCCCAGGAAGATCGATGAGGTCCGCGTCGGCCGGCTGGTGCTGGACGGCGACGTGATCCTCCCCGCCGACGGCGCGACGGTGAATGAGCGGCGCCGGATCGGGTATGGCGGGCTGATTACCGTGGCGCTGCCGATTGGGGAGGATGGAGCGCTTGCCGGCAAGCCCTTGGTCCGTCCTTTCGGAGTGCCCGTCGAGGAAGACCGCGACGATTTCATCGCCGATGCAACCGACGCCGCGACGCGCGCCTACAGTCCTGGCGTGGCGGAGGATGCGGTCCGGGAGTCGGTGCGCCTGGCAGTCCGCCGCTGCGCGACCCTGTGGACTGGCAAGAAGCCGCTCGTCGAAGTGATGCTCCTCCAGGTCGCCTGATCCCATGGCATTCACGTCGATCGTCGCGATCTATTTCCTGTTCTTCGCCTTCAGCGCCTTCGTGCTGCTGCCGTTCGGGGTGCGGACGGACGAAGAGGCTGGAACCCCAAAGGTCCCCGGCCAGGCCGAGAGCGCGCCGTACAGGTTCGATATCAAGCGGCACCTGCTGAAGGCGGTGCTCCTCGCCGCGATCCTGTTCGCCCTTTATTACGTCAATTGGACCTACGGCTGGATCACGCCAGCGGATCTCGATTTTTATCACCCGCGCTAGCGGGGCCGATTTACCGGCGCTTGTCGATCGCGTGGGCGAGCGCCGCGTAGAGCTTGCCCATGTCCGACGACATCAATGTCACCGCGATCATGCCGCCATCGCGCTCCGCCAGCACCCGGCGCAGCATCGATTCGAAATCGGCAACGTAACGGTTGACCGAGCGCTGGAACTCGGCGTCCTCATCGTAATGGGTGCGGATCGCGCGCGTTTCGCTGCCGTCGATCAGGCGCACCGCGCGGCTGGTGAAGACGCCGCGATTGCCCTTGAGGTAGGAATTCCAGGCCTTGTCGTCGATCTCGTCGGCCATGATCTTGCCGACGTCGATCGCGGCCGAGTGCATCGAATCGATCAGCAGCGCAACGCGCTTGGCGAACGCCTCGCTGTCCTTCTCGCGCTGCTCCTTGCCGGTCTGCTCGATATGCGCCTCGAGTGCCGACGCGGTCTGGCCGAGTGTGATCATCTGGCCGGTCAGCCTGTCCGAGGCCGCGTGAGCCGATTCCACTGCTCTGGCGGCCATGGTCTCGACGCCGCGCAGCCGGTCCTCGATGCTTTCGCGGATCACCCGATCGAGTGCCTGCGCCGCTTCCTCGGACAACTTGCCGGCGCTTTCCGGGATGACCGCCTGGATTGCTTCCCGCGCCCGATCGGCGGCATGGGCGGCCGCCTCCTTTACCTGCACCAGCGAGTTGATCAGCGCCGGACCGGTCTCCGCGCTGAGGCTCGTCGCTTCGCGCTCGACCTGGGCCAGCGTCGAGGCGAGGAGGGCCAGCTTCGACTGCGCATCTTCGACGCCGCCGTCGAGGTTGGCGAGCAGCGCCGCGAAGCGCTCGCGCTGCTCGGTGATGGCGGCGCTGGTCGCTGCCAAGCGCTCGCTCGCTTCCGAGGTCGAATCGCGCAGCCAGCCGATGTCCGGCTTCGCCGCGGCGGCGGCTTCCGCGAGCCGCTCGGCGCTGCCTTGCGCTTCGCCGATCGCAACTCCGACATTGTCCCGGACTTCCGCGGCAAGCCGCTCGATGCTCTCGCGCAGGGCTTTTGTCCGTTCGGCAATCGAACCGATCGCATCGTCCTGCGTGCTCGACTGGGCGGCAAGCGTGTCCAATTCGGTGCGCGCGCGCGTCAGCGATTCGAGAAAGCGGTTGGCCCGCTCGTCGCCATTCGCCGCAAGCTCGGTGAACCGCTGATCGATGAGCGCGAGTCCGCGATCGATCTCGGCAATCATTTGTTGTGAGGCCCGATCCTGCTCGGCAACCCGGCCCGACAGCCCTTCGAGCGACCTGCTTGCATGATCGATGTTGGCGGCGAGTGATTCGGCCGCGACCGCCCCGGCCTTTCCGATCCCGGCCGACGCCTGGGCAACCAGCGCCGCGACAGCGGTCGCCTGGACGTCAATCCCCGAACGGATCTGCTCGAGCGTTTCGGACGTCCGCGCCAGAAGGGTGTCGAGCGTGCCCGCATAGGCCGCCTGGGCTTCGCCAACGCGCGCCGAGGCAGCGCTGCTCGCATTCTCGATTTCGGATAGGCGCTCGGCGAGCCGGTCAGCAGCTTCGGCCACCATTTCGTCGGCGGTGCGCGTGCGGTCGGCAAGCTTGTCGATCTGCTGGCTGAAGGCGCTGACCTTGGCGGTGGATTCGCTGCCGACCGAACGCAGTTGCTGGGCGACGCTTCGGGCGGTTTCCTCCGCGCGAGGCAGATCCTCGAGCAGGACTGCAATATCATTGCGTGCGGCTTCGGCCGCACGGTCGAGAGCATCGCCATGGTCCCTGAGCTTTTCGCTGCTGCTGTCGAACTCTCGAGTGATTCCGCCGAGCTTCCCGGTGGCCTCGTCGCCAAGCTGCATCAAATGCTGCGCCATCATCGTCAGCTCCGACCGGCTGTCGGTGATCCGCTGCGACAGGACTTCGAGCAGCGCCTCGAGGCTGCGCGCTTCGCTGCGCATGGTCACCACCGAATGGGTGAAGCGTTCGGCCTCCTTGCGGCGGGTCCGGCCGAACATCACCCAGACGAGACCCATGACAGCGAGCGGGCCGGCCGCAATTGCGACCCATTGCGCCACCAGCGGCGATGACAGCGGCTGCCCGGCGAGCGTGCGCCCGGCGGACCAGGCGGTGTAGGCGACCCACAGGACGGCCAGCAAAGTGAGGGCGATGCCGAGCACCTGGCGCCCCCCGGCGCCGCGCTCTTTAACGCTTTGTTCGCGCCATTCCTCCTCGTCGAAGGTCGGTTCGACGAAGTCGACGCTGCCGGTCAGCAGTTCGCTGGGCTTCGCCGCGGTGCCGGCCGGCAAGGGCTCGGCGCGTTGTGGAGTGGGTCTCATGGCAAGGGCAGTTTATCATCTTTGACGGTGCACGAAAGCGATTAGAGAGACATGGCAACAGCTCGAGGGGGAGGGACTCGAACAGGATGGTCATCGGCGCGCTGATCGGAGCCTATCAGGAGGACGATAGCGGTGGCTTGCGTGCCCTGCTCCCGCTCGCGGGGCGGACCCTGATCGAATACCAGGTCCGCTGCGCATCGGCGGCCGGGGCGGCGCCGATCGTCGTCATCGTGGAGCGGGTCCCGCAGGCGCTGCAGGATGCGTTCGAGCGCCTTCGGCTCGACGGGATCGGCGTATTTCCTGTCAGCGATGTCAATGAGGCGGTCAGTCGATTCGAGGCCGGATCGTCGATCATTTTGATTGGTGACGGAATCGTGCCCCGGGTGGAGGTTGTCGCCGACCTGGCGCAAGAAGCCGAACCGGCGGTCGCCACCGTTGCCGACGATGAGCGGCATGAAAACTTTGAACGGATCGACGCGGAATCGCGATGGGCCGGCGTTGCGGTTGTCGACGCGCGTCTGTTGGGATCGACTGCGGCGATGCTCGGTGACTGGGACGTCCAATCGACCCTGCTTCGGCGAACCATCCAGGATGGGGCGCGGCGGGCGCGGGTGGCCCGCGAGGATGAACCGCTTTTCGTCGAGACTGCTGACGATCTCGCCGGTTTTCAGCGCCATCTGATCCACACCTCGCGGGGCGACCGAACCGACTGGGCGAGCCGTTTCCTTCTCCCGCCGGTCGAAGATTTCGCGACCGAGCAGCTGATGGAGACCTCCGTGAGGCCGCCGTGGCTGATTTGGGCCGCGGTGGCGCTGACCGTCGGCGGCGCGGTTTGCTTTTCGCGGGGGTGGCTTGGCGCTGGGCTGGTCCTGCTGGTCCTTTCGACGCCGCTGGACCTGATCGCGACGAGGCTAGCCAAGCTGCGGTTGAAGCCCTTGCCGCCGCGGATGTGGGGCCGGCTGGCACTGTGGCCCGCGGCGGCCATCGCGCTGCTCGCCATCGGACTCTGGCAAACGCGGCACGGGACCGGCTGGGGCTCGCTGGTGGCAGCGGCGGCGGCCTGTGCCTTTGCCGAGGCGGCCCGCGCCGAAAAGGCCGGGATGCCGCCCGGCGGCGACCTTTGGTTGTTGTCGCGCCGCAACGCCATCTTCCTGGCGATCCCGTTTGCGCTTGCCGGGGCCTGGACCACGTTTTTGCTCGCGATTCTGCTCTACGCAGCGCTGTCGTTCTTCATCGTTCAGCGCGTGCGGCATTCGTCCTCCAGTTGACGGGAAGTTAACGCAAATCGGATAAGCCGGCCCGATGATGCCGGAAGAATGGCCGATTGCCGCTCCAGCAGCGGACGGAACCGCGCGCGCGCGCCTGGGTGATCGGGACCGGCTGTCCACCGCTCGGCGCGATTTTTTCCTGGACCCCGCGAAGCGGCTGTCCGAGCAGGAACGCGCGCTGATGACAGCGATGCTCCACAACCTCGTCGGCAATGTGGCGGACTCGGTTCGAGCGGCTCTCCCAAGCGGGAAAGTCGCAGCGAATGACGAGGGCGACGCGTCGCTGATCGCCATGCTCACCGCCTCCGAATTGCTCGACGAGCCGGGACTCATGGCGCTCCTTTTGCGGCGCGCCGACGAAGAGCGGATCGCGAGCGCCGCGAGAGCCCGGAGCGGGCGACGCGACGCCCGGGTGCTGCAGGGGCTGGTCAGTCACGATTATGGCGCCGTTGCAGCCGCCGCGATGGCGCTGGTCCTAGGTCGAGGCCGCCGGCGAAACCGGTTTGGCCAATCTCTTATCGCGTTTGACGATTTGGCCGCTTCGAGCGCGGCAGCGCTGGTGTACGCCGTCGCCGCCGGCCTGCGTCGGGAGCTAGCGGCCAGCCGTGGCATTGCGGCCGGGGACGCCGAACTGGCGGATGCGGCCGATTCCGTCCTCGAAAATCGGGACGAGGAGCGTGGTATAAGCTCCTTGACGGCCGCGCTCGTTCATTTCCTTGACGAGGCTGGGGGCCTGACTGACGAGTTGATCCTGGCGGCCGCCAGCGAAGGCGAGATCGCGTTCGTTGCGGAGGTCCTGGCGCGGCGCGCCGGAGTTCCAGCGGAATCGGCGCTCGAGGAGCTGATGTCGGGCAAAACCGGCCATGTCATGGCGCTGTTCCGCGCGGCGGGCACTTCCCGCGAGCTGTGCGCCGGACTGCTGGCAAGCGTCGGGGATTTGCTGGGCATTGCCGACGCCGGCGACGCCATCGGGCACTTCGATCATCTGTCAGACCCGGAAGTCGAGGCAGCGCGCTCATGGATGATGACGGATCCGGCCTATCGCACAGCGCTGGATCGCCTGGGGCAAGCACGTGGCTAGTGCGCCGTCCGAGCCGCGTCTCGTCCTCGGCCGCCTTGACCGCGCCGGCCGCTTGATCTCGGCCGACCCCCAGCTCGAGGCCTTGCAGCGCGAGGCCGGCTCGCGCCTTGGGCAGCCGCTGGCGCTGCCTCAGCTTGCCGCGGTTGCCGAGCTCGCGCGCAAGCTTCGCACGCCGGTCTCCCGGCCGGCGCTCGCTGCGTCGACCGATCACGACATCGAGCTGTGGGTCCAGGCGCGGCCCGAGGGCGACGAGATCGTCCTGTCGCTCGAGAATTGGACCGTTCGCGCTCCCGCCGGTCCCCGGCTCGCGGCGATCCTCGGCGGAGGAACCGAGTCGGAAACGGGCGCTGCCCGCAACGAATGGGCGGCCGATGAGGAGTTGCGGATCATCTCCCTCTCGTCGGATCTGGCCGATCTTCTTGGCGTCGATCCGGACGATGTCGCCGGCCAGCCGCTGACCCGGGTCGTTCGGCTTGAGGAGGATGAGGCCGGCGAAATGCCGCTGATCAGCGCGCTCGCCGCCCGTCGCGGCTTTTTCGGCCAGCATGCGCGCAGCCGTGCGGACGATAGCCGCGCGGTAGTGCTGACTGGGGAAGTGGTGACCGGCGCCAATGGCGCGTTCGCTGGCTTTCGCGGTTCGGTGGAATCCAGTGGCACCGGAAGCACCGCGGGCGCCGCGCGCTCGGCATTCGACCATGCGCTCGACGAGGTGCTTCGCTCGCCGCTCGACCGGATCATCGAAAATGCCGAGCGGATCGTCGAACGCGCCGATGGACCGCTGGGCACTGATTATGCGAGCTACGGCGACGACATTGCGTCCGCCGCGCGCCACTTGCTGTCCGTGCTCGAGTCGATGGGCGATCAGCGGTCGCAGGGTGTTCGTTCGATCGACCTCGCGGCTCTTGCCGCCGAGGCCGTGGTCATGCTCGAGGCCGCCGCCGAGGAGCGCGGCATCACGATCGAACCCGAAAGCACCGGCGCCCTCCTGGCAAGCGGCGAAGAGCGGGGCGTCATCCAGATTCTCGTCAACCTGATGGGCAATGCGATCCGCCACTCTCCGCAAGGCGGAAAGGTGCGCCTCATTTTTTCACGCCAGGCCGGGATCGCCTCAATTTCCGTGGTGGACGAAGGGCCAGGGATCGCTGCCGACGATCAGCAGCGGATATTCGAGCGTTTCGAGCGCGCCGACCCGAAGGAAGGCGGAACGGGGCTGGGCCTCGCCATTTCCCGGCGTCTGGCCCGTTCGATGGGCGGCGACGTCACCCTGGAAAGCGCGCCCGGCGAGGGGGCCCGGTTCAGGCTGACGCTCCCGTCGGCGTAGGCCGTATCCGTCAGCGCCGATCGACCGGCACGTAGCTGCGTTGCGCCTCGCCTGTGTAGAGCTGGCGGGGCCGACCGATTTTCTGCTCGGGATCGGCGATCATCTCGTTCCATTGCGCGACCCAGCCCACCGTGCGCGCAAGCGCGAACAGCGCGGTGAACATGTCGGTCGGAAAACCGATCGCATTGAGGATTACGCCCGAATAGAAATCGACGTTCGGATAGAGCTTCTTCTCAATGAAATAATCACCGCTAAGCGCGATCTGTTCGAGTTCCTTGGCCACGTCGAGGACCGGGTCGGAGATGTTCAGCTCCTTGAGCACCTCGTCGGCAGTCGCCTTCATTACCTTCGCGCGCGGGTCGAAGTTCTTGTAGACGCGGTGGCCGAAGCCCATCAGCCGGAACGGGTC
>JAICVC010000108.1 GCA_025935515.1 Sphingomonas sp.
GTCGGGTCGAGCGTGTCGAGCTTGAGCTTCTCGTCGGGGTAGAGCGGCGTCAGATTGTCGAAATTGACGCGGTGGCGGACCTGCTCGGGATCGTCGAAGTTGATCGTCGTCACCCGGGTCAGCGCGAAATAGCGCTCGCCTTCCTTGGGCCCGCGGATTTCGCCCTCCACCGTGTCGCCGGTGCGAAGGCCGAAACGGCGCACGACCGATGGGGCGACATAGATGTCATCGGGGCCGGCGAGATAGTTGGCCTCGGGCGAACGGAGGAAACCGAAGCCGTCGTTCAGCACCTCGATGGTGCCCGAACCCATGATCTCGACGCCATTCTCGGCCTGGACCTTGAGGATCGAGAACATCAGGTCCTGCTTGCGCATCGTCGATGCGCCCTCGACGCCCATCTCCTCGGCCATCGCGACCAGGTCGGCGGGGGTCTTCTTCTTCAATTCTTTCAAATGCATGTGGAGTGTCTTTTCTTGGGGAGTGGTGCTCGAGCTTCTCAAGACTGGTCGAAAGCTTCAGAGGCGGCAGGACGCCGCCAAGCGGGAAGGAAACGGACCGGCAAAAATCGGGAAAACTGGCCGGAGCCGTCGCGAATCGAGGTATGTCTCGGCTGCGCCTCTGTCAATCAGCGGCGGAAGCTGCTCGCGCTGAAACGTTCAGAAAGGCCGCACGATCACCAGCACGACGATGAGGGCCGCGGCGATTCCGGGGATTTCATTGATCATCCGAACCGCCTTGCCCGATAGCGGGCGCTGTCCGTCGGCGAGCTTTTTGCCATAGCCGCCGAGCCATCCCTGATAAGCGCTCAACGCGATGACCAGGGCGAGCTTCGCCTGGAACCAACGCTCCCCCCAGATATCGAGGTGAAAAGCCAACATCAGGCCGAGGATCCAGACCACGCCAATTGCCGGCGTCAGGATGATCGAGCGGATTCGCGCCTCGCGTTCGATCCACGCCCGATCCTCGGGCGATCCAACAGCAGTCTGCTGGTGATAGACATAGAAACGCGGCAGCAGGAACAGGCCGGCCATCCAGAAGATGACGAAGGTGACGTGCGCCGCCTTGACCCACGGATAGGCGAGACCGAGCCAGCCGGTGAAATCGTTCACTTGCCCCCCTTCACCAGTTCGATCAGGCGCTCGACCTCGGCGATCGGCGTATCCTGCAAGATGCCGTGCCCGAGATTGAAGATGTGAGGACGGCCGGCGAAGGCGTCAAGGATTCGGTTGACGGCCGTATCGAGCCCCGCTCCGCTTGCGACGAGCGCCAACGGGTCGAGATTGCCTTGCACCGGCAGCGCCTCGGGTAGCTCCCTCGCCGCCCAGAGCGGATCAACCGTCTCGTCCAAGCCGACTGCATCGATGCGAGTTTCGCGCGCATAAGCCGCCAGCTTGCCGCCAGCGCCCTTGGGAAAGCCAATGACCGGAACATACGGATGTCGCTGCTTGAGCGCCGCCACCAGCCGAGCAGTTGGGGCGATCACCCAAAGCTCAAACTGCTCCGGCGATAGGCTGCCCGCCCAACTATCGAACAATTGCAGCGCCTCGGCGCCGGCTTCCGCCTGGCCCGACAGATATTCAAGCGTGACCTGTTCGATCCGCGCCATGAGCTCGCCGAACCGGGCGGGATCGGCATAGGCCAGCCGCCGCGTGTCGGCCTGATCGCGACTGCCCTGGCCTGCAACCATGTAGGTCGCGACCGTCCACGGGCTGCCGGCAAAGCCGATCAGCGTCTTCTCGGGTGGAAGCGCGCCCCTGACCTTGCGCACGGTCTCGTAGATTGGATCCAGCCGGGCAGGATAAGCGGTCAGCTCGTCGAATTCGCCGGCGAGCAAGGTCGGGGTCAGCCGCGGTCCCTCGCCGGCCACGAAGGTAAGGTTCTGGCCGATCGCGAACGGGACGATGAGGATGTCCGAGAAGAGGATCGCCGCATCGAGCCTGGGGAAGCGCTTCAGCGGCTGGAGCGTGATCTCGGCCGCGGCGTCGCTGTTGTAAACAAGATCGAGGAAGCCGCCCTGGCTTGCCCGAAGCTCGCGATACTCCGGCAGGTACCGTCCGGCCTGGCGCATCATCCACATCGGCACCGGGTCGCGCCGCCCTCCGCGAAGGACGGAAAGCAACGGCTTGTCGGCTGGCGAGTTCGCGGGGTCGGCGGGCTTCGAAGCCACCCTCTATTCTTCCTTTATATATATTTAGAAGAAGGTTGATGTTGTGATTGGTCGGGGGACAGCGGGGTTTAGGCGTGGCTTCCGAAATTGCCAACAAAGCCGCTGTGGTCGGGCTCTAACGAGTGTCGCGAGTCTCGCCGACTTCATCCCATGATTCACAGCCTGGGGATTGAATCTGTCCCCGTGGATGAAACTTCGAACAGCGGTTGCGAGATTGCTGGCAAATGGCCGGTTGAGCCGGTCCCCAGCACCGGGCTAGCCTCATCCCGCTGCTTTTCCACAAGGTTGTTCCGTTGGCTTTGATTCTCGCTTCGACAAGCGCCATCCGCCGCCAGATGCTCGACTCGGCCGGCGTCGAATATCGGGCGGTAAAACCGAACGTCGATGAGGGTGCGGTGAAGGCCCGCCTGACCGATGCGACGTCAATCGCCTACGAGCTTGCGGCAGCGAAGGCGCTCAGCGTCGGCGGCGATGACTGGGTGATCGGCAGCGACAGCGTGGTCTGCGCCGGCGGCCGCCTGTTCGACAAGCCGCGCGGCCGCGACGAAGCCGCCGAGCATCTCCGCTTCTTCTCGGGCAAGGAGATGCAGCTGACCAGCGCGGTCACGCTCGTTCATGGTGGCGAGATCGACTGGCGTCATGTCGAATCCGCACGGCTTCAGGTGCGCGATCTCTCCGATGCCTTCATTGCCGACTATCTCGATGCCGAATGGCCCGCCGTGGGCTACACTGTCGGAGTCTTCCGGCTCGAGGTGCGCGGGGTGCAATTGTTCGATCACATCGATGGCGACCACTTCACCATCCTCGGTATGCCGCTGATCCCGCTTTTGGGCGCGCTTCGCGAGCGCGGATTGCTGCTCGCATGATCCGGATCGCGCTCACCGGCTCGATCGGCATGGGCAAATCGACCGTCGCGAGGATGTTCGAACGCGCCGGCATTGCCGTATTTGATGCCGACGCGGTCGTCCGCCAGCTGCAGGGGCCCGGCGGCCGCCTGGTCGAACGGATCGGCGAGCTGTTCCCCGGAACCGTCCGGTGCGGAACGCTCGACCGTGAGTGCCTTGCACATATCGTTCTCGGCGATCCGGCCAAGCTCGCGTCGCTCGAACAGATCGTCCATCCCGCCGTCCGGGAAGCGCGCGAACGCTTCATTGCCGAGCACCCGGGAGCGCCCGCGCTGGTGTTTGAAATCCCCCTCTTGTTCGAAACCGGCGGCGCGAAGGAGTTCGACAAGGTGGTAGTCGTTTCCGCGCCGCGCGAGGTCCAGCGGGGGCGGGTGCTCGCGCGACCCGGCATGACGGCCGCGAGGTTCGATTCCATCCTCGCGCGCCAGATGCCCGACGAAGAGAAGCGGCGGCAGGCCGACTTTGTGATCGATACCGGCAGCGACCTATCCACAACTGAAAGCCAGGTCGCGGACATTCTCGCTTGTCTCGGAATCCGCGCCCGATAGATTCGTGTCGATGCGTGAGATTGTCTTCGATACCGAAACCACCGGGCTCAACCCCGCCGGCGGCGACCGGATGGTCGAGATCGGCTGCATCGAAATCGTCAACCGCGTCGAGACCGGCCGGACCTTTCACGCTTATTTCAATCCCGAGCGCGACATGCCGTTCGAGGCTCAGGAGGTGCACGGGCTCAGCAATTTGTTCCTGTCGGACAAGCCGCGGTTCGCCGAGACGGTCGACGAGCTGCTCGAGTTCCTCGGGGATTCGCCGCTCGTCGCACACAATGCGGGCTTTGATTTCGGCTTCCTCAATTTCGAGCTTTCGCAATGCGGCCGATCCGCCGTGTCGATGCAGCGGATGGTCGACACCCTGACGCTCGCGCGCACCAGGCATCCCGGTGCCAAGCACAGCCTCGACGCCTTGTGCATGCGCTTCGGGATCGACCGCAGCCATCGGGTCAAGCACGGCGCCTTGCTCGACGCGCAGTTGTTGGCCCAGGTCTATGTCGAGCTGACCGGCGGCCGTCAGATCGGGCTCGGCCTGGTGGCCGAGGCCGGCACCGTTTCGGTCCGCCAATCGGCGCGGCCAATCATCGTCCGCGAACCGCGTCCGCCGCGCCCGCACGCCCCATTGGCCGAGGAACTAGAGCGCCACCGCGCGTTTATTGCCAAGCTGGTCAACCCGCTTTGGGAACGCTTCGCGGCCATCCCCTAGCGGCCGGTTGACGCAGGGTTCGGCGCGGTCCTAAGCGCGCGCCAGACTTAAGGAGGCGGGCAAAGTGGACGTACGGGTCGCGGGCCATCAGGTCGACACCGGCGATACGCTGCGCGAGCACGCTCAGCGGCGGGTCTCCGAAATCACCGAAAAATATTTTTCGAGGGGGGTGGGAGCGAACGTGACCTTCGGCCGAGGCCCCAACAACGATTATACGTGCGACATCGTCGCACCCGTCGTGCAAGGCGTCGTGCTCAAAGCTTCCTACAGCGCCCGCGAGCCCGAAATGGCCTTCAACGGCGCTGCCGACCGGATCGAAAAGCAGCTCCGCCGCTATACCAACCGCTTGAAGGAACATAAGGTCGACGAGGCCGCGCAGGCCTATGTCGAGAACGCCGGCTACACCATCTTCTCCGGTGCGGGCCGCGACGGCGAAGGTGCCGACTTTCCCGCGATCGTCGCCGAAACTCGCGTCGACATCCCCGAATCGAGCGTATCCGACGCAGTCATGCTGATGGACCTCAGGAACACGACTGCGCTCATGTTCAGGAACAGTGCGACCGGCCACTTCAACATGATCTACCGCCGCGAAGACGGAAATATCGGCTGGGTTGAGCCGCATACCGACTGAGCCCATTTGGAACATCGAGCGACCATGGTGCGCCTGGTCGCGCCAGTCTCGAGTAACATGCTTATGCAGCTTGCCGATTTCCTCGATTGTGACGCGATCAAGACCGCTCTTCCCGGCGGCAATAAGCGCTCGCTCATGAAACAGCTCGCCGAACTTGCGGCGCAGCGGCTCGGCCTCGATCCCGCGGCGGTGCTCGCGGACCTCAACGAGCGGGAGCAATTGGGGTCGACCGGGTTCGGCCAGGGCGTCGCAATCCCGCACGCCAAGACCGACGGCCTTCCGCAGATCTACGGCCTGTTCGCGCGCTTGAGCGAGCCGGTGGAGTATAAGGCGATCGACGGCCGGCCCGTGGATCTCGTCTTTCTGCTGCTGTCGCCGCCCGATGCCGGCGCCGAGCATCTCAAAGCGCTCGCCTCGATCAGCCGCGTCACTCGCGACATCGCGACCCTGGAACGTTTGCGCGGCGCGCGTAGCCGAGATGCGTTGGCGGCGGTGTTGATGGGCGCCGACGAGCGTGACGCCGCCTGACCGACCGCCTGCCAACCCATGTCGAGGTCGCCGGGCTGATGCGCCGGGTCAGTGCCGAGGGCGGTTTCGCGACAGTAATGAAGAAAGGCGACGCGGAGCGCGGTTCACTGCTCCTGCTCGTCAGCAGCCGCGGGGTGCATGTCGCAGCGCTGGAGCGGATCCTGAACCTGGACGGCAGCTATCGATGGGACCGGGCGGGACTCGCCGAATCGGCGAGTTCCGAGGAAATCGCGGATTTCCTCGCCCGGCGTGCACGGTTCGACGAGGATTTGTGGGCAATCGAACTGGATATCGCGGAGCCCGAACGGTTCATCGCTGAAACGACCTCCGTGGGTTGACCGTCGCCCGGGCGGAGTGAAACATCGGCTCGATAACAAGAGCGGGGGGCATTCCTGCGCATCGATTGCAAGGAATGCCACGCGAGACGGGGAATCACCACGGGCGCTTCGATAAGTATTGACGAAGTATAGGCGCACGACTTCGGTAGGTTCACCGCACTTTCAACGGTCAGAATGTTGGCTTCTTTTCGCTCAGCGCTGCTGATGATTGCTGCGCTCACCGCGACGATTATTGCTCCGGCCCAGGCCGGACCTTCGGGAGAGCCCTTGCTACCCGCCGCGAATGCGGCGCTTCCCGAGGTCGCCGTCCCCCAGTTGCTCGACCCGCAGGCCGAACTGACCCTGTCCGAACCGAAAGGGGCGGACACCCAGAACGATCTTGATGAGGCGGCCGTCGAGCCTGCCGTGAAGCCCGCCGGCGACCTGGTTTCGATGGTTGCGCAGCTGCGCGGTCCCGATGCCGGAAGCCGCGAGCTCGAATGCCTGGCCACCGGCATTTATTTCGAAGCGAAGAGCGAGCCGCTGGCCGGCCAGCTGGCCGTCGGCAAGGTGATCGCCAACCGCGCCGACCGTGGCGGCCGTTTTCCAAGCACCTATTGCGGCGTGCTGTTCCAGCGGGGCCAGTTCTCGTTCGTCCACGGCCGCTCGCTGCCGAGCGTGCCACATTCGAGCAAGCAGTGGCAGACCGCGGTCGCGATCGCCAAGATCGTCGACCAGGATTTGAAGGAATCGGCGGTCGGTGACGCGCTTTTCTTCCATGCGCGCTACGTTTCGCCGGGCTGGCGCATGAAGCGTGTGGCGTCGATCGGCAATCACATCTTCTACCGCTGATTTTTACGCAAACGGGGCGGGCAGCGGGCGGGCTTTAGGGTTCGCCCGCTTCTTTTTGGCCACGCTTTGTTCTAACCAGCGGCATGGCCACCCAGCCCGAGTCTCTCTGCTTCACCGACGAATCCCCGATCGCCGCCGAAGTCGCGCGCGGGGTCACGCGATTATTCTGCCGTCAGGACCTGTTCGCGGTGTGCGAAATGCCCCTGCCCAACGGCCGCCGGGCAGACCTGATGGCGATCGACGGCAAGGGCGGCTTCACCATTGTCGAGATCAAGGTCGCTAGGGCCGACCTGCTCGGTGACGGCAAGTGGCTCGACTATCTTGACTATTGCGACCGTTTCTACTGGGCGGTGCCGCCGCACCTGGCGCGCATCCTGGAGGAAGAGCGGTATCTGCCGGGTGCGGCGGGGCTGATTGTCGCGGACCGCTATGACGCGGCGGTAGTGCGGGAGGCGATCCACCGGCCCCTGGCGCCGGCGCGGCGCAAATCGGAGCTGCTGCGGTTCGCCAGGCGCGCCGCTCGGCGGCTCGCGGCCCAGGTCGATCCTTCGCTCGGCGATCTCACTTAGCGGCGGACGCCGCCGCCTTCGCTTTCTTGGTTTCGATCATTTTGAGAATCTCACGCGCTCTCGGGTCGCGGGTCGCGTAGTCCCGCGCTGAATAACCCGCCGCATGGTCGGCGCGGTCTGGATCTGCACCCTGGCCGAGCAGCACGCGGACGATCGGCAACCGATGCTGCTGCACGGCGA
>JAICVC010000143.1 GCA_025935515.1 Sphingomonas sp.
GAGATGTCCTTGACCGGGAGCCCGCGGATCGGCTCGCCCGCGGCCCGCAGCGCAGTCGCGAACTCCTGCACATTGTGGTGCGGCGGGACATATTGCGCCTCGAAATGGATTTCCGCGACGCGGCGGTAATTGCCGGTGATGAGGCCGTAGAGGATTTCCGCGAGCCATATCCGTGCGCGCCGGTCGATCCGGCCCATGATTCCGAAATCGATCGCGCCGATGCGTCCGTCGGGAAGCGCGAACAGATTTCCGTGATGAAGGTCGGCGTGGAAGAAGCCGTCGACCACGGCTTGGCGGAGGAAGGCGCGCACCAAGGTCGCGGCCAACGCCTGGCAATCATGTCCGGCCTCGATCAGCGCTTCGCGGTCGTTGAGCTTGATCCCGTCGAGCCATTCGAGCGTCAGCACGCGCCGGGCCGTGCGACGCCAGTCGATCTCGGGCACATAATAGCCGGGCTCCGCGACCATGTTCTCGCGCAGTTCCGAAGCCGAGGCGGCCTCGCGCTGGAGGTCGAGCTCGCGAGCGGTCCACACGCGAAACTGCGCGACGACCAGGCGCGGGCGAAGCCGCTCCAGCTCGCCGCCATAAGCCTCGGCATGCGCGGCCGCCCATTCGTAGGTTTCGATCGCCTTGGCGAACTCTTCCTCGATGCCCGGCCGCAGCACCTTGACGGCCACCTCCCGCCCATTGGTGGTGACCGCGCGGTGAACCTGCGCGATGGAGGCGGCGCCGACCGGCACTTCGTTGAATTCGGCGAAAAGGCTTTCGAGCGGTCCGCCGAACGAGCTCTCGATCGTCTGCTTGATCTTGGCGAACGGCGCGGGCGGCAGATCGTCCTGGAGCTGGGACAGGTTCTCGGCAGCCTTCTCGCCGACCAGGTCGGGCCGGGTCGACAACGCCTGGCCCAGCTTGATCGCCGCCGGGCCGATGGCGACCAACGCGGCCGCATAATCGGGTGTCGGCGGAATCCGGGCGCCGAACCGGGCGATCCGCGCCAGGCGACGGACCGGCGGCGGAGTCAGCGGGTCCTCCTCGATCCCGCGCAGCGCGCCGTGCCGGGCCAGCGTCCGTCCCCACTTCAACAAACGCCACAAATGGGTGACCGAGGTGGTCACTCGCCTGTGCTCCTGCGAAGGCAGGAGCCCAGAATCTTCTTTTCCCGGACTGGACCCCTGCCTGCGCAGGGGTACGGCGAACTGTCGTTCGTCATATTTTCCAGCCCGAATGGATGGTGACCAGCCCGCCGAGCATCGGCTCGGCTGCAGCGCGGACGAAACCGGCCTCGCTTACCATGGCCTTGAAGGCATTGGGCCTTGGAAAGCGGCGGATGCTTTCGACCAGGTAGTGGTAGCTTTCCTCGTCGTCCGCAACGGCCTTGCCGATGCGCGGGATCACGTTTGTCGCCCAAGCTTCATAGAGGTTCGAAAAGCCCGGCCAGTCGCTGGACGAAAATTCCATGCAATAGAAACGCCCGCCGCGCCTCAACACCCGATGCGCCTCGCGGAGCGCAGCCGGGATGTCGGTCACGTTCCGGATGCCGAACACGACGGTGTAGGCGTTGAACGTCGCATCGGCGAAGCTCAGCTGCTCGGCATTCTCCTGCTTCCAGCTCAGGCCGGTCAGCCGCCGCCGCTCGGCGCGCTGTTTGCCCACCTCCAGCATCTCCGCGTTGATGTCGGACACGGTGACCCGCGCGCCGCGCCGAGCCATGCGGAAGGCGACGTCGCCCGTGCCGCCGGCCATGTCGAGGATGTGCTCGCCCGGCCGCGGCTTAACGCGGGTCACGAAGCGGTCCTTCCACAGCCGGTGCATTCCGCCCGACATCAGGTCGTTCATCACGTCGTAGCGGCGCGCGACCGAGCTGAAGACCTGCCCGACGCGCCGCGTCTTCTCCTCGGGGCTGACCAGCTCGTCGCCGAAATTGACCTGATCCGTCATGGGTGAGCGGCTCTAGCCGTCTCTTTTCGTCATTGCGAGCGGAGCGAAGCAACACGGATTGCTTCGTCACTGCGTTCCTCGCAATGACAGCCGGTGCCCGAGCTACCCGAAGTCGAAACCACCGTCCGCGGCCTTGAGCATGTGCTCAAAGGCCGACGCATCGTTCGCGTCGAGGCCCGGCGAGCGGATTTGCGGCGCTCATTTCCCGTCGACCTCGGCCAGCGGCTCACCGGGGCAAAGGTCACCGGCCTCGGCCGCCGAGCCAAATATGGCCTCATTCATACCGACCGCGACGACACGATGGTCTTCCATCTCGGCATGTCGGGAAGCTGGTGGATCAATCACACGAAGCTCGAAAAGCACGACCATTTGTTGCTCGAGACCGAGGAAGGCAGCCGGCTGGCGCTCAATGATCCGCGGCGCTTCGGCTCGGTCGACCTGGTGTCGACGGATGATCTGGCGGAATGGCCCCCATTCAAGGCGCTGGGCCCGGAGCCGCTCGACATCACGCCGCAGGAACTGAAGCGGCGCCTGGCCGGGCGGTCCGCGCCGATCAAGCTGTTGCTGCTCGATCAGCGCATCATCGCCGGGCTTGGCAACATCTATGTCTGCGAAGCGCTGCGCAGGGCTGGAATCCACCCGACGCGCGCCGGCGGCTCGGTCTCGCTGGAACGGCTCAAACGGCTGGTTCCGGCCATCCAGGATGTCCTTGCCGAAGCAATCGCGGCGGGCGGTTCGACGCTGCGGGATTTTGCTTCGCCCGACGGCGAGCT
The DNA here is from genome assembly GCA_025935515.1 of Sphingomonas sp. Classification (GTDB taxonomy): domain Bacteria; phylum Pseudomonadota; class Alphaproteobacteria; order Sphingomonadales; family Sphingomonadaceae; genus Sphingomicrobium. The sequence continues at coordinate 2,712 of JAICVC010000143.1, forward strand.
CGGCTATTTCTCGAAGAGCTTCGCGGTGTACGACCGCGAAGATCGCGCCTGCCCATGCGGCGGAAAGGTGAAGCGCATCGTCCAGGGCGGCCGCTCCACCTTCTATTGCCCCCGCTGCCAGCGTTGACCTCAGGCCTGCATGAGGGTAGGGGAGCGCCGCTTCCGGTGCGAGCCTTAAGGCCGCGCCGTTTTTCATTGAGCCAAGAGGAATAGAATGGCGAATACGGCGCAGGCCAAAAAGCGCATCCGCCGCAACGCGACGCGCTCGACGATCAATCATTCGCGAATCAGCCGCATCCGGACCTTCATCAAGGCCGTCGAGTCGGCGATCGAATCGGGCAAGAAGAAGGAAGCTGCCGAGGCCTTGAAAGCGGTCCAGCCGGAGATGTCGCGCGGTGTCGCTCGCGGCGTTATCCACAAGAACACGGCCGCGCGGAAATTTTCCCGGCTATCCAAGCGGGTTGCCTCGCTCGGCTAAAAAACCGTCCCAAACGAGCTGTATGCTGGGCCGCGGGAGCGCCCGGCGGCGGTCCCGTTTTTGGAACTTCGAAAAAATGCAGCAATTCCCGCGATTCGCGCGCCGGTTAACCAGACGCTAACTATGAGAGTGGCGGATTACCGCCAATTTTCAAAGTTTTGGCCGGTTTCCTATGTCAAGTCTCATTATTTCGCTGTTGTAAAAAAACGGCACTTGCAAGCCGCCCCGGAGGCTCCCAAAAAGGCGTTTCCGGGCGCGAATCCGCGCCGGGGGCAAGAGAGAAAAGAGACCCAGGGCACGCGACTCGCTTCGCGGGCAGCGGGATCCGTTTGCCTCTTGCAGGGGGCGTTGACGAGGGAGGCGCAGAGCAGTGCAAGCGGGTGGGACGAATGCGTCACTTGAGCCGGCCCCGGCGCAGGTTGCCGCGCCGCTCGAGGCGGCCTGGGAATCCATCCGCACAGGACTTCGCCGCGATCTTGGCGCACGCACCTTCGACGGCTGGCTGAAGCCGGCCGAGCTCGGCGCGTTCGAGCCCGACGGCGGCACACTCGACATCGTCATGCCGAGCCAGTTCATGGCCGACTGGGTGCGCTCGCATTTCGGCGAACGGCTGACGCTCGCGTGGAAAACCGTCTTGCCGGTCGTACGCGATGTGCGGGTAATGGCTGCCGCAGACGCGCCGCGCCCGGCCCCGCTGCTGATCCTGGAAGAGACTCCAGCACCGGCCGAGCGCGACCCGAACGCGCCGAACTTCGATCCTCGCTACCGGTTCGAGACCTTCGTCGTGGGCAAGGCGAACGAGGTTGCGGCGACCGCCGCACGGACCCTCGCCACCTCGCCGACGGTCAGCTTCAACCCGCTGTTCATCCATGGCGGCACCGGCCGGGGCAAGACCCACCTGCTACACGCGATCGGCCACGCCTTCCTCGCCCGCAACCGCGGCGCGCGAGTCGTCTCGATGTCGGCCGAGAAGTTCATGGTCGAGTTCATCCGGGCGCTGAAGGAGAACGACACGATCGGGTTCAAGCAGCGGCTGCGCAACGCGGACCTGCTGCTGATCGACGACGTCCAGTTCATCGCGGGCAAGGATTCGACCCAGGAGGAATTTTTCCACACGATGAACGAGATCATCACCGCCGGCCGACGGCTGGTGATCACCTCGGACCGCGCTCCGCAGGACCTCGACGGCATCGCGCCGCGCATCCTTTCGCGCCTGTCGTGGGGCCTCGTCGCCGACATCAATCAGGCCGATTACGAGCTTCGCTTCAACATCATCGTCTCCAAGCTCGAGGCGCTGCCGGGCGTCGACATGCCGCGCCCGGTGATCGACTTTCTCGCCCGCCGGGTGACCAGCTCGGTCCGCGAGCTGGAAGGCGCGCTCAACCGTATCGGCGCTTATGCTATGATGACGGGCCGGACGATCGACGTGGCGTTCGTCGAGGAAGTGCTGGCGAACGTGCTGCGCGCCAACCAGCGTCGCATCTCGATCGACGAAATCCAGACCCAGGTCGCCGAGCATTACCGCATCCGCAAGGCCGAGATGACATCGGCACGCCGCGCCCGCGAAGTCGCGCGCCCGCGCCAGGTCGCGATGTATCTGTCGAAGCAGCTGACGCCCAAGTCGCTGCCGGACATCGGCCGCCGTTTCGGCGGACGCGACCATACGACGGTAATCCAC
>JAICVC010000003.1 GCA_025935515.1 Sphingomonas sp.
ACGATCGGAACGCTGTCGGCGATCCCATGCTCGCGCATCGTGTCGCGAAGCGCCTTCACACGCGGATACGGCGGCTGCGGTGCGCGAGGGTCTTCCGCGTTCGACAGGCCGTTATGGCCGCCGGCCAGCCACGGGTCCTCATAGACGACGGCGGCGAGCCATTCCGCGGACTTGTGATAAGCGCGCTTCCACAAGGCGCTGAACGCGCGCGCGGAGCTGATGATCGGCAGGTAATTGACGCCGTAGGAGGCCGCGATTTCGCTCAGCTTGTAGGGCATGCCCGCGCCGCAGGTAACCCCGCTGACGAGCCCCTTGGTGCGCTCTAGCACGCCGTGGAGCACGCGCTGCGCGCCGCCCATTTCCCACAGCACGTTGATGTTGATCGCGCCCTTGCCCGACGCCATCTCGTAGGCGCGCTGGACCTGCGCGACGGCGCCGTCGACGGCATATTTGATCAGCTCTTCGTGACGCTCGCGGCGAGTCAGGCCCGCGTAGATTTGCGGGATGATCCGACCTTCGGGATCATAGCTGTCGGCGTTGACCGCGGAGACGGTGCCGATGCCGCCGGCCGCCGCCCAGGCGCCGCTGCTGGCATGGTTGGTGGCCGACACGCCCTTGCCGCCTTCGATCAGCGGCCAGACTTCGCGGCCGCCGTAGAGGATGGGCTGGAGGCCCTTGAACAAAATCCGTCTCCCAGGCGCCCCTGCGCCATTCGCCGCGCCCATATAGGGACGCTTGGCCGGCAATGCGCTAAAAAATTAAGCGGGACCCCGGTTGGTTCCGGGGCCCCGCTGCGTGAGACAGTTTTTGCTGTCGTGGCTTCAGCACTGCTGCGAGGCGACGGCCCCGCCGAGGATCGCGCCGATCACCGCGCCGGCGATCGCGCCGTCGGTGCTGCCGCCACGATGGCGATAGCTGTAGCGATAGCGGCGATGGCCGTTGCTGCCGATCGCGCTGCCGATGGCCGCGCCGGCAACTCCGCCGATGGCCGCTCCGCCAAGCGGGGCGGTGCAACGGTAGCCGTTGCGATAATAGCGGTTGGAATAGCCGTAGTTGCTGTAGCCATACGCCGGATAGCCGTAATTCCCGTAGCCATAGCCCGGATAGCCGGAACCGTAATTGCCGTAGGCCGGATAGCCGTAGCCATAGGATGGAGCGCCGTAGCCATAGTTGTGCCCGTAGGCCGGGTAACCGTAGCCATACCCGCCATAATATCCGCCGCGGGCTTCCGCGCCGGCGGGAATGGCGACCAGCGCGGCTGCGGACAATGCCAGTGCGATTTTCCTGATCATCGGAACGCTCCTCGATTTCGGCCGCCTGGGAAGGACTCGCGGCCATCTGGCGGCGCAATTACGCCTGCCAAGCTGTCGCCGCTGTGAACGTTGCGGTTCGGAATCGATAAGCCTGCCTACTATCGTTCAGGCGAGCGAATAATCGAGGCCGATATCCACCGCAGGCGCCGACTGCGTGATGCGGCCGACCGAGATGAAATCGACGCCGGTCTCGGCGAGAAAGCGGATGGTTCCGAGCGTCACTCCGCCCGAGGCTTCGAGCGGCACCCGGCCGGCGACAAGCTCCACTGCCTCGCGCAGCTTGGCCGGGTCCATGTTGTCGAGCAGCAGCCGGTCGGCGCCGGCAGCGAGCGCCGGCTCGATCTGATCGATCCGGTCGACCTCGACCTGCACCTGAAGCCCGGTAGTGGCGGACTTCGCGCGGCGCACGGCCTCGGCGACTCCGCCGCAGACCGCGACATGATTGTCCTTGATTAGCACGCCATCATCGAGCCGCATCCGATGATTCTGCGCACCGCCCATCCGCGCCGCATATTTTTCGAGGACGCGCAGGCCCGGGATGGTCTTGCGCGTGTCGAGCAGCACCGCGCCGGTTCCGGCGATGGCGTCGACATATTGCCGTGTCATCGTCGCGATGCCCGACAGGTGTTGGAGCGTGTTCAGCGCAGAGCGTTCCGCGGCGAGCATTGCGCGCGCGTTGCCGCTCACCAGCATCAGCGTTTGGCCATGCTCAACGCGTTCGCCATCATTTGCGAGAATCTCGAGATGAACGTCGGGATCAAGCACGCGGAAGAATGCTGCGGCGATTTCCAGTCCGGCGACGACGATCATCTGGCGCGCATTCATCTCCGCAGCGAAGCGGGCATCCTCGGCGATCACCGCCTTTGACGTGACGTCGCCGCCCTTGCCGAGATCTTCGGCAAAGGCGCGCCGTACAAATTCGTCGAGATCGAAACCTTCCGGAAGCGCCATGCTCCGCGTCTAGACGAGCGCGGCGGTCAAATTCAATGCGCTGGCTCGGCTGTTTTGCGGAGTACCCATCGGCCCTCGCGCCAATCGTACCGCTGCGCGTCCTTCGCCTTGAAGTCCTCGCCGATCCAGGCGTGAACCGTGATGGTCGCGCTGCCCTCGACAATGTCGATCGTGTTGAAGCTCTGCTCCTGCTCGCGGACGCGCGTCGACGTCGCGGTGCCGGCCTGGACGACCAGCACGCCGCCGGCGCGGGTGACCAGATCGCCGGCATCCTGGCTGACCGCATGATGCGCGTGACCGGCGAGCAGCATGTCGACGCCCGAGTCCTCGATCGCGTTCAGCGCCAGTTCCTGGCGCCCGATCGCGCGCTCCACCTCGTCGCCGATCCGGAGCGCGAAGAGCGGATGGTGAGTGACCAGGATCCGGAATGATTCGCTCGGCGTGCGCGAGAATGTTTCGCTGATGAAAGCGACCTGGTCCTGATTGATCCGCCCGTCCTTAAACGTCAGCGAGCGGGCGGTGTTGATGCCGAGCACCGCGACGCCGGGAAGCTCGATGAACGGGCACAAGGTATCGTCGATGAAGCGCCGGTAGCGCGCGAGCGGCGACAGGAAGCGCCGCAACACGTCGTACAGTGGAACATCGTGATTGCCCGGCACGCCGAGCACTTCGTGGCCCCGCTCGCGAAGCCCGTCGAGGAACGCGCAGGCGTCGCGAAACTGCTCGGTCCGCGCACGCTGCGTGAAGTCGCCGCTGATGACGATGAGGTCGGGCTTGAGCTGGTCCGCCTGCCAGTCGACCGCCTCGACGAGGCGATCGTCATGGGCGCCGAAATGCAGGTCCGAAAGATGGAGGATGCGGGTCATGGGCGGAGAAACGCGTCTCCGCCCCTTCCGGTTCACCTCAGTCGGTCGGGAATCCCCGGCGCTTCAGCAGCGCCGACACGTCCGGATCGCGGCCCCGGAACTGGCGATACGCCTCCGCCCGATCGGTCTCGTTCCCGGTTGCCAGCAGGATGGTCTTGAAACGCTCGGCCGTCGCCTTGTCCCACACGTTACCGGTTTGCTCGAACGCGGCCCAGGTGTCCGCGTCCATCGTCTCCGACCACAGGTAGGAATAATAGCCGGCCGAGTAGGCGTCCGAGGAGAACAGGTGATTGAACTGCGGCAGGCGGTGCCGCATCACGATCTCCTTGGGCATCCCGATCTTCGCCAGCGCCTCGCGCTCGAACTTGTCTGGATCGGCGACACCGTTGGGGTCGGTGTGCATCATCATGTCGACGATCGCCGAGGAGAGATATTCGACCGTCGCGAAGCCCTGGTTGAAGGTGTTCGCCTTCTCGATCTTGTCGACCAGCGCCTGCGGCATCGGCTGACCCGTCTGGTAGTGCTTGGCGAAGCGGTTGAGGACGGCTGGCGTCAGCAGCCAGTTCTCGTTCACCTGGCTCGGATATTCGACGAAGTCCCGCTGCGACCCCGCGAAGTTGGGATAGCGGACGTCCACCGTCAAATAATGGATCGCGTGCCCGAACTCGTGGAACATCGTCTCGGCGTCGTCGAGGCTGATGAGCACCGGCTGCCCGGGGCTCGGCTTGGTGAAATTGTTGTTGTTGGAGTTGAGGACGATCTTCTGATCGAGGAGTCCGATCCGCGCGCGATAGGCATTGTGCCACGCGCCGGAGCGCTTGCCGGTGCGGGCGTAGGTGTCGAGGTACCAGAGGCCGACGACATGGCCGTCGTTGCGATCGGTCACCTCGAACGTCCGCACGTCGGGCTGGAAGACCGGAATCGAGCCCGTATTCTCCTTGAAATCGTAGCCGTAGAGCTCGCCCGCGGCCCAGAACATGCCTTTCAGGATGTTGTTGAGCTCGAAGTACGGCTTCACCTCTTCCTGGCTGAAGTCGAACTTATCCTTGCGGACCTTCTCCTGGTAGTAACGATAGTCCCACGGCTCGATCGTGATCTTGTCGCCGCGCTTGTTGGCGAGCGCCTGCTGGTCGGCGACCTCTTCCTTCACTCGAGCCACCGCCGCCGGCCAGACCTTCATCATCAGCCTCATGGCGTTGTCCGGCGTCCTCGCCATCGTGTCCTGCATCCGCCACGCGGCGTGGCTCGGATAGCCGAGCAGCCGTGCACGGTCCGCGCGCAACTTGACGATCTCGGCGATGGTCGAATTGGTGTCGTTCTTGTCGCCGTTGTCGCCGCGGTTAACGAACGCCCGCCACACCTTCTCGCGGAGCGCGCGATTGTCGGCGAAGGTCAGGATCGGATCGACCGCCGAGCGCGTGTTCATGATCGCATATTGGCCGGCCGGGAGCTTGTGCTCCTTGGCCGATGCCAGCGCAGCGTTCTTCACGTCGTCGGGAACACCGTTGAGCTGCGCCGCTGTGGCGACGGTATATTTGGATTCGTCCGCCAGCACCTTCTCGCTGAAGGTCGAGAAGGCCTTGGCGAGCTGCTGGTTGATCGCGGTGAGCTGCTGCTTCTGCTGCGGATCGAGGTTGGCGCCGTTGCGGACGAAGGACTCATAGTAGCGCGTGACCAGCCGCTGCTCCTTGGCCGGAAGGCTTGCACGCGCGTCATAGACCGCCTTGATCCGCTGGAAGAGCTGGGGGTTGAGCGTGATCTCGTCCTGCGCGGCCGAGAGCTTCGGCGACCATTCCTTGTCAAGCGCCTGATATTCGGGCGTCGTCACATTGCTGGTCATCACGCCGAACAGCGTACCGACGCGGTCGAGCCGCTGGCCCGCCTTCTCCATCGCGACGATGGTGTTTTCGAAGGTCGGTGCCGCCGAATTGTTGGCGATGGCCAGATATTCGCGCCGCTGCTCGTCGATGGCGAACTGGAAGGCCCCGGGGAACAGCTCGGGCCTGACCTTATCCCATGGCGGAACGCCGCCGTACGGCCCGGTCCACTCACCCAGGAGCGGGTTGTTGGGCACCACGACGTTTGGCGTGGCAACCGCCGGGGTTTGTGCGGCAGCTGGGAGCGCTGCTGGCAGCGTTTCGGCGATTGCGTCGCCGCCAAAGGCTGCGGCGGCGCAGCCCAGCAGGAAAATCCGGTTCATGAAATCCCTCGAGTTGGAATGGCCGGTCAATGGGGAGGGCGGCGCCGAACCGCAACCGCTCGTTCGACGAACGGCCGCTAGAAGTTGAGCAGCAACAGCAACTTGACGTCGACGCCCAGGCCCTCGGCCCGTTTCTCCTCGAGGACGTTCGGAATCTCCGCCCGCGGCACCAGATGTACAGTGATGTCCTCGCTATCGGTTCCTCCCCCCTCCCCGATCCTGCGGACGCCGTGGGCACGGACCAGCGTGAAGCTTTCCGAGAGCATTCCCGGCGAGGCATAGAAGTCGCCGAGCCGGTCGACATGGCTGGCAGTGAACCCGGTCTCCTCCTCTAGCTCCTTGATTGCGGCAGTTTCCGGCGTGGCGGCTGGATCGTCGTCGCCGACCAGCCCCGCGGGAAGCTCGATGCAGCGGCAACCGAGCGGCACTCGCGGCTGCTCCACCAGGATTACCTTACTCTCATATTCGGCAAGGATGACGACCGCGCGGATGCCGCCCGTGCGGCCGGCATATTCCCATTTTCCGCGGCGCAGCGCACGGACGAACTTGCCTTGCCACATGACCTCCAGTGGAGGCAGGTCGTCCAGGTTCATAGCTCGATCAGCTTGTCCGGAATTTCATTGGTGTCGCTCGTCGAGCGCGGGAAATGTTCGGCCAGCACCGCCCCGACCCGCTCGACCGCGGCCACAATCCCGTCCCCGACGCGGCCCTGCTTCACTTCGACCAGCAACGCGGCCATCGCCTCGCCCCAGGTCTCGGGGGTGGTAACCTTGGTGATCGCCTCATCGCCGATGATCTCGGCGCGCCGCTCCGCCATCGACAGATAAACGAGGATTCCGGTGCGTCCAGAAGTGCGGCGTTCGGCGGCTGCCTTGAAGATCGCAATTGCCCGGCGGCGGACCCGGCGATGTTTGGTCGCGGCTGGGGTCAGCGCGATCCTGAGCGGCATCCATTTCATGATCAGCAGCGCAACGGTGAATTTCAGCGCCGCGAACACCATCAGCAGCGTGAGCAGCTGGCTGAGCGTCGGATCGGGCTGCCAGCCGCCAAGCAGCAGATTGTACCACCAGGCGAGCGCCGTCGGCCGCCAAGCGGCCCACGCCAGGACCGCGAACAGGGGGATCAGCGCCCAATGCAGGCCGACGTCGTGATAGGGATCGCTGATCGGCGTCGCGACCGCGACGATCTCGCCATTGCTGCTTGCCTCCGCCGCGGCGATAGCAGCCGAAATCTTTTCGTGATCGGCGACGGACAGCCGCATCACCATGAGCCCGAGGCTCCGCCGCCGCCGAAGCCGCCGCCACCAAAGCCGCCGAAGCCGCCGCCTCCTCCGCCGCCGAAGCCGCCTCCCCCTCCCCAAGAGCCTCCGCCCCAGCCGCCACGGCGCGAACCACGGCTCAGCTCGTTCAGCCCCCACAGGATCACCCATGGGCTGATCCCGCCGCGGCGCGTGCGGTAACGGCGCCCGACCGCGCGGCGGAACTGCGACAGGATCACGAAGCCGATCACGAACACCCAGAAGATGATCGGCAGCGGGTTGCCGCCCGAACGCTCGCGCTGCTGCTGCGCCTGCGCGGCGGACGCGGCATTTTTCTGCGCTTCCTCTGGCGGCAGGCTCATCTGCTTGATGATTGCGTCGGCGCCCGCCTCGATCCCGCCGCCGTAATCGGGCGGGTTCTGCTTGAAGTGCGGCAGGATCGCTTCGCGGATGATGATCCCCGACATGGCGTCGGTCATGTACCCGCCGGCGCCATAGCCGGTGGCGATCGACACCTTGCGCTCAGCCGGTGCGACCAGCAGCAGGACGCCGTCATCGTTCTTGGCGCTGCCGAGCTTCCAGTAACGGCCGAGGCGGTAGGCATAATCCTCGACCGGATAGCCTTCGAGGCTCTTGACTGTCGCGACTGCGAACGCCCGCCCGCTCTGCGCGTAAAGCGCTTCGGCCTTCGACTTCAGTTCGGCGACTTGCTCGGGCCGCAGGATGCCCGCCTGGTCGACGACCGGCGATCCGTTGTTGGCCGGGAACGTCTGCCCCGCAGCGGGGCCCGCCAAGCAGAGCAGAACTGTCATTGCGAGCGCAGCGAAGCAATCCAGGATGCGCCTCTGGATCGCCACGTCGCTGCGTTCCTCGCGATGACGGTTCAGTGACTTAGCTCGCGTTGAAATTGACGCTGGGCGCTTCCTGCGCCGCGGCTGCAGCCTCGAACGGGACCTTGGGCTTGGCGCCGTAGAAGACCTTCGCGCCGATCGCGTCGGGGAAGGTGCGGATGCGGGTGTTATAAGCCTGGACCGCGCCGTTGTAGTCGCGTCGCGATGCGTTGATGCGGTTCTCGGTGCCCTCCAGCTGGTCCTGCAGCGCCAGGAAGTTCTGGTTGGACTTGAGGTCCGGATAGGCTTCCTGCAGCCGCTGCAGCGGGATGATGGCCTGGGTCAGCCGGCCCTGCGCATCGTTGAAGGCCTTTACCTTGGCCGGGTCATCGAGGTCGCCCGGGGCGAGCTGCACACGGCCGGCCTCGGCGCGCGCCTGCGTGACGGCGATCAGGACGCCGCTTTCCTGCTTGGCGTAGCCCTTCACCGTTTCAACCAGGTTGGGAATGAGGTCGGCACGGCGCTGATAATCGGCCTGGAGGTTACCCCAGGCAGCGTTGACCTGTTCCTCGGCGGTGGGGACGCTGTTGAGCCCGCAGCCGGCGAGGCTGAAGGCGGCCAGCGGCGCGAGCAAACCAAAGCGGCGAACTGCAGTCATCATTCCCTCCCAACGGTGGTTGCGCGCATACGTAGATTTACCGCCGTTCAGATTCAATAAGCTGTCCTATCCGCGCAACACACACTGGCCCGGCTTTGCCTCGCGCTGGCCCGTCGGCGGTAATGCAAATTTAACGGCGGCTGGGGCAAATTACTGGGCGCAGAGGGTCGAAAGGGACGGGCATGGCTGAGGTGTTTCTAGCAAACTTGTTTGCGTGGATTGTGGAGAATTGGCAGATTCTGCTCGCCATCGGCGTCGCAATCATCCTCGCGGCGACCTTCTGGATCCAGCAGGACCTGCTGGCCAAGCTCGACGAGCGCTGCAATGCCGCCTGGTCGGACATCGATTCCCTGCTGGTCCAGCGCCACGACCTCATTCCCCCGCTGGTGGAAGCGGTCAAAGGCTTCATGAAGCATGAAGCCAGCGTCCTCGGCGATGTCATCCGCGCCCGGGCGATGGCGATGCGCGCCGTCGGCAATCAGAAGGTGGAGGCAGAAGCTCAGCTCGGGCAGTCGCTCGCGACCCTGTTCAGCGTCACCGAGGATTACCCCCAGATCGCGGCATCCTCGCATTTTCGCGAGCTCCAGCAGGAACTGGTCCGGATCGAGGACAAGCTCAACGCGGCGCGCAGCTTCTACAATCTGTCGGTCGAGGAAATGAACGGCACCCGCCGCACCTTCCCGTCGAACGTGGTCGGCTGGATCGCGCGCATCGAGAAGCGCGTCTTCTTCACCATCGCCGGCCCGCGCGAGCATTACGAGCAGCCGGCCGAGGTGAAATTCTAGGACGGCCGAGCGAACGACGATGGCGGTTCGCGGTTTCGTCACCCAGGCCCGGCGGAACGACCGGCTGACGCTCCTCATGTTCGGAGGGTTCATGCTGGCCGTCGAGCTGCTCGGTGCGCTGGTGCTGACATTCTTCACGATCATGTTCGACCCGGCGCACACGGTCTTCGTGCATCCGCTCGCTTATCTCGCCCGCTATTTCCTGCCGGTCAGCGCGGCCGGCGCCGCCGTCTTCGCTCACTTTTACTTCGGTCATGCCGACCAGGTCCGCGACGCGCTGGGCAGCCGTCTCGTCGACCGGCAGCTCGAGCCGCGGCTGTGGCGGATTGTCGAGCTCCAGTGCGCCGCGCTCGGAATCCGCGATCCGCGGGTCGCGGTCATCGAGACCGAAGTGCCCAATGCTTTGTCCTGCGGCGCGACCGGAAAGAGCGCGCTGATCATCGTAACCAGGGGGCTACTCGACAGCCTCGACGACGACGAGCTCGGCGCGGTGATCGCCCACGAATGCGCGCACCTTCGCAATCACGACACCCGCACGCTCGCCGCGGCGCACGCCTGGATGTGCAGCGCCCTGCGCTTCCAGACCCATAACGTCCTGCGCATCGAGGACTGGCGGCAGCTCTTCTATTTCCTGGTGTGGCCGGGGCTGCTCCTGCTGTCACTGCTTGGCGGCGGCCTGACCATGCTGGCGTTGCGTATCAGCCGCTGGGCGCACCGCGGCATCGCCCTCGCCCGCGACCAGATCGCCGACGGCGAGGCGGTGCGTGCGACCAAGGACCCGGCAGCGCTGCTCGACGCGCTTCGCAAGATCCATGGCGGCGGAGCGGTCAAGGACAGCGAGAATTTCGACGCGATGCTGTTCGCGGGGTGCCGCAGCGAGGCCGCGGAGCACGCGCAGGAACGGCACCAGGCCATCGCCGCGCTCGCCGGATCGATGCTCGGCGCGCCGCGCTTGCGTCGCGACACCCGCGAAACCGGCCCGAGCCTCAAGCCGGCCGCCGGGGGCTTCGGCCGCAAATGGACCGCCGCGCCGGTTGTCGTGCCCGCCGCACCGGCAGCGCCATCGATCGCTCGGGGCGATCCAGCGCCCGAGCGGCTGACCTTCACGATGATGCTAACCGACTGGGACAAGTTCCGCCGTCTTTGCGCCGAGAGCCAGCGCTACGCCGAATGGCGCGAAGAAGACAATCGCAACATGTTCGGGCTTGCGCCGCGGATGCAGATCCCGGTCGCCGCGCTAGCGATGTTCCTGCTGGTCTTTCATTGGCCGACCAACGGCGACTTTACCAAGATGAAACGGGCGTTCAGCCCGCTTGCGCTGATGGAAGTCTTCGAGCCTGCCGCCGACGAGCTTGTCCACGGACCTTCGATCTGCAGCGGCAAGAGTTGCCACTATCTGCGCGAGGCGAAAGCACACTAGCGCGGCACCCTTCACATCGTTCGCAACAGCGTTACTGTCACCCACCCGACGGAAAGCTCAGGAGGGCGCGATGCTGAAAGAATTTCGCGAGTTCATCGCCAAGGGCAATGTGCTCGATCTCGCCGTCGCGGTGATCATCGGCGCAGCCTTCGCCAAGATCGTCGCCAGCCTCACCGACGACATCATCATGCCGATCGTCGGCAGGATCTTTGGCGGGCTCGATTTCTCGAGTTATTTCATCCTGCTCGGCCCCGTCCCCGCCGGCTATCGCGGCTCGATGACCGATTATGCCGCGCTCAAGAAAGCCGGCGCGCCGGTGCTGGGCTGGGGCTCGTTCGTGACCGAGCTCGTCAGCTTCCTGATCCTCGCCTTCATCATCTTCCTGATGATCAAGGCGGCCAACAAGGCGATGCGCAAAGGGCCGGACGCGCCGGCCGCTCCGAGCGAGGTCGAGCTGCTGACCGATATCCGCGACGAGCTCCGGAAGCGCTAACTACTACTTCGGCATGCCGGTGAGGCCGCTCGCCTTGCGAAGCGCGTCTCCATCGAGCCGGTAGCCGTCGAGGAAGACGGTGCGGACGTGACGGAGATTGCCGAGCTTCTTCGAGACGTCGCCGTCGACCAGGATGATGTCCGCGGTCTTGCCCGGCTCGATCGAGCCCGTCCGGTCGGCCATTCCGACCATCCTGGCCGGGACGATTGTCGCGGTCTGGATGGCTTCGGGATTGGTGAGGCCCGCGATCTGATAAAGCTCGAGCTCGCGCACGAGCTCGAGGCCGTAACCGTCGGTGCCGGCGACGATCCGGACGCCGGCCTGGTGGAGCTTCCCGACGACGCCGACCATCTTGTCGAAGCTCTTCTTGAAATCGTCGCGCGTGAGGCCGCCGAACAGCGGATAACCACCGATCTTCCAGCCGCGCGCGACGGAGGGTGGAGCGATATCGGCGAACGGCGCATATTCGGGTGAGATCGTCGTGCCATCGGACGTCATCAGCGGCTCCCAGACGCTGAGCGTCGGATCGATGATCGTGCCGCGCCTGGCCAGCTCGGCGTAAAATGCCTTCATCGCCGGGGAGTCGAGGTCGACGTCCTTGCCGTATTTGGCCGGCCCTTCGAGCCGAGCCGCGGTGTTGGCCTTGTCGACAACCTCCTGCGGCATTGCCTGCATCATGATGAAGTTGATGTGCGTAACTTCGTCATAGCCGGCGCGGACCGCGTCGAGGGGCCGCATTCCGGCAGGAACGTGCCCGTGGACGTGAAGCCCGAGCCGGTGCGCCTCCGCCGCGCCCGGCGCAATCCAGGCGGGATTCATCGAGGTATAGAATTTGACCCCCCACAGGCCGGCAGCCTTGACCTTGTCGACCGCGGCGATCGTCTCGGCCGCCGAATTGACGGTCAGAGCGCCTTGCGCGGCAAGCGGGTCCTTGCGGTCGATGATCACGGAGATTTTGCCGTCGGGCGCGAGGAGGTCCCCGGCCGCGCGCCGCTTGATGATGTCGAGCGCCTCGTCGATCAGGGTCCCGGGGCTGCGGTAATTGGTCATGCCCGTCGCGAGGTTCTGAAGGAGGTTCCAGTCGCCTCCCACGTGCTGGTGCGAGTCCCACAGGCCCGGCAGAAGCGTCTTCGCCCGGCCGTCGATGACCGTTGCGCCGGCGGGTGCCTTGATCGAGCCACCGGCGCCGACCGCCGCGACCTTGCCGTCAACGATCAGCACCGCGCGGTCGGGAAGGTACCGGCCCGCGACCGAGTCGAACATGAGCACATGGTCGACCAGCGTCGGCGTCCGGTTGGCCGGGCTAAGGAACTGGTGGGCGATGTCCCGCACCATCGCCGCGGTCGCCTTGTCCTGGATATCCTTGAGCTTCGGCCCGGCTTTTTCATAGCCTTCGGGAAGCAGCGAGATGACTCCGGCATTGCCGAAGAAACGATTGTCGCTGTCGAGCCAGAATGGGCTCGGCGAGAAGCCGTAGCCTTTGACATAGGCCAGCTTGACCGTCTTCGGCCCTTGCGGGCCGTCGATCTGCACCGACTGGCCGATGGTCATGGTCGCGTGGCCGTTGGGAAGCAGGTCGATGCCCTTGTCGCCGGCCCTGACCAGGGCTTCGATGTCCTTTTCGCCGGTCAGCCAGGGCCCGCCATAGGTATTGTAACGCTTGCCGGCGAACGGCGCCGAGCCTGAATCGACCACGGTCTTCCAGTGCGCCACGCCATTGCCGTCGACGTTGAAGTCCTCGGTCGCGTCCCCCTGGTCGGTGTAGCCGCGGATCGCGATCGCGATGGGCCGGCCATCAGGCCCGAGCGTCATCAGCGAGTCATCCTCGGTGATCCAGCCGCGCAGCGACATCGACATGCGATACGCGACCTTCCCGTCGGGCCGGGTCCACGACCAGATGTCGCCGTGCTTCCCGGCGGTCGAACTGATCGTGTAGTGCCGCGCACCGGCGGGCGGCGTCATCAGCTGTTCCTTCGGTGTCGGAGCGGCCGCCGCAATCGAGGCAGTCGCGGCGAGCAAGGCGGCAAGAGATGGTCGGCGCATGGATCAATCCCCCGGAGATGGCGTGACGGCAGACTGACAAGCCCGGCCCGTTCGCGCAACTCGCGCTTCGAGGAACCGCTTCGATGCTAGAGGCGGATGAGCGTCTCGGGGATCTTCTTCGAGGACGCGTCGATATCCCAATGAAGCGCGCGACCGCGCGGTCCCGCCGACGGCCCGTCTTCGCTGTTGTTGGTCAGTATCTCGCCATCGGTCGTCACCGTGAAACGGCCATTCGCGCGCGAGATAGGCGAACCCTTCGTCGATCCCGCTAATCCGGCAGCCCTGGTCCCGAGCGGCCCTGTACCGCCGACGAACTCCGGCGCCGTCACGAGAACCGATCCATCGGCGCGCCGCCTGATCGCGATGAACGGAATCAGGAAATCATTGTCCGGAAGCGCCGGGAATACGAAGTCCTGCTTCGCGCTTCCGACGAAGTGATAGTCGACGTCGAACACGCCGTTGCCGCGGTAGGTGACCGATCGCCATCCGGCATATTTCATCAACTTCGCCGCAAACTCGCGGCTCGAGGCGTCGTCGATACCCGGCATGCCGAACATCTTGGCCATGTTCTCCGCATCGGCGCGCTTCTTTTCGGCCGTAGTCGCCTGGTTCTTCTCAAACGCCTGCCTCTGCTGGGCGATTTCCGCCGGAGTACAAGTGCGCTGCTTCGGCGGAACATAGGCGGGCGCTGGCGTTCCCAATCCTGGCGGCGCCGGCGGCGGAGGAGCAATCACGACCGGAAGCGTTCCCGGGCTCTGAAGGGAGCTCTTTCCGACGTAGCAATAGGCTTGGCTGTCGGTCCACGGCTTCGGCGAAAATTCGTCCTGCGGGATCTGCAGAACAATCTCGCCGCGATAATCGAGGACGAAGCTTCCGTCCCGGTGCAAGACCAAGTCCGATTTGAATTTGCCCGGCCCCCACAGGCAGCCGGTGAGCAGCAGCGGCGCAGCGATTGCGAACAGCAACTTGGACAAACGGCGCATATGAAAAGGCCTCCTTTGTGGGAGGCTTATCGAACAACAGTACGGACGAGAAGTTAAGGTGGGGGACTTCTGTTGCCCGGCGTCCCCCGTGCCGCTGGAATCCCCTTCTGTTGCCCGGTGGGGTCCGACCGCGCTTTAGCTTTGTAACTTCAGTCCGCTAGGACGTCAGTTACGCGGCAAGAGCGAGCGCCTCGTTATCGTTGGCACTTGTGGTTATGAGCCGTCACGGTGGCATCCATACCGATCGGCAATCGGGCCTTTATTGCACTCGTCGATCCTATTTCGCCCCCATCAACAGCCCTCGCGAAAGCGGGGGTTGATGGTGGAGGCGCCGGGGTACTGCCCCCCGGGTCCGAAGTGCCTATTCCACCTGACAGTCTACCGACATAGCCGGTTGCCCGGCTCCCTTTAGATAGGGATTTTGGAGGTGAATCTCAAGCTCGCCGCTGTTATTGGGACCAATTCTCAACTGCTTTTGGGGAACGAAAAAGCAATGAAAAGACTGGTATTTGCGTGTCTTGGAACAGCCGCGTTGGCGCTTGCGGCGTGCAACAACAGCAATCAGGACGCGGTCCAGAATGCCGAGATCAACCAGCCCGGCGCCGACCAGCTGAATGAGCTCGCCAACCAGGCGGCGATGGACGCGGCCAACGCGCAGGCGGCTGCCCAGGCCAATCTGCAGAACCAGATGCAGCAGGAAAACGCCGCGATCGACAACACTGTCAATCCAACCGACGCGGACGAGCAAAACGTCAGCGGCATGTAAGCGGCGCGCCGGCCGGTGAGCGACGACGCGATCCCGGCCGCCACGCTGATCGTGGTCCGCGAGCGGCCGGGCGGCGCGCCGGAGCTGCTGATGGTCGAACGCGCGGGCGGGATGGCGTTCGCCGCGGGGGCCTTGGTCTTTCCCGGCGGCCGGATCGACGAGGCCGACCGCCGGCTCGCCGAGGATCTCGGGATCGAGGCCGCAGCAATCGCTGCAATCCGTGAGACGATGGAAGAAACGGCGGTGCCGGTGGCGCTGTCGCCGATCCCCGATGCGATGATCTCGCAAGAGATTCAGGATGCGCTGGTCGCCGACGTTCCCCTCATCGACGTGTTGCGGGACCACCGTCTCGAGCTCGACGCCGCCGCGCTGATCCCCTTTGCGCGCTGGGTACCTAAATTCCACGCCGTCCGCCGGTTCGACACGTTGTTCTTCGTCGCGCGCTGCCCCGCCGGGGAGTGGGCGCCGCGAGTGATCGAGGGCGAATGCGCGGGCGCTGCCTGGTCGAGCGCAGCGGAGGTTCTGGACCGCGACGCGCGCGGCGAGGCGTGGTTAATCTTCCCCACGCGCCGTAACCTCGAGCGTCTCGCCCAGCATTCCTCGTTCGATGAAATTCAGGCCGATGCGCGGGCTCATCCGATCGAGCCGGTGACGCCGTGGGTCGAGGAGCGCGAGGGCGAGCGATTCATTACGATCCCGGATCATCTCGGCTATCCGGTCACGCAGGAGCGGCTGGACGGCTTGTGGCGCGGCTGAGCGCCTGCCGAGTCGCCAACATTTGTCTACAAAAAAGGGGACCCGCGGAGCGGATCCCCCTTGTCGTCCGGAACCTTCCCGAACTTACTTCAGGTGGTTCGACAGATGCTTGTTCATTTCGAACATGCTGACCCGATCCTTGCCCCCAAAGACCTTCTTCAGCTTGTCGTCGGCAAGAATTTCCCTTTTGTTTTGAGGGTTTTGCAGGTTGTTCTTGCGGATGTGGTCCCAAATCTTCGAAACGACCTGGCTGCGCGGAAGCGGTGCGCTTCCGGTAATCGCCGCGAGATCCGCCGAAGGTTGAACCGGGCGGGCCAGTCCGCCCCCTGCCTTACGTGCGCCTTGTGCCATCGTGGCCCTCCTGTTGTTCCTGTCTGTGGATAGAGCGCAAAGCGGGCTGCTTTGCAATGCTATTGCAGAGGGAAATTCAGTCATTTCTCCAACGAAACGGAACCACCCGATTTTGAGCGTCGTGACCGATATCCGCCCGGCCCCCAAATGGGATACCTGACCGTGCGCACCATTGTTCGACGATCGCTGTTTCGTCGCCGGCAAAGGGGGGGGCGTTGGGGAGCACATCGCTCACCCTTCCAAGCCGCAGCCGGCGCACCTTTCGGACCGCCGGGCTGGCAGTGACGTGAAACATCGAACGGTCGATCCGGTAGAGGTGCTCGCCGATGTCCTCGATGAGCAGATCGACGCCCGAAAAGTCCGGCTCGAGCGACGTTCCGAGCAGGTTGGAGAGGACGGTCAGGTTGAACGCCATCGCCGGCCCGTCGAGCGCGGGCTCGAGCGCGGCCCGATCGCGCCGCACGATCCAGTCGAGCGCGCGGTTGACCGCCGCCTCGCCGCCCGTTCGAAGAACGTCCTGCGGCATCGGCCCCCAGGCGACCTCCAGCCCGGCCTTATGGAAACCTCCATGGAGGAATCCGGCGTCGCTGTAGCCGAGATAGAGCTTCGACGAGGCAGCCGCCGGCAAGTCGGCAAGGACCGCCTCCGCGATGCGATTGGAGCCGTAGCCGCCGCGGGCAAACCAGACCGCGTTGACCGAAGGGTCGGCCATGACCTCGAGCAAGGCCAGCAGCCGCATCTCATCGGACCCCGCGAAGTGACCGTCGCTCTCAAAGCATTGCGGGTGGATGACGAGCTCGCAGTCGCCACGCGAGGCGGCAATGGCCTGCATCGCTTCGGCGGCCTCGCGATTCAGCGTGCAGCTGGGGGCGACAACGGCGATGCGCATCGGTGGCGCTTATGGATGGACAGTCGGGGCAGGCGCAATGGGTGCCGCGGAGGGCGCGCGGTCAGCGCCGACCTCCGGACGCGCGGCGCTTCCGATCTCTTCGCTCATTCGCCGGAGTCTCGGGCGCTTCGACGGGCTCGGTGTTGCTGGCGCCATCGGGAATGCCGAGACTGGCTCTCACGGTGCTTCCCGAGACCGCCTTGCCGAACAACCAACCCTGTCCGTCGGAGCAACCCAATTGCGACAATCGCGCCTTGGTCCCGGCGTCTTCGATACCCTCGGCCGTAATCGGCAGATGCAATGCGCGGCCGAGCGACAGAATGGTGCTCACGATCGCATCGCTCTGGCTGTCGGACAGCAGCGACGTGACGAAGCTCTTGTCGATCTTGATGCGGTCGAACGGCAGCGACTGGAGCTGCGAAAGCGAGGCGTAGCCGGTACCGAAATCGTCGAGCGAAATCGTCACCCCCATGTTCTTCAGGCTCTCGACGATCGCGAGCGCCGTTTCGCGGTCCTCGAGGAAGGATGATTCGGTGATCTCGACTTCGAGACGGGAAGGCGGAAAGTTTGTTTCCGTCAGCAGCTTCAGAATCCGTTCGGCCAGATGCGGATCCCGGAACTGGATGGGCGAGATGTTGACGGCGATCTTCAAATGGCCCGGCCAATCGCGGGCCTCGGTCAGCGCCTGGACCATGACGCTGAGCGACAATTCGGAGATCATGCCCGAAGCTTCGGCGACGTCCATGAATGCCGACGGCTCGAGCAGCCCCTTGATCGGCGAATTCCATCGCGCGAGCACTTCGAAGCCGGTGAGTTCACCCGTCCCGAGATCCATCTGCGGCTGATAGAAAGGCACGAATTCGCACGCCTCGACGGCATTGCGAATCTCATCCTCGAGCTGCGTGCGGGCGAGCAGCTCCTGCTCCATTTGCCGGTCGAACCAGACCCTGCAATTGCGGCCGGCGCGCTTGGCCGAATACATCGCGATGTCGGAGCGGCGCAGGCAGTCCTCAGCGGTCATTCCGGGTTCCACCGGCGAAATGCCGACGGATGCGGAAACGTGTACCGTGGCGGTGCCAAGTGTCAGCGGTTCGGCGATCGAGCGGATGATGTCGGCGACGGACTCTGACACCAGACCGCCGTCGATCGGAGGAACCAGGACCGCAAACTCGTCACCGCCCAGGCGCGCGCAGCAGGAGCCTTCCGGCGCGCAGGTCCGAATGACCTTGGCGACATGCTTCAGCACTTCGTCGCCAACGACGTGACCGTATAGATCATTGACCTTCTTGAAGAAATCGAGGTCGAGCAGCAGCAGCGTGCTGCCCTTGTCCCGCAGCGCTCCGTCCGAAAGCACGCGCATCAGCTCGCGCCGGTTGGCGAGGCCCGTCACGTGATCGATATACGCGTTGTCGTGAGCCGATTGTTGGGCGATCTCATTCGCCGCCAGCGCTGCCTGAAGGTCCTTCGAGCGGCGCCAGGCGAACAGGATCACGGCGATGTTCAGCAGGAATGCGACGGTCATCTGCGAGTCGATCGGCGCGGTCGACGACTGGTCGAACATCGCCGCGACGATCCGCTGCCCGATGGGAATGAACACGAACAGCGCGGCAAGCGCTGCGCAGCTGGTGATCAGGTGGCTGCTCGCCAGCTGGCGGGCCGCCTCTAAGGTCGAGCGTCGATCCACGGTCCCACTCCCACGTCGCCAATTTGCGTGGACAGCGTGAAGATGAAGTAAACGGTCGCGTGGCCCGCCCGGCCCGCGCGGTAATCACTTCGCAATCACTCGGGGCGTAGCCTCATCGGGGCCGAAGCTCGAGGCAGCCTCGGCAAGAAGGGGTTGGAGCGGAACATGTCGGACGTACGGGTCTTCGAGCGGGCATCACCTTCCTTCGCGGCGGGCCTCGCGCAGCGAGGACACCACATCGTCTATCGCGCCAATGCGGAAAACCATTGCCCCGGGTGCGGCCGCTCGCACTGGTATATCGGGCGAGTGAGCGCCGAATGCGGTTTCTGCGGCACCGCGGTTCCGCTCGCCGAGGCGCGGCACGATGACGCGCCCTCGCCGGCTCCCCGTCCTCGCACCACCTCGTCGGCCGACCAGCGCCAGCACCCGCGCATGCCCGCCAGGGGACGCAAGCTCCAGCTGTTGATCGAGGGCTCGCCGGCCAGCTTCGCGCTGCAGAACATTTCCGAAGGCGGCGCGATGGGCAGCAACGCCGCCGACCTCGCTCCAGGCGCCAAGGTCCATGTCCGCTTCGAGGGCGGGCTCCTGGTTCCGGCCGTCGTCAAGTGGGCCGAGGACGGAATGGTCGGCCTGGCCTTCATCACGCCGGTGATGCTCGACCGTTCGAGGAAGAGCGCGAACTAGCGCTTCGGCTTCACGAATTTCAGCGCGTACTGGTCCGTCTTGCCGCGGATCGACGGGTCGAAGATCGGCTTTGAATGGTCGTCACCCGAGCGACGCAGGAATTTTCCTTCTGCGGCGAGCCTGAAGCCGGCTGAAGTCACTTCCTTGACGACTTGGTCGCGATTGATCCGATGCAGCCTTTCGATCTGCGGATTCGTCAGACCAGGCGCACCCTGATGGTCGAGGATGAAATAGATCCCGCCGGGCTTCAGCGCCTTGTAAACCGCGCGGTTGAAGGCGACCGTGTTGACCCTGCCGTACTTGGCGATCTTCATGTCATGATAGTTCTGGCTGACCCAGGCGAGGTCGAGCGGTCTTGGGAATTTGACCGTGCCGAACGGCTGGACGTCGATCGACACGTTCTTCCATTTGCCCTCGGCGAGCATGACCTTGTCGTCCCTCGCCGAGTCCGCCCAGGCAGCGTTCTCGATTCCATAGATGCGGCCATTTGGACCGACCACGTCGCTCAACATGCGCGTGAAATAGCCGCCTGCGGGATAGAACTCGCCGACAACCATGCCGGGCCGAACGCCCGAGAAGGCCAGGGTTTCGGCCGGTTTTCGATAAGCGTCCGCCGCGCGGTAGGCCGAGGGCCGCGCCGGATCGGCAACCGCGGCTCTGATTACCGCGGAAAGATTTCGTGGCGCCGCATCCGCCGCCAGCGGCGCTGTGGCGATTAACGAGACCAGCAGGACTGTGATGCCTCTCATGGAGCTCTCCACTTCCGGGTAAGGCCGTGGCTCTAGTCGAAACCGCGTCGTGTTGAAGTGGAATTCTACGGAGGGTTGCGCTGCGACTGCCGACCGCATCGCATTGCACACCGCATCAGGATGGGGCAGCTTCGCGGCGCTCGAGGGGGCTTTGATGAAGAAACCGACCACGCTCGCGTTCGTTCTCGCCGGCCTGCTCGTCACATCGGCAGCGCCGCCGCCCGCCGACTACAGCGTGCTCATTCGCGGCGGCACCGTCTACGACGGCTCGGGCGGGGCACCTTATGTCGGCGATGTCGCGATCAAGGGCGACAAGATCGTCTATGTCGGGCCGCACGCGCCGGGCAGCGCCGCGCGAACCCTTGATGCTACCGGCAAGGCCGTCTCGCCGGGCTTCGTCAACATGCTGAGCTGGGCCACCGAAAGCCTGATCGCCGACGGTCGCGGGATGAGCGACACCGTGCAGGGCGTGACCCTGGAAGTGATGGGCGAAGGCGATTCGATGGGGCCGCTGACGCCGGCGATGAAGGCGCGCGCCGTGAAGCGGCAGGGCGACATCAAATATCCGATCCGCTGGACTAGCCTCGCCCAATATCTCGAATATCTTCAGCGCAATGGCGTCACACCCAACGTCGCCTCGTTCGTCGGAGCGACGACCGTGCGGGTCCACGAACTCGGCGAGAAGGACGTCGATCCGACGCCCGCACAGCTCGACCGCATGCGCGCGCTGGTGCGGCAGGCGATAAAGGACGGCGCGCTCGGCGTCGGCTCGTCGCTGATCTACGCGCCCGCGACCTATGCCGAAACGCCGGAGCTGATCGCGCTGACCAGCGAGGCTGCGAAGTGCGGCGGCATGTACATCAGCCACATGCGCTCGGAGGGGAACAAGCTTCTTGAGGCGATCGACGAGCTGGTGACGATCAGCAAGGAGTCCGGCGCACCGGCCGAAATCTATCACTTCAAGCAGGCGGGCCAGCCCAACTGGGGCAAGCTCGACGCGGCGATTGCGCGTGTCGAAGCGGCGCGGGCGGCCGGCCAACGCATCACCGCCGACATGTACACCTACACTGCCGGAGCGACCGGCCTCGACGCCGCCATGCCGACCTGGGTGCAATCGGGCGGGCTGGAGGCTTGGATCAAGCGGATGAAGGACCCCGCGACGCGCGCGCGGCTGGTCAAGGAAATGCGCACTCCGTCCAACGATTGGGAGAACCTGCTGCTCCTCGCCGGAAGCCCGGACCGGGTGCTGCTCATCGCTTTCAAGAACCCGAAGCTGAAGCCATTGACTGGCAAGACGCTTGCCGAGGTCGCGAAGATGCGCGGCAAAAGCCCCGAAGAGACGGCGATGGACCTTGTCATCGAAGACGGCAGCCGGGTCGGCACGGTCTATTTCCTGATGAGCGAGGACAATGTGAAGCGCGAGGTCGCTTTGCCGTGGATGAGCTTCGGCTCGGACGAGGCATCGGAGGTTCCCGAAGGCGTGTTCCTCAAATCGAGCAGCCACCCGCGCGCCTACGGCAATTTCGCGCGCGTGCTTGCCGAATATGTGCGCAAGGACAAGGTCGCGCAGCTGCCCGACGCGATCCGCCGGCTGACGTCGCTTCCGGCCTCGAACATCGGCGCGCGCAACCGAGGCTGGCTCGCACCCGGCTATTACGGCGACGTCGTCGTGTTCGATCCCGCGAAGATCCAGGACCACGCGACCTTCGAGAAGCCCAAGCAGCTGGCGACCGGCGTCGACGACGTGTTCATCAACGGCGTGCAGGTCCTCGCCGACGGCAAGCACACTGGCGCCAAGCCGGGGCGCGTCGTCCACGGCCCCGGCTGGACCGGCTGGCCGGGCGGAGGCGCGTGTAAGCCGTGAGCTAATGTCCGCTTAGGGTGGAAAGCTGCCGTTAGAGCGAGTCTCCTGTCACCTTCATCAGCGCCACAAGTAATAAGGCAGCAAGGGTTACGATGCTTGCCGCCGAAGCTACGAACGCCGCCCAAGAACGCGTCAAAAAAACAACGGCCATGTGCAATGCGACGGCCACGGCAATAAATACCAGCACGGCAACACCAAAGGGTCGGCTGGTTATGAAAGCCGTATTCGGGCTCATGAACAGTGCTCCAATGCAAGTCAGATACACTGCGACAATGGCACAAAGGAGAAGGCGAACAGCTGTGGACATGGAAAGTGTCTGCCAGTGGGACCTAATGTCTGCAATGGGTCGAAAGCTGCCACCACCAATCTGATAAAAGACTGTCCTACAGGCGCCCGAATGTGCTTGACTGCGCGGTCGATCGACGAAATGGACAGGAAAGCCTTCCGTGCATCTTCTCTCCCGCCCTCGCCGTCCACGCCGCTCCGGTGAATGGACGTCCGATGGGGCTGTTACCTTCATTGTCACCCTCGCCGTGAGCCGGTCTGTCACCCTCGCCGCCCGTAAGGCGGGCATGAGCCGCAAATCGGCGTACGCGCTCAAAGGCCGCGATCCGGTCTTTGCCTCTCCCTGGGCCGCCGCAATGCAAGCGCGCCAAGTGCGTGGCCTGAGCTCGTCGAAGGGTGACAAAGTGAAAGAAGTACACGAACCCTCGGTTTCACCACGTCACGGTGACACGTCACCCTCGCGACTGGACCGTGAACGAGCGTTCGCCGGCCTCGTCGCCAGGCTCCGCGAATCGCCTCCGCTTGCTCCCCGCGCGTCCGCCCAATAGGGCCGCGCTGATGATCGATTCACCAGTGTTTTTCAGCGGCATCGGCGGCAGTGGGATGTTGCCGCTCGCATCGATCGTCCGGGCCGGCGGCGCCAAGGTCGCGGGCTCGGACCGGTCGCTCGACGCGGGCCGCACGCCGCACAAGTTCGACTATCTGCGCTCGCTCGGGATCCAGCTGTTCCCGCAGGACGGCTCGGGGCTCCAGGACGGCATGACCCTGGTCACGTCGGCGGCGGTCGAGGCGACGGTGCCCGACGTGGTGCGCGCGAAGGAGCTTGGCCTGCCCCACCTCACCCGGCCCGAATTCCTCGCTGGCCTGCTCAACTCCGCGCAGCGCAGCGTCGCCGTCGGCGGGACGAGCGGCAAATCAACCGTCACCGGCATGATCGGCTGGATCCTCCAGGCCGGCCATCGCCAGCCGACCGTAATGAACGGCGCGGTGATGAAGAATTTCGTCACGCCGAGCGCGCCTTTCGCAAGCGCGCTGGTCGGCGACCCCGAGCTGTTCGTTAGCGAGGTCGACGAAAGCGACGGCTCCATCGCGCTTTACCAGCCGGAGATCGCGGTGCTGACCAACATCAGCCTCGACCACAAGGAAATGGACGAGCTTCGCTCGCTGTTCGCGCATTTCCTCGGCCGCGCGCGGAAAGCCGTGCTCAACCTCGACGACCCGGAGACGCGGGCGCTGTCCGAAACCGTTCCCGCCGACAAGGTCCTCGCTTACGGCTTCGACAGCCCGGGCGCCGATTTCATGGGGAAGGATCTTCAGCTCCTGCCCGACGGTGTGACCTTCGCGCTCGAGGCCGAAGGCGAGCGGCACGAAGTTCGGCTTGCGGTTCCCGGCCGACACAATGCCTCAAACGCCCTTGGCGCGATCGCCGCGGCTGGTTCGCTCGGCGTGCGCATCGAGGATGCGGTGATCGCGATCGGCCGGTTCGAAGGTCTCAAGCGCCGGCTCGAAACGGTCGGCGAGGCGGGCGGCGTGACCGTCATCGACGATTTCGCGCACAATCCGGACAAGATCGCCGCCACTCTGGCGACGCTCCGCGCGCAGCCGGGGCGGCTGCTGATCATGTTCCAGCCGCACGGTTATGGGCCCCTCGCCAAGATGGGCGAACCGCTCGCCGAGAGCCTCGCCGACGGAATGGCGTCCGAGGACCGGCTTTACCTGCCCGATCCGGTCTATCAGGGCGGCACGGTCGAAAAGGTGCGCGGGTCCGACTGGCTTGCCGAGCAAGTCCGCGAGCGCGGCAGGCAGGCAGAGCATCTCGCCGACCGACCGAAGATCGGCGATGCGCTGATCGCCGAAGCGCAGCCCGGCGACCGTATCCTCATCATGGGCGCGCGCGACGACACGCTGATCGAGTTCGCCCGCGGGCTCGTCGAGCGGCTAGGCTCGTCATCCTGAACTCGTTTCAGGATCCATTTTTTTGAGCAACGCGGCACACATCGGCGGAATGGATGCTGAAACAAGTTCAGCATGACGTTGTTGGAGTCTCATGGCCAAGCCCGGAACCGTCACTGGCTGGAAGCTTCCAGGCGATGAGCGCGCCCTGCTGCTTCAGCGCTTCGCCCCTAGGTACGAAAACGTGGTCGCCGATCACGTGACCCTGCGCGTCGGCGCGACACCCGAAACGCCTTTGCCGCGCAAACCCGACGCGCAGATCGTCGGCTACGCAGACGACGGCGACAGTCTCGAATGCCTGGTCGTGGCGCTCGACGGGACGACCGACCGCCCGGACGGCTCGACCTATCACATCACCTGGTCGCTCGGCTCCGGGCGGAAAGCGCGGGAGAGCAACGCCGTGATCCGCGATCAGGGCTGGAAGCCGATACCCGCCCCCATCGATGTTACTTTGGAGCCCGCCCGGTTCTGATGTCCGAACCAAGGCTCTTCCTGGACGCCGACGGAGTCCTCGCCGATTTCGACCGCGGCACGCAGCGGCTGCTTGGGATGAAACCCAAGGCTTTCATCGCGAAGCACGGCCGGGGGGCATTCTGGAAGCGGCTTGCCAACGCGAAGAACTTCTACGGCACGCTTCCGAAGATGTCCGACGCTGAGCTGTTGTTCGACGCGGTCAAGCATTTGAAGCCGACGATCCTGACCGGCCTGCCGCTCGGCAATTGGGCGGCCGCGCAGAAGGTCGAATGGGCGGCCGAGCATTTCCCCGGCGTGCCGATCATCACCTGCATGGCGCGGGACAAGCACAAGCATATGCATCCCGGCGACGTGCTGGTGGACGACCGGGAAAAGCACCGCGAGGCCTATGAGGAAGCCGGCGTGGTCTTCGTCCATCACAAGAATGCCGAGGACAGCCTCAGGCAGCTGGCGAAATTCTTTCCGTCGGTGGGGGTGCTTGCCTAGCCGTCATTGCGAGGAGCGAATGCGACGAAGCAATCCAGTGCGTGCTTCTGGATTGCTTCGCTACGCTCGCAATGACGCTAAGCGTTTAGGCCGCGGCCTTGAGGTCGACCTTCTCGACCCACTCCGGCCAAAACACCGGCTCGCGGCTCGACCAGCCTGGCGCGGTCGCGGCGCTCTCGCTGATCGACTGGAGCAGGGTCCGGCGGCGGTCCGGGTGTAGGTGCGGCAGCGCCGCGGCAGCGCAGAAGGCGCTCGGCAGCCACGGCCGGGAGGAAGCGCCGATCAGCCGCTCGTACAGGAAGCGGTAGGCGGCGAAATTGGGCAAGCGGTCCTGCCCGAGATCGAACGCCGAAAGCGTGATCAGCATGCCGACGAACGGCTCGATCATGTCGAGGCCGCTGTCGTCCGGCACCTGCAGCCGCAGATGGTCGAGCTGCTTGTAGAGACGGGCCTGGGCGCGGATCGACGCGGCTTCGCCTTCGTCGCGGGCCCAGCATTCGATCGGGTCGCGGCGGCCGTAGGCCACATCGAGCGACCGGCGGATGTAGCGCTGGGTCGCTTTGGCGAAGCTTGCGAACTCCTTCATTTCGGAGATCAGCATGGCCCCACTCGCCGGCTGACTGGTCCGCGTAATCATGATTCCGACTCCCGTTCCACAGGCGGGATCATGCGGCTCTATTGGTTTCGAGAAACTTAACCACAGTCCCACCCCCCGTTCAGATTGAATCAGAGGGGAGTCACCGCGTCTAGGTAAGAAATTGGCGAGACGCCGGAAAACTGTGGATTGTTGATTATTTGCAACGGCGAGGCATTTTTGTGACGCAGCCGTTACCTTCGCTAAACGTTACTCGGGGAATCCCGACGACGGCGCTGGATCGTCTGAGCTTCCAGGCTGCGCCGCGGCCGGCGGGTCCGACGCATCCATCGATTCATCGCTGCCGACGTCGGCCTTGGCATCGGGGTCGCCGGGGTGGCGCTTCAGCTTACGCTCGAGCTCGCGTCCGGGCGGACCGGAGATCACCGGCGGGGGCGCGCGGCCATCACGTTCTTTCGCTGCATTCACAGCCGAACCTCCATCGGTATAACATTGCAGCCCGGAAACGAGCAGAGAGGCTTCGGCGTTCCGCGATAGGCGATGTTTCGACCGGCAGCGGCAGTGGTTCTGCCAACGGGCAAGCGGCGGTTTCCGGGAAGGGAGTTTTGGGACATGACGGTGCCAATGCTCATGATGCCCCCACCGATCGCGCGGACGAAGTTCTGCGACTGGCCGTTCGCGCTCAAGTCGATCGTCGGCTTTTGGCTGTTCTATGCCCTGACCGTTGCCGCCCGCGCGTTCCTCGGCTCCGACCCGTGGACGATCCTCGAGAACAAGCTGCTGGTGGTCGGCATCGGCATTGTCATCAATTGCTTCATCTATCTCGCGATCAGTGCCTGGAGCAGCGGCAACAATATCCGTCGCAAGGCGGTCGTCGCCGGGCTCAGCTGCGCGTTCGGCTCGCTGGCGCTGGGCGGGCTGGTGGTCATGTCCGAGGACTGGATGCGGGAGAGCAAGGAAGAGTTTCGCTTCCAGGCCCGCGAAGGCTTCACGGTGGTCGAGCAGGGCAACCAGATCCGGATCGAGCGCACGGCGCAGGAGCCGCTCGTCCTGACCATGCCCAAGGTCCACGAGCTCGATCCGATGAAGCGGGTACGCTACGCGCTGGATTTCGCGGTCACCTGGCTGTTCTTTTTTATCGGCTGGAGCGCTTTCTACATCGCCAACCAGGCCCAGGCCGAAGCACTCGGCGCGCAGCGAAGGCTTGCCGACGCCGAAAGCGCGGCACAGGCCGCGCAGGTCCGGGCGCTGCGCTACCAGGTCAATCCGCACTTCCTGTTCAACACGCTGAACTCGCTCTCGTCGCTGGTCATGACCGGGCGCTCAGATCGGGCCGAGACGATGTTGCTGGCACTTTCGACCTTCTTCCGGACCAGCCTGTCGCTCGATCCCAGCGCCGACGTCAGCCTGGCCGAGGAAATTGACCTCCAGCGGCTCTATCTCGACATCGAGATGGCGCGGTTCCCCGATCGCCTGACGGTCGAGATCGACGTTCCGCAGGAGCTCGAGCAGGCCCGGCTTCCAGCGCTGCTGCTGCAGCCGATTGTCGAGAACGCGATCAAATACGGCGTGTCGAAAAGCCGCAAGGCGGTCTTGATCCGGATCGAGGCGCGTCACCTCGACAATCACCGGATGCTGCTCGAAATCAGCAATCGAATGAAGCATGGCGGCAAGGAGGAGCTACCGGCCGCCACCCACGAAGGAACCGGCCTCGGCCTCGCCAACGTTTGCCAGCGCCTCGAAGCGCGCTGGGGCAGCCGGGCGAGCTGCCGTTATGGACCGATGACCAGCGGCGGGTACAAGGTGTCGCTGACTATGCCGGTGGAGACGAATGGCTGAAGCTGACCCGCTGCGCGTCCTGATTGCCGATGATGAACCGCTGGCTGCCGAACGGCTGCAGCTACTGCTGGCTCGCGCCGAGGGCGCGCAGTTGGTGGGCACCGCCAGCGACGGCGACAGCGCGATCAACCTGACCGAGGCGCTGCACCCGGACCTGCTGCTGCTCGACATTGCCATGCCCGGGCTCGACGGGATCGGCGTCGCCCGGGCGCTGGCGGCGCAGAATCCGTCGCCCGCAGTGGTGTTCGTGACCGCGTTCGACCAGTTCGCCGTGGCTGCCTTCGAGGTCGAGGCCGTCGACTATCTGATGAAGCCGGTCGATCCCAGCCGGCTGCAGCGCGCGCTTGACCGCACCCGCGCCTATCTCCTGCAGCGGAGCGCGCAGCCGGCGCCGGGCAAGGCGTCACAATGGCTCGAGGAATTCTGGGCCTCGGACTTGTCGGGCCTGGTCAGGATCGCCGCGCGCGACGTCGACCGGGTCTCGGCGGAACGCGACTATATGCGCCTGCACGTCGGCCGCCGAAGCTGGCTGATCCATCATTCGATGGCGGCGCTGGAGGAAGGGCTGGATCCCGAGTTGTTTGTCAGGCTTCACCGCTCGGCGATCGTGCGCAAGGATTTCATCGCCGGATTCACGCGCAATCCTTCAGGACGCTGGATCGCGCGTCTCGCCGACAGCACCGAGCAGCCGGTCGGCCGCCTCTATTCGGACCGCGTCCGAGCGATCGCCGGGCGCTAGGCACAAAAAAAGACCGCCGCGCGTCCGGGGAAGTGGATGCGCGGCGGCCCCTGGTTGCCGGTCACTGGGCGGTGACGATCAGCGCTGCGGTATCCAGCACCTCGACGCTTGGCCGGCGAGCCTTGCCAATCGCTGCCAGGATCGCCGGCTGAGCGGCGGAGATTGCACCGGAGCGGCATCCGGCCACCTCGCGCTCCAAGTTCAGGTCGAGCGGCGCGGCGGTGTCGCAGACCAGCGTCGCAGCATGCGCGACACGACGCTGCAGCTTGCTTTGCCCGAAGTCGGTCCTGAGATTGAGGTCCGCGTAGGAAACGCGCACCGAATTGCGCTCCGCGGCCTGGCTGACTGTGGGCACCACGAGTGCGGTGCTGATCGCGAGTGCGGCGAGCGCGGGAATGGTCTTGAACATCCTACTTCTCCCTTTTCGCGACGCGGGGCGGCTGGGGAAACCGAGAGGGGATTGCCCCGCGTCGCAAGGGCCGTATGCGCCGCGATCGTTAGGCGGTCGCGCCTGGCTCGATGGCGGGGCGGCGACTTGTCGGCGACTGGACGAAGGCCCTTCGTCAGCCGGTCAATCGACGAACGGTGGTCAGCGGGCGTTCAGCTTTCGGGCGGCGATCGGCTGCCGCGGTCGACGATGGTCGCAAGCGCGACATCGTGGGTCACATTACCCACCGTCCGGAAGATGTCGGGAATCATCTCGACCGCCACCAGCAGCCCCAGCGGCGCGATCGGAACCCCCAATGCCAATGCGATGGGCGCGATCGAGCTGATATAGCTGACCTCGCCGGGCAGGCTGACCGCGCCGTAGCTCATTACCGCGCCCACCGCGGTCGCGGCGATCATCTGCGCCATCGTGGGTTGGAGCCCCAGCCAGTGGGCGACGTAGAACGCCACCGCCGTATTCATCGCCGGACCGGTCGCGCGGAACAATGCAACCGCGATCGGCAGGGTCACGTCGCTGACCTCTTCGCGAATACCCATGTCACGGGCCCCGTCCAGCATCGCCGGCAGCGAAGCCAGCGACGAGCGCGTCGAGATGGCTACCGTCTGCGGCGCGATCAGGCCGCGCGTAAAGCGACCCATGCGCACATCGCCCGCCATCGCCGCCAATGGATAAGCGGCGATCGTCACGAGGATCCCGATCGCGGAGATGATGACGACATAATGGCCAAGCCCCGCGAAGGCAGCGCCGCCGGCGGCGGACCCGACCGTGAAGGCCAGGGCAAACACGCCGATGGGCGCCACCGCGAGCACCCAGGTGATGACCACCAGCAGCGCTTCGCCGATCGCGTCGAAGAAATTGACGACGGCCCAGCGCCCGTCCGCGCCGATCCGCGTGAGTGCGAGTGCGAACAACACCGCGAAGACCGTCAACGGCAGGATATCGCCGTTGTTGGCGGCGGCGACGACGTTCGCTGGCACCACCCCCTTGAAGAATTCCATGGCGCCCGGAACCGGCCCCGACGCCGTCTGCTCGACCTTGCCGAGCGCGCCCTGGAGCAGCTGGGCCGTCTCATGGGAGAGCGGGAAGGTCCGCGTCAGCGCGACCGCGGCAATGGCTCCAAACACCGATGAGGCGGTGCAGATGATGACGATCCACAGGACAGAGCGCCCGGCGATTCGACCGGCCTGGGCGGCTTCGGCGCTCCTCGCGATGCCGACCACCAGCAGCGCCACCACCAGCGGGATGACCGTCATCTTCAGGGCGTTGAGCCACAAGGTCCCGACGAATGAAGCAACCGCGAGCGCGTTGTCGCGCACCGCTTCGGCCAGCTCGCCCGCGAAAATGCCGGCGATCAGCCCGAGGACCAGCGCGGCCAGCGCGTAATAGGCTTGGAAGCTGCTCCCGCCCGCGCGGGACGTGCTCGCGGGAGCGGTCAACGCGGCTTCTTGAACTTGAACACTGCGCGGTCGGTCTTGCCCCGGATCTTGGGGTCGAACACCAGCAGGCTATGGTCGTCCGCAGGGTTGCGCAGCATGTCGCTGGTGCCCACCAGGACGAAGCCCGCGCGCTTGAAGTCCGCCGCGATCACGTTGGGATCGATCCGGTGGAGCTTCTCCACCGTCGCCCGGGTGTCGCTGTTCGGAGCGGCGACATGGTCGACCACGCCAACGATGCCGCCGGGCTTCATCGCGGCATAGAGCGTCTTCAGCCATGCGTCGGGATCCATCCGGACAATCTTGCGCTGCGGATTCTCCCAATAGACGTCGTGATAATCGAGGTTGATGAGGGCGAAGTCGAACTTGCCCTTGGGAAGGTCGGGCGCCTCGAACGGGCTCGAGATCAGGTTTACGTTGGGGTGCTTGGCGGCAAATTCCTCGAACGGTCCGCGATTCTTGTCGGTCAGGAACTGCGCCGCCTGCCAGACCGTCACATGACCCTTCGGCCCGACGGCGGGCGCCATGATCTCCGACCAATATTTGTTGGCGCCGAACATATCGAGCACCTGCATTCCCGGCCGAAGACCGAAGAATTGCAGCAATTGCGCGGGCTTCCGGCCTTCGTCGAGCTTCACATTGTCCGGCGTACGATTGGCCCTGTCGGCAACCGCGGCGGCGATGGGCGACGGAGCCGGCTTGGCGGCCGCTGGTGAAGCGAAAGCCAGCGAAATGGCAAAGACTGTGGCGAGGCGCATGCGCAAATCCCCTTCGGTGGTGAGGACCTTCTATTGCCGCAAGCGACTGCGCGCCAGCGTCTAGGCGGCGCTCGCCTTGGCCATCGCAGCGACCAGCTTCAGCGCCTCGTGCGCCGACAGCGCCGCGCCTTCCTGCCAGAGCCCTTGGTAGCTCAAATGCTCGCCGGCGAAGACGATCGGACCCTCCGGCTTGAGGAGTTCGGCATATTGCCCCCCGCGTGCCCCATTCCCCCCAGGGCCGTCCGGCCACAGCGCGCCGACGCCTTCGGAATAAGGCACCAGCCCCCAGCCGACCGACACGCCCTTGGACAGCAGCTTTGAGCGGCCGGGATGCAGGGCCTCGATGGAATCGCGGCAGACCTCGAGGCGCTGTTCGTTGCCGTAGCCGGCGAATTTCTGCGGATTGTCCCGGTTAGTCCAGCCCGCGACGTAGGCCGCGACCAGAACGCCCCTTGCGGCCCCGAAGTTGTTGGACGGATAGATCACATTCTCATTGGCACGATCGGTCCACGCGAGGCCGCCGAAAATGTTGTCGTCGCTCTCCCAGAAGCGGGGCGCCTCAAAGCCGACCTTCACGCTCGCCAGGTAATTGACCCCCTTGAGGGCCGCCTTCTTGGCGGGCGAGAAATCGTTGGGAATTTTCTCGAGCAGGTTGGCGCCGAGCGTGCACACGCAATGATCGGCCTCGGTCATTTGGCTCCCGGGACCATGCTCGATGCGTACGCGGTCGCCGGAACGCCGGATGGCCGTGACCGGCGAGCGCAGCCGCACCGACGGCTTCACCTGCTGGTAAATCGCGTGGGCGATGCGATCCATCCCGCCGACCGGCTGGAGCATGGTCGATTGCATGTCCCAGATATGCTCGAACAAGTAGGGCAAGGTGACTGCCGGGGACGGCGCCAGGTCGTTGAAGGCAAGTCGCGGCAAGGGCACCGGCGCCTGGGCATAGCCGCCGCCGTCGACGGACCAGCCCGACGATCCTCCCGGTGCATATCGGCCCTTGTCGTCGAGCGAGGCGTACGGAACCAGGAACCGGCGAACGGCGGCCAATTCGTCCTTTGAGACCTGGCCGTCGAGCGCGTGGGCGTCGATCGCCTTGGCCAGCAGCTCGCCGAGCTGGCCGCGCATGTCCTCGACCATCCGCCGTTCGCGCTGGACCTTGCCGCCGAAATCCCAGCCCGCGTTGCGGTTGACGTTGACGAAGGTTTCCAGCCCGACGCCGAACTTGCGCGCGTAGCCGAGGATGACCCGG
This sequence comes from Sphingomonas sp., assembly GCA_025935515.1. Lineage (GTDB taxonomy): Bacteria > Pseudomonadota > Alphaproteobacteria > Sphingomonadales > Sphingomonadaceae > Sphingomicrobium. The sequence goes on from JAICVC010000003.1 coordinate 31,806, forward strand.
TGGGTGGACGGGATGCGCGCCGGGCCGGCGTTGAAATAAAGGCCGGGCGAGAAGCTCGCGCGCTGGTCAGGCCGCCCGGTTTGGACGATGCGGTCGCCGTTGCGGATCGACCAGGCCCGTCCGCCAATCCGGTCGCGTGCTTCGAGCACCGTCACCCGATAGCCGGCGCGCTTCAGCTCATAGGCGGAAACGAGGCCTGAAATACCTGCCCCCAGGATGACGACGGACCGGCCGTCGCCGCTTCCTCCCGGAAGCTTGAAATTCTCCGCGCCCGCGGCAGTCGGGATCGCCAAGCCCAGCGCTTCCATCGCGAGATAGGCTGCGCCGAGCCCGCCAACCGTGCCGATATGTTCGAGCAGCGCCCTCCGCGTCAGTGCCATCGACTCGCCCCTTCATGGCCAATGCGGGCGGCAGACTGACAGCAATTCGGGCCGGACGGCGATGATTTTTCGACCGGCGGTCCGCATCGCCTCGCGAAGTTGAGCGTTGTCCCTCCGAACCAATCCCCAGCAAGCGGAGAAGACGATGGCCGAACATTCAACCGAAATCAGCACGCTCAATACCCTGATCGCGACGACGATCGACAGCATCACGGGCTATGAAGACAGCGCCCAGAACATCGACAATGAGCGATTCCGCGAAATCTTCCGCCAGCGCGCCAACGAGCGGCAACAGGTCGTCGAGCAGCTGCGCGCCGAAGTCCGCCGGCTCGGCGGCAACCCCGAGGACGACGGCTCCTTCCTCGGCAAGGCGCACCAGCGCTTCGAGGATTTGAAGGCTGCGATCACCGGCCGCGACGAGAAAGCGATCATCAATGAGGTCGAGCGCGGCGAGGACTATCTCAAGGATAAGTTCGAGGCGGCGCTCAACAGCGACGAGCTCACCGGCGAGAGCCGCTCGGTCGTCGAGCGCTGTTATCAGTCGGTCCGCTCAGGCCACGACCAGATGAGCCAGCTCAAGCATGGGATGGAGGCATCGCCCCAGGCGTGAACCGTCAAATGTAATGAACCGCCCCTTAGAAACGGGGTGGGGCGCGGGGCGATCCTCAGGCCAGCGGGATCGCCCCGATCGCTAAGCGGATCGCTCAGTAACCCATCAGCGCCAGCACTTCGCGGCGGCTGCGTTCGTCCTCGCGGAAGGTGCCCATCATCCGGCTGGTGGTCATCATGACCCCGGGTGTCGAAACGCCGCGGGCCGTCATGCAGGCATGGGTGGCCTCGATCACCACCGCGACTCCCTTGGGCTGGAGATGCTCCCAGATCGCGTCCGCGACCTGCGCGGTCAGCCGCTCCTGCACCTGCAACCGCCGGGCAAAGCCGTGGAGGACCCGCGCGAGCTTGCTGATCCCGACGACCTTGTCCTTGGGCAGATAGGCGATCGCCGCCTTGCCGATGATCGGCGCCATGTGATGCTCGCAATGCGACTGGAACGGGATGTCCTTGAGCAGCACGATCTCGTCATAACCGCCGACCTCCTCGAAGGTTCGGCTGAGATGAACCGCGGGATCTTCCGCATAGCCCCTGGCATATTCGCGCCAGGCGCAGGCGACGCGGCGCGGCGTGTCGAGCAGCCCTTCGCGGTCGGGGTCGTCGCCGGTCCAGCGGATCAAGGTCCGGATCGCCTCCTTGACCTCCGCCGGAACCTGCTTTGTCTCGCGTGAATCGTCGACGAGGTCGCCGTCTTCCGGCTCGCCATGCTCGAACCGCGGGTTCATGCGGCAAGCTCCCGCTGGATGTCATCGGCCACCTGGGCGGCCTGCTCGCGGATGTCCGGCACGGCAATGATCTCCCAGTAGCGGCCCTTGGTCAGTGGGCCCATCGCCCATAGATGCTCGCCGGCGCGGCAGGTTCCGTCGATCTCGATGCCGATGCCGAGATGATCGGGCCGAATCTCGCCCCCGTCGAGCAGGCTGCGGAGCAGCGGGTCTTTCGACCGGGCGATGGAATGCAGCGGCCCGGTGCAGTTGAAGGCGTAGGCGAAGGTTTCGGCATGCACGTCCTGCTTGCCACGCCCCCGGTACCCCACCTTCAGTCCTTCGGGAACCGCGTCGACCGTCACGATTCGTGCAGCCACGATCTCGAGCCGGCCGTCGCCGACCATGCGCGCGATCGTCGCGGCGACTTCCGGCGCAATCCGGTGGCGGTGGACGTCCCACCACGGCCGGACATGGCGCAGGAAGCGGCGCTGCTGGTCTTCGCCGAGGCTCTGCCAGAGCGGGTGGCTGTGCGGCCTCAGGCTGTCCACCGCCGCCCGCCAGCCCACCTCTGCGCTCCTGCGCCTCAGCCAGCGCCACAGGCTGCCGACGCTTCCGGAAGGTACGTCGTCCCGCTCGACTGGCGCAGGGTCGAAATCGGCATGAGAACGGGGGATCAACCCTCGCCGCGACAGCGCAAGAATCTTGCCCTGGTGCCCGCCGGCATCCAGCGACAGCACCAGGTCCACCATCGTCAGGCCGGTGCCGATCAGCAGCGCCGAGCTTCCGCTGCTTGCAACATCCTCGACCGCGGCGCGGGCCGCCTCACCCCAGGGGTTGCGGATGAAGCGGTCGCCGATGCCGGCGAAGGCGCTCAGCGGTTCCGGCTCCTGGTTGCCGACGGCGAGGACCAGCGCTTTGGTCTCGATTGCCGAGCCGCCGTCAAAATCGACCCGCCATCCGTCCTGGTTTCGGATCCCGCGCATTGCCGTCGCCTCGACGATTTCCGCGTGCCCGCTCCGCACCGCTTCATCGAGGATCCCACCGAGATAGCGCGCGAAAAAGCGCCGCTGTGCGAAATCCCGCGGCTCCCCTCCATCGGCCGCGAACGCCCGCGCGAAATGGTCGGGCTCGCCCGCGATCGCGCTCATTCCCTCGGCGCGGACGTTCAGCAGGTGCGCCGGCTCGGTCGTCGAATAAGCGACACCCTTGCCGACGCGGCCGCTACCGTCGATCAGGAACGACTTGATGCCTCGGCGCGCGAGCTGCGCGGCAAGGATCGTTCCCGATGCGCCGCCGCCGACAATCGCGACCGCCCCCTGGCGGTCAGATTTCGTAGTCAGGCCAGTTCTCCGGATTTGCGGCGCCCGCCTTGCGCTTGTTCATATGGTCATACATGCCGGTGATGGTCTTGCCCGCCGTCTGCGTGAAGAGTCCCGGAACAACCGCATGGACGAGGCAGGCGAGCCCGGCGCCGACAAGCTTCGCGCCGATTGCCACCGCTCCAATACCATGCGCTGCCCAGCTCATTCCCAGCGAACGCGGGTGCTCGAACAACATGCGACCGGCCAACCCCGGCCGATGCTCGTCCTCTTGCTTGGTCGCCATCCGTCAGCCCTCACAAATAGCTGGCGACCCCGACAGGATTCGAACCTGTGGCCCTCAGATTAGGAATCTGATGCTCTATCCTGCTGAGCTACGGGGTCGCTGGCGCATCGAATAGGGGCAGCCGCGCGACCAATCAATTGACCGGCAATCAATTGACCTGGTTCGGAGGAGTGACCGGCAGCGGCAGGGGAGCGACCGGGATCCCGTCGTCGGCCAGCGATTTGGCTTGCTCGAGCGTGGCGTTGCCGTGGACCTGCTGGCGCTCGATCTCGCCGCTGTGCATGGCGCGGGCGGTGTCGGTGAATTCGTCGCCGACCCAGCGCGAGTTCTTGAGCAACTCGCCCTGGAACGCCGCCAGCCTCGCCATCGGTGAATCGGCGCCCTTGATTGGCACGCGCGGTGCCATCGGCGCCTTGCCGACATTGGCCGACCGGCAGACCGGGCATTGCACCAGTCCGGCCTGGCGCTGCTCGTCGAAGTCGGCATTCGAACGGAACCAGGCTTCGAACGTCTCGCCCCCCTCCCGGCATTGAAGATCGAACACGATCATAAGCTTACCGCGTCGGGGATAGGCCGGCGGTGGTTGAGTGCCGGGATACGCGAGCGCACCTCGACGATCCGCTTCAAATCGATGTCGGCGAAGCCGACGCCGGATTCCTCGCCCATGTCGAGCAGGATGTCGCCCCACGGGTCGGCGACCAGCGAATGGCCAAATGTGTTGCGCCCATCTTCATGATGCCCGACCTGGGCCGCCGCGACCACGAACAGGCCGGCCTCGATGGCCCTCGCCCGGAGCAGCACGTGCCAGTGCGCCTTGCCGGTCGGGACGGTGAAAGCGGCCGGGACGGCGATCACGTCGGCGTAGGATTCGGCGAGCCGCGCATACAGGCCCGGGAAGCGACGGTCGTAGCAGATGGTGAGGCCGAGCTTGCCGATCGGCGTGCCGTTGACCAGCACGACGCCGCCGCCGGCGGAATAGACATTGGACTCCCGCCAGCTCTCGCCTGTCGGCAGGTCGACGTCGAACAAATGGATCTTGTCATAGGTCGCGCGCACCTCGCCCTCGCGATCGATGACGAAGCCGCGGTTTGCCACCTTGCCGTCGCCGGCGAGGACCGCGAGCGAGCCGACATGGAGCCAGATGCGGTGCTGCGCCGCCGCCTCGCGGACCGCGGCAAGCACCCGGTCCTCGTCCTGCGGCCAAAGCACCTTTGCGGCGCGCTGAGCGTCGCGGTCGAGAAGCCCGGACATTTCCGGCGTGAACAGCATTTCCGCGCCGCCCGCGACCGCCTGCTCGATTGCCAAAACCAGCGAGCGCGCGTTGGCTTCGGGATCGATTCCCGTATTCGACTGAAAAAGCGCGATGCGCGTCATTGGCCGAAGAGTTCGTCCAGCTTGCCCGAGCGCTCGAGCGCAACCAGGTCGTCGCAGCCGCCGACATGGTGTTCGCGGATGAAGATCTGGGGGACCGTGCTTCGTCCGTTCGCGCGCTGGATCATCAGCGCGCGCGCTTCTCCGCCATAGTCGACGGGAATCTCCTCATATTTGACGCCTTTCGCCTCGAGCAGCTGCTTTGCGCGCCAGCAATAAGGGCAAAACGCCTTGGTATAGATTTGAACGGTCACGGTCGGTCCTTCACGCCGGATAGTTAGGCACTCGCATCAACGCATCAACTGCAAAGGTTTCACCACGCGCGCCCAGCTTACCAGCTCAACCCGGGCTGCCCCGGCGCGCCTGAGCGTCCGAGCGCAGGCCTCCGCCGTGCTTCCAGTGGTCAGGACGTCATCGACCAGGATCACGGTCTTCCCGGCGATTGCCGATTTGTCCCTGACGCGAAAGGCGCCGGCGACCGTCCTCCGCCGCTGGAGCGGGCTCATCCCCTTGAGCGGCGGCGTCCGCCGGATTCGTGTGAGCGCCAATGGATTGGCAGCGATCCCAAGCCGTCGAGACAGTTCGCGCGCGACCAGCGCCGACTGGTTGAACCCACGCCGCCACAATCGCGTCCGGTGCAACGGCACTGGGACCAGCAGGCGATCACCCCCCTCGCCGACCAGCGGCGCCATGTACCGCGCCATCGTCCGGGCGATCGCGACCTTGCGCCCATATTTCAGGCGGATCGCCAGGCTCCGCGAGAGATCGTCGTACGCGACCGCCGCGCGAGTGCGGGCAATCCTCGGCGGCCGTGCCAGGCAGACGCCGCAGCTGGTCTCCTCGGTGGCCTGCAGCGGCAACCCGCAGGTCGAGCAACCCGAGTGGCCGAGAAATTCAATCTGCTTCCAGCAATCGGCGCAGAAGCTGTGCACGTCGGCGACGATGGTCCCGCAGACGGCGCAGCGCGGCGGCAGCGCGAAATCGAGCGCCCAGTGCGCGGCGACACGGACGGCATTGCCAATCATTGCGCGTCTTGTCGCTTGGTCGCGGCCAGCGCACAAGCGTGTCAGTGCCCGCGCTCTTCGACATGGAGCTCCGCGCGCTGCGGCGCGACCGCGCCGCCCGCGCGGGCGCCGACTTATTCCTTCATCAACGCGCCTTCGACGATTGCCTCGAGCGCCTCGCGCTGATGCAGCGGCGGTTCGAGCGCGCGCTGCTGATCGGCTGTCCGGATGCGTCCTGGCCCGGTCGGCTGGCCGTTGCCGGCCAGCTCGACGTTCGCGATCCGGGCCCCTTGTTCTCAGCCGGGGCAAAAGGGGAAACGATTGTCGAGGACCAGTGGCATCCGCCTGAAGCGGCTTACGACCTCGTGCTCGCCATCGGCACGCTCGATACAGTCAACGATCTGCCGCTGGCGCTGCGGCTGATCCGCCACGCAATGCGCGATGGCGGGCTGTTCATCGGCGCGCTGTCAGGCGGCGACACGCTCCCGCAGCTTCGGCACGCGATGCGCGCCGCCGACGCCGCCTCTGGCACAGCCGCACCGCATGTTCACCCGCGCATCGAAGCGGCGGCGCTTGCGCCGCTTTTGACCAACGCCGGGTTCATCGATCCGGTGGTCGATGTCGACCGCATATCCGCCTCTTATGCTTCTCTGAGCCGGCTGGTCGCCGACCTCCGGGCGATGGGCGCCACCAGCCTGTTGACCGCGCGCCCGAAATTCGTCGGCAAGTCCGCACGTGCTGCAGCGCTCAGCGCCTTCGCGAGCCGCGGCGACGGCGCGCGGACGGTCGAGACTTTCGAGGTTCTGCATTTTGCCGGCTGGACGTCAAAATAAAGAGCTGAAAGTCCATTAACTGTAGTCGTCGAAAGACTTGTTAACCCTCAGTCACGTAAACCCGCCGCGTGGACGTGGACCAGAGGAGGGTGGCGTGAGCGCTATCCGAAAGATCTTGCGCAGGTTCGGCGCCGACGAGCGCGGAGCAACTGCGATCGAATACGGGCTAATCGTCGGACTGATTGCAGTCGCCTCGATCGGCGGCATGCAGCAGCTCGGCGGGGGCGTCGGCGGCAAGTGGGGCAATCTCGCTTCGACCGCGAATACCTATATGCCCTGAGCTATCGGCTCAGCTTCGTCGCGTCCCGTAAATGACCAGCTTGACCTTGCGGCCTGGCACCAAAGTGCTGTTGGCCGCAAGGCCATTTAAGGACAGGAACCGCTCGACCTTGAAATCGCGATAGGCCATCCGGTTGCTGAGCGACTGGATGGTGTCGCCCGGCCTCACCGTTTCGATGTGTATGATCCTCGGGCGGATCGCCGCTGCTTCGGCGGGCGTAACGCGGCGCAGCGAATTGATCATCGGCGCGAACGGCCCGACGCCGTAACCGCCCGGCGTCAGCATTACGAAATAATAGATGCGCTGGGCATCCCACTGATAGGCGGCGACGCTCGCGTCGATCAGGCCGGAATCGGTGTTCACGCGCGCGGTCGTGATCGCCGCGGGCATCCCGTTGATTGTGACATGCTGCGGCTGCGGAACCGGGAAGTTCGCCTGTCCGCGCGTGAGTTGGCGGAAGGCGAGCAGGATCGCATTATCAAGCGTCCCATTATACTGGCCGCCGCGGAACTGCGCCTTGCCCGCCGATCCGGAGATGGTCACCGCGTCCGTGCCGTTTGACATCAGATAACCTTGGGGCACGCTGAACTGGATGCGCAGGTCGGGATGGGTGAAGGTCGCCCCTTCGATGACGCCCTGGGCCGGATCGTCGTCGACATAAAGCCCTTCAAGCTCCCTCAGGAAGACGTCGCGGTTGCGGATGCCGGTGCCGAGCCTCCCGGTCGCGCGGCCGGCGGCAAGGGCGCGTTGCATGCGGTTCTCGCTAAGGGGGTGAGTGCTCGCCCACTCGGGTGTCTGGCGGTTGCTTCTCCCCTGGACCCTGGCCTGCAAGGCGCTCTGGCGACTGAGTGCGGCGAGAATGCCGGCGGCTCCGGCAGGATCGTAGCCGGCGGCGAGCATGTAGCGCAGGCCGAGCGTGTCGGCCTGATATTCCTGGTCCCGCGAGAAGCTCAACGTATCGAGCCGCGCCCGCGCCTGGAGAACGTCGGTGATGCCCGGGCCGAAAATCGCCCCGATGATCTGGCCGAACACGCCCAGCGGATTGCGCTGCGCATATTGCTCGCGGATGTGGGCATGGTTTGCGGCGACATGACCGACCTCATGGCCCAGTGCGAACGCGAGCTGGGACTCGTCTTCCATCAGGCCCATCAGCTGGCGGGTGATGTAGACGTAGCCGCCGGGCACCGAGAAGGCATTCTCTACCGCCGAATTGAGGGTGGTGAAGTGCAGCGCCTGGCCGGGATTTCCGATGCCGGATACGGCGCCGACCCGGCGGCCCACGGACTCGACATAGGTTGCGCGGGGGCCGGTCTCGGCGCCGCCAAGCTCGCGCACCAGTTCCGCATGGTCGCGCTGCGCTTCGGCAACGTCCTGCGGGTTGAGATAACGGAGACGCTGCGCCGCCGCGGGCGTGATCGCCAGAGCGGCGGCGGCAAGCAACAGGATGGTTCTACGCATAGGGCCTGGATCACTTTCCCGTTTCGCAGCAACTAAAGCGCGGCGATTTTGAACGGAAAATGACTGGTCGAGGTTCCTGGCGCGACCTAGCCGATGGCGAGGAACTTGGCGCGACGCTGGGCCCGGAGCTCGTCGGGGCCGAGGTTGCCGCAGCCGTCCAGCTCCTCGATCAGCGCGCCTTTCAAGGCGCCGATCGCCGCGTCGGGGTCCCG
>JAICVC010000032.1 GCA_025935515.1 Sphingomonas sp.
GAGGATCTGCTGCATCACGTCCGGGTGCTCGCGCAGGAACGCGCTCGCGTTGTGCCGTCCCTGGCCGAGGCGCTCGTCGCCGAAGCTGAAGTAGGAACCGGACTTCGCGACGACCTTGCGGTCGATGCCGGAGTCGAGGACCGTCCCTTCCCAGGAGATGCCCTGGCCGTACATGATGTCGAACTCGGCCTGCTTGAACGGTGGCGCGACCTTGTTCTTCACGACCTTCACGCGCACGCGCACGCCGACCGGATCGCTGCCCTGCTTCAAGGTGTCGATGCGCCGCACCTCGAGGCGCACCGACGACCAGAATTTCAGCGCCCGACCGCCCGGCGTCGTCTCCGGATTGCCGAACATCACGCCGATCTTCTCGCGGATCTGGTTGGTGAATATGAGGGAGCAGCGCGACTTGGCGACTGCGCCAACCAGCTTTCGCAGCGCCTGCGACATGAGGCGGGCCATCAGGCCGACGTGGCTGTCGCCCATCTCGCCCTCGATCTCGGCGCGGGGCACCAGCGCCGCGACCGAGTCCACCACCAGCACGTCGACCGCGTTGGAGCGCACCAACGTATCGACGATCTCGAGCGCCTGCTCGCCGGTGTCCGGCTGCGACACGATCAATTCGTCGATGTCGACCCCGAGCTTCTTGGCATAGGCCGGGTCGAGCGCATGCTCGGCATCGACGAACGCGGCGGTGCCCCCACCGCGCTGCGCCTCGGCGATCGCGTGCAGCGCAAGCGTCGTCTTGCCCGAGCTTTCCGGCCCGTAGATCTCGATCACCCGGCCGCGCGGAAGCCCGCCGACGCCAAGCGCGATGTCGAGCCCGAGGCTGCCGGTGGAGATCGTCTCGACCTCCATCTTCTCGCGGCTCCCGAGCTTCATCGCCGAGCCCTTGCCGAACGCGCGGTCGATCTGCGCGAGCGCCGCTTCGAGGGCCTTTTGACGATCCATGCTGGGCGTTTCCACTGTGCTGCCGATGACTTTCAACTGAGCCGCCATGTTCCCTGTCTCCCTCGTCAATGCAAGCGGTCAATCCGCTCCTCGCATCGGCGGCCGAGCCCCGCCTGTGGCTGCTGCGTATCTGATTTGTTCGGCGAGAACAATAGGGGAACATTGCATCGTCATTGCGAGCGTAGCGAAGCAATCCACGGCGGCGGCTGGATTGCCACGTTGCCTTCGGCTCCTCGCAATGACGGGGAGGTCATCATGCGATTCACTCGCATGACGGCCCCCTCTCCCCGCTCTGCTCCGCAGAGTTGCCCTCTCCCCCTGAAGGGGCGAGGGAAATGTTTGCGGCGCAGCCGTCACGGGAGTGAATCCCGTGACGTCGATCGGGCTCGCTCCGCGACCCGTCGGCCGCTACTCGCCATCTCTACGCGCTGCTCCGGCGACGCTGCGCGCCGGCGTCGCTGCGCTCGGTGGCTCGTCAATTCCAACAAAGTTGACGAAGTTGACGCCATCAATCGAGGAGGGGCCGCCGCGCAACTCGGCTTCATCCTCCAGATCGTCGAGGTGGAAATCGAGCGCGCCGATCGCCTCGTCGGGATCGGGGCCCTTGTCCTCGCATCCCGGCAGAGGGGCCGGCGGTTCGAGCTTGAGCTGCATCGCGTAGCGGTGCGGGCGGCGGGTGCGCAGCAGGAACATCGTCAGCCGCTCGTCAAAGTGGCGATATTCGCCGACCTGCTCGCCCTGGTAAAAGATCGGCCGGGGAGCGCCGTGAACCGCGCGCGACCACATTCCATCCTCGACCAGGCGAAGCGAGCAATCGAGCGCCGCGTCATAGGCCCGGCGGAAAGCGTGAGCGGACGGGCGGTTGTAGAGATTGTGGGCGGATTGCCGAGTCATTCCGACCGCGCGGGCCGCGTGGGTCACGCAGCCGCAGTTCGCGAGGGCTTTGAGGAACGCTTCTTGGCGTTCGACGGTCCAGCCGTCGGCGCGCGGCCTGCGGGCGGGGAGATTGTTGGGGGGTGCCGTCATTGTCGTCCTTCTGCTGAGGGCGACAGACCAGCTATCTCATCGAGGGTGGTGTAGGACAGCGTTTTCGCCGCCGAGGGTTAAGGGAGCGAATGCGCAGCATTCGTGAGCTTAGACGTAGAGCCGGCGAAAACTCGGCCGACCGGCGCGAAGCGACCGGATCGACGTCGCGGGATTTACTCCCGTGACGGGCTTGCTCCTTCGACAAAAAATGCCATCGGCACGCTCGCGAGATGGTGTTCCGAACTCGACATAAGCAGTAAACGATTGATCGTATTCTCTTGAATGCCTGCTATCGGGAATGCGCAGGAGATCCGACCTAGCCTTGCAGTGCTGTCGGTTTTAGCGAGAAAGTTCTGAGCCGGGCCATGGACCCTTGAGAAGCGTGCCGCTAGGCCGGCTTCCACGTTCGGACGAGGAGCGCGTGCCCTTAGGGTTGCAAGGTACTTAAAGGCTTCACGAACTAACGAGGGATACTCTCCAAGCCTTTTGGTCGATGCAAGGTCTAGGATGCCTTCAACATTCGACGGAAAACGAAACGTCGAATTCTCAATGTTGCGGGCCAAAGCCGTCAGGCCGAACGCCGGACCGAGCTCCTGCCATCTGGCGGCACGCTGGATCTCGTTCCAACGAACTGGGCTATCGGTCACAATGCTAGCGCCGGTTGCTTGTGCAAGATACATCGCCATCTCAAAATTTGGTGCCAATTTCATGAGGTTCAGCTGACCGCCGCCCTTATCGGCAACGAGGGTGTCTTCTTGAAGGACAGCTAGCGGGTCCTGTTCTCGCAGCTGTTCGATTCCGGTCAGCGCTTCTTCAAGTTCCGACCCCACGAGCTCGGGAACTGCCCTTTGCAACTGAGTCCTCATCGCATCACGGGGGAGGCACATCAGGCTGCGCTTCATGTCTTCCTGCATGAGAGCCTGAGCGCGAGTCTCTTTATCCATGAGCGACTTAAGCCAGGGCGAGCGGTTCTCGGCCATGGACATCATCTGACGGCGCAAATGGTAATCGAAGTCACAAGGGTCTGGGATCAAATTGATCAGACCCGCCTCAACAAGGGGCATGACCGTCAAAAAGAAGAGGACTGTCTTTAAGAATTCATGCCGGTACGCTCGAGGCTGCTCAACCGGCTTATAGTCCTCTGCCAAAACACCGTTATGAACAAAGGGCGTTTGAACAACTAGCTCACCAAAATACAGGCTCGCACCAAGGGCAAACTCAGAAATCGCCTGCGGGTGGATGGAGCCGGTGTAGATCGCCCGAGCCTGCCCGTCCGGCTTCGGCAGGAGATGGAGAAGGTCGGTCTCAAGGGGCCAAAGTGCTTCGTAAAGAACATAGACTTGCTTGATTTGATCATCGGTGAGGTCTCTACGGACCGCGGTCCAGTCCTTACCTTTATCGAGACCAAGGATGTCTACGATCGCGTGCCCAAGGAATAGGTTGCGTTCACGAATACTGCGTTCGAGCCACGTTGGGCGCAGCTCTTCGCGCTTTGTCATGCAACATGCGCTAAACCGTTTGCCTGATCCGCACCCGCAAGGGTCCCCCGACCGGAGTTTCCGCGCTGGGGGTGCTTTCACCAAGAACTCGCGCTGTTTTTCGGTGCGACCAAACGCATCCTGGTAATGGACGTGTCCGCCCTCGAACCTGGCATAGATTTCGCCACCGAAGTGCCAAAGTTCATCATCGGGCGGGAGAAGCGTTTCGCGTAACTCGGACCAAGGTTCGGTGACCGCAGCCTCAGGATAGAGCCATTCCTCACGACCAGCCGCAAGATATCGCCGGCCCCGCGCCTTCAGGATGTGGTTGATGCGAGTTACTTCGCGGCTCGTGAGCCTACGCGTCCGAATGAATTTATCAGTTCGGACCATCGACGCCCGGTAATTGCGTGCGAAAGTTCTCTTTTCGAGCGGATTGGCCGATGGATCTTTGGCATATTCCAAGTTTGTGAGGATGAGGCAGAAGTCGCGGTTGAGGGGAAAAATTGTCTGCGACGCCTTCAATGCAATAGCCGGGTCGTAAGGATACGCGCACGAAGGCGCGTCAGGCGCCAAAGCGTGGTTGTAGATCGTGACTGGATGATCGCTCACAATGAACTTTACGCCTGAGTCTTCCGCCGAAACGATTTCGCGCACGCCCTCAGTCCAGATCGTGCAGTGCATCATGCGGATGCCCTGCATCTCCATCATCAAATTATTTTGCGTGAGAGAAGGATATTGAGCCTTCACCCAGTCCAGACCCTTTGGCGTGCGGATTTTTTGGATGTCGATATATTCAAACAGCGTCTGAAAATGACGATGCCACTCACTTACATCCCGTTCAGAGAAGGCCCTGATCGCCTTTGAACCCCTCGTGTCGATATCACCGAACAGCCGCCGTTCGATCTCTTCATTCACCCAGTTCCCAAAGAACGTTGAGTACAAATCGGACTCGCAAAATGCGCGAGACGTTGGTGTGTCGAACTTTGATCTATGGGTAATAATTCGACCGTCACTGAGCGTCTCTTGGCGGGGATGCCGGTCGACATAAGCAAGCGTCTTGCGGCCCGTTTCGAAGAAGCCTTCTTGGTACCATTGGGGCACGTAATGGTGATTAGACACCGCTACAGCTGCTCGACGTTTAAGCCAGCCGCCTTCAGCCGTGGCGCGATTTTCCGCATTTTCGCGAATTCAGTCCCGAACGAGTGGCCAATCCCCACACCTTCGCAGAACTCGCGGCCGGTAATCCCCTCAAGCTCGTCGGCATATTTGATCGCCTGAAGATGCAGCTCGGCAACGTATGCGTTACGTGGCGAACGCTCGATTGCGTTTCTGATCCTCGTGAAAGTTTCCCTCGTCGTCATGGCGTTCTCTCCTTCCTCTCCATGCATCAATCTCTAGATTTTTGAATTATTATTTTTGCACAGAAGCGTCAAGAGGGCGAAGTGCGAGGTGACGTCAGCGCGGCCAACCGGGATCAACCCGGGGCGCACCCAATGGCCGCGTGATCCAAAGAAAAGGGCGCCTCGGAGCCCTTTGCGTTGGTTCTCAGAACTAGGCCCCGGCCTCCGCCGGGGAACCGGTGGATCGCGCGACTGAATCGCCTGACAGCGTCGGTCCTGTCGGTCGCGGCTGTTCAGGCGGAATCGAGAAGATGGCGGCGCGGTGAAGCTGTTCCCCTGCGAAGGCAGGGGCCCAGGCGCGGACTGGAGCTCTAGCGCAAGTCCGCTAAGTCCGAGCTTCCGATAAGCGAACACTTGAAGGCTCCGGATCGGAGCCTGTCTGGGCCCCTGCCTTCGCAGGGGTGCAATAAGCGCCACAGTCTGGGCCCCTGCCTTCGTCGGGGCGCGATAGACGCCGTGGCCTAGACCGCTCCCTTCGCCGAGGTACAAACGCCGAATGAAGGCGGGATACGTCTATATCATGGCAAGCGGACGCAATGGGACGCTCTACATCGGCGTGACGAACGACCTCGTGAAGCGCGCCTCGGAGCATCGCAACGGCGTCGTTGCGGGGTTCACGCGCAAATACAAATGCAAGCTGCTCGTCTGGTACGCAGTTTATGATGATCTGCAGGAGGCTCGGTTGCGCGAACTCCAGATGAAGAAATGGAAGCGGCTGTGGAAGCTCAGTGAGATCGAGCAGATGAATCCCGAGTGGCAGGACCTCTTTCCTACGCTCATTGAAGGCTCCTGACGGAACCTGTCTGGCCCCTGCCTTCGCAGGGGTGCAGATTAGCCGGGTACGACGTCTCCCGCACCAGTGCCTTCATCCGCGCCGCTCTCCGGACGCTTGTCGAACACCACGTCGATCAGGCCGAAAGCCTTGGCTTCGTCGCTCTCGAGGAACTTGTCGCGGTCCATGGCCTTCTCGATCTCCTCGATCGGCTGGCCGGTGTACTTGGCGTAGAGCTCGTTCAGGCGCTGGCGCATGCGGAGGATCTCGCGGGCCTGGATCTCGATGTCGGCGGCCATGCCCTGGGCGCCGCCCGAGGGCTGGTGGACCATGATCCGGCTGTTGGTCAGCGCGACCCGCATGCCGGGCTCGCCGGCGGCGAGCAGGAAGCTCCCCATCGAGGCGGCCTGGCCGATGCAGACCGTGCTGATCTTGGGGCGGATGTATTGCATCGTGTCGTGGATCGCGAGGCCGGCGGTGACCACGCCGCCCGGCGAGTTGATGTACATGAAGATGTCCTTCTTCGGGTTCTCGGACTCGAGGAAGAGCAACTGGGCGGTGATCAGCGAGGCCATGTGGTCCTCGATCGGCCCCGTGATGAAGACGATGCGTTCGCGCAACAGCCGCGAATAAATGTCGAAGCTGCGCTCGCCCCGGTTCGACTGTTCGATGACGATTGGGACGAGCTGCGAAACGATGTCCTGGTGGTCGGGCACGGGGGATCCTCTTTTGTGGTTCGAACCTACATCGGCGTGAAACTGGAAAGGTTCAAGGATTGACGGAGGGGCCCCTCCACCGCCTTCGGCGGTCCCCCTCCCCGAGCGAGCTCGGGGAGGATTGAGAAAGGGCGGCCCGGATTTCCGGACCGCCCTCCTGCCCCACTCGTTGATCGGGAACCTACTTGCCGCGCTCCGGGGCTGCAGCGGGTGGCGGCGGCGGAGGCGCCGGGGGCGGCGGCAGCGGCGCCGGCTCGGCTGCCGGTGGCGGCGGCGGAGCCATAGGCGCGACATAGGCCGGCGCGGCCTCGCGCGGACCCCCGAACGCCTTCAGGCTGAGCCGCGCATAATAATAACGGCCCGGGCTATCGTAGGTCGTCGGGTCCATGTTGTTGGTGTCGCAGCTGACGCAGCCGGGCGTCTTGACGTTGAACAGGTTGTTCACGCCCACCGCCAGCTCGACGTCATTGAGCGTGAAGAAGTTAAAGCTCGGCTTCCAGCGCAGCTGCGCGTCGGTGTAGAACCGCGACTTGAGCGGGCTCTCGTTGTTCAGGATCTCCTTGAGGCGCGAGACGTAGCGGCCCGTCAGAGTCGCGCCGAAGCCGAAGCCGTTCCAGTCGATGACGCCGATCGACTTCCAGCGCGGATAGCCCTGGCTTGGGCTGCCGAGCTCCTGACCGGCGCGATGCTCGACGATGTTGGCGCCGCTGGTCGGAATGGTCACGTTGAAGCTGTGCAGGAAGGTGTTGTTCCAGGTCAGCCCGATATCGCCCATGCCGGCCAGCGGACGGCGATAGGCGATGTTGAGGTCGATGCCGCTTGTGCGGATTGCGGCAATGTTCTGGAGGGTTGCCCGGATCTGGGTCACGTCGCCGGTGCCGAACGAGCGCGAGATGTTCGAGCAGGCCAGCGGGTCGTTGGTGTAAACGCAACGATACAGCGTCGGCGCTCCCTGCGCCTGGATCGCGCTTTTCACCTTGATGTTGTACCAGTTCAGCTCCGCCGTGAATCCGCGAATGGGGTTGACCACGCCCCCGAAGACCCAGCTTTCCGAGGTCTCGGGCTGGAGCAGCGGGTTGCCGCTGGTGACCACCGAGAGCTGATCAGACGGCGCGGTGGTCGCGCCGCCGGCAGGAACGCCCTGCAATGTGCAGTTCGCACGCACCGTTGCATCGTTGAGGTAGTTCTGCGCCTGGGCGCTCTTCCTCGAGCACGGATCGTCGATCGTCGAATCGAAGCGCGACCGGTCGCCATCAAGCTCGCCGATGGTCGGGGCGCGGAATCCCTGGGCCCACGACGCGCGGAATCTGATGGCGCGGATCGGCTGCCAGTTGAGGTTGGCCTTGAACACCGTGTGCTCGAAGGTCGCCGAGACGCCCGACCTGCCTGGATCCTTCTTGTAGTGCGAATAGCGCATCGAACCTTCGAGCTCGAGCAGCTCGGCGCCGGGGCGGCCCTTGATGAACGGTGCGTCGAACTCGCCATAGACCTCGGCCACCTTGTAGCCGCCGAAGGAGCCCAGCGCCGGAATATCCGCGCTGAGGCCCGCCTGAACGAGCGGGTCAGGCGTGAAGCTGCCCTTCAGGCGCCGATATTCGACGCCGCCGGCGAGACCGAGGGCGTCGCCGCCAACGTCGAACCACTTGCCCGAGATATTGGCCGAACCGCCCCAGATCTTCTGCTGGCTCTTGTCATGTTGGGTGAAGCCGATGAAATCGAGCATCGCGGGGGTAATCGACCCGGGCGTGCCGAACAGGTCGAGCGGGACGCACGGCGAGGTGCAGCCGGCCAGCGGGCCGAGCGCCTGAGCGACATTATCCGCCCGGATATTGCCGGTCATCGTCTGCCTGGCCTTGTTGCGGCCCCAGATGCCGTTCACATCCCAGTACCATTCGCCGCCAAGGCGACCGTCGAGAGTGGCGCTGCCGTAGTAAGTGTTCACCCGCTGTGCGAAGTGGCGGGGACCAGCTTCGATCACGCGGCGCTGGATTTGGTTGTAGTTTCCGCCCGCCCGACCATCGTTCGGAATCAGGTCGACGCCGAAGGGGTTGAACGGGTTGGTTGCCGAGACCGTGAGGGTATCGAGCGAGTTGCCGTTGCCCACGTTGGGCCCGATGCCGAGCGGGATCGGCGCCGCCTGGTTGATCGAGTCACGGCGATTCCACACCGCCTTGATCCGCAAGTGCGTGTCGCCCCCAAGCTCCTGGACGAGATTGCCGAACAGCCCGTACCGCTTCAGCGGGATTTCGATATAGTTGAAGGGCGCGAAGTTGAACCGGTCCGCCGTCACGAACGCGCGGAAATTGCCTGGGAACGTCGGCCGAGTGGTAATCGCCTGCGCGAGCGTCCAGGTACCATCATCCGAGGACGACGGGCCGAAGATCGGGCCGCCGAAGCGGCCGTTCAGCGGAAAGCTCGAGCAGCCGCCCTGGGTGCAGCTCGTCGAATAAGGGTTCGGGAACGCCGAAATTGCGCGGTCGCCCGACAGAACGCCGTTCGCTTTGATGTAATTGCCACCGACGACGATTTGTGTCGGTCCGGTGCCATTGCCCCAGCTCAACTGATAGTTCTGGGTCCAGCCATCGTCATGGTCGAGATAGCTGCCGACCTGCGCGGATGCCGCGAGACCCCTCTGGCTGGTCTTGGTGATCACATTGACGACGCCCGCGATCGCGTCCGACCCGTAAATGGTCGAAGCGCCGTCCTGCAGCACTTCGATACGGTCGATCATGCTTTCCGGGATGGAATTGAGATCGACGGTCCCGGGAATGCCGCTCGCGGACGCCCCGTTCACGAACCGCAGTCCGTCGACGAGGACGAGTGTCCGGACCGGCTCGAGATAACGAAGGTCGATCTGGGCCGAGCCGGCGCCAACGCCGCCGCCGTTTGGCGGATTGCCGAGGTTGCCGGAGTTGTTGAACTTCGAGTTCACACCGCCGCCCGAGCTCGGCAACCGCTGCAGGACGTCGTTGATTGCGCTGAGGCCCGTCTTCTGGATGTCCGACTGGTCGACGAAGACGCGCGGGGCATCGAGGTCGAGCGGATTGCGGCGGATGCGGGAGCCGGTGATCACGATCTCGTTGCTTCCCGGAGCCTGCGCCGCCGGTGCCGCGGCCGCTGGCGGTGCCTGGCCGGCCACCACGTCGGGCGGCGGAAGCGTGCTTTGCGCCAGGGCAACGCCGCTGCCGCCGACGAGTGCAACCAAGGCCACGCCCGCACGAAGAGCCGTATCCATCCGCTTCATAGATTCCCCCTGTTTCGCCCGATGTCGGGCGTGGTTATGCGGGCTGAAGCTAACCCAGGTGAGGAATCGGCGGAAGCGAGTGTGTTACGTCACCGACACAATTGTGGGTGGTGATGCAAATGGGCGACAGTTACCGGGGCGCTTCTAACGAAAGATAGGCAAGCCGCCGAACCTCCCGACGCCCCCGCGTGACCGTGTCAAGAATGAGCCCGGCGAAGAAGCACAGCACCGCGACGATGATGATGCCGGTGACGAGGATGGCGGTGGGGACGCGCGGTACCAGGCCGGTGTGGACGTACGTGATGACCAGCGGAATGGCGAGCACGATCGCGATTGCGACGAGCAGCGCGCCAATGCTTCCATAGAACAGGACAGGCCGCTCGATCCGGTAGAGGGTGACGATGGTCTTCAGGATGCGCCATCCATCCGAAAAGGTGGAGAGCTTGGATTGGGAGCCTTCGGGCCGCGCCGCATAGACGGTCTCCGCTTCGCCGACCGGCATCCTGAGCTCGAGCGCATGAACGCTCATCTCGGTCTCGATCTCGAAGCCCGAGCTCAACACCGGGAAGCTCTTCACGAACCGCCGCGAGAAAACACGGTAGCCGGAGAAGATGTCGCTGAAGCTGCGCCCGAACAGGCCCGACAGAAGGCCCGTGAACAGCCTGTTCCCGAGCACGTGCCCGCCCCGGTACGCGTCCTTCTCCTCGTGCCGCCGGGTCCCGACGACCATGTCGAGCTGGCCGGCAAGCAATTGGTCGACCATCGCGGGCGCGGCTTTCGGATCGTAGGTCAGGTCGCCGTCGGCCATCACGTAAACGTCAGCGTCGATGTCGGCGAACATGCGCCGCACGACGTGGCCCTTGCCCTGCTGGCGTTCGCTTCGGACGACCGCGCCAGCGTCCGCGGCAACCTCGCGGGTCCGGTCGCGGCTGTTGTTGTCGTAGACGTAGACGTTCGCGTTGGGCAGCGCGGCGCGAAAACCGGCAACGGTCGCGGCGATCGCCGCTTCTTCGTTGTAGCACGGAAGCAGCACGGCAATTCTCGGCGACGCGACGGCGTTCAAGCAGACCCCCTCAGATGACCGGCCAGCTATAGAGGGCATCAAGTGGCGGCGTCGAGCCGCGCGGTAGTGACGTGAAGGAGGCGGAAGTCTGCGCTCATGCCACTGAGCGTCCAGGGCTCGCCGGGTCGAATCACGAAAGCGTCGGTTGCTTCGACCGGATTGCCGTTCAAGCTCGCCGAGCCGTCAAGCACGAAGCCGAACCGCAGTTCGCCGTCGTGGGGCGGAAATTCGATTGTGCCCGCGACGCCGGGACGAATCGTGCGCACATCGCACAGGCCGGCGGTCGCCAAGGTCATTGCGGTTTCCTGCGCCTCGACGCCACTGAACGGTGTCCACGGCGTCTCCGCGGCGACGTGGCGGAGAAAGCGCTGCCCGGAATAGACCCGCTCGGGCCGTTCGCCGCCGGGAAGCGCCATCGCATGATCCGCGAAAGTCTCGTGCAGCGCCGGAGCGCCGATCTCGATCACCTCCAGCCCGGCCGAGCTTTCAAGCACGCGATGGCGGATCTCGGGCGGCTGCAGCACCAGATCGCCTTCGTTCATTACGAACGGCGCGCCCTGGTTCTCATAAACCACCCGGACCCACCCGCGTCGCACGAAGATCATTTGCAGCGCCACGCGGTGATAATGGACCCAGTCGGCGACCGGCCCGCCGCCGGGAATCGTGATGTGCGAGGCGATATAACGCCCGCCAAGGCGGCCCGGGATGAGGTCGCGGTAGAGCATGCCCGCCCTGCCCTGCCCCGGTGGCGCTCGGGCCTTCGTCAACACGGATTCCGGCTGGAACGCCGGCATCCCCTGCGGAAGCGGCTCGGCATCCGGTTTGATCAGCCGGACCCGCTCCCGATCCTTGCTGAGGATCGCCGTGTGCGGGTCGTCCGCTGGGTAGATGACGTCGATCCGGAAGCCGGCAGCGCGCAGCAATTCGAGCGCGGCGTCGAAATCCTCCCGGACGATATCCAGCGGCGTCAGCCCTTCTTGGCGGGCTTCTTCGCCTTCGCCGCGGACTTGACCTCGGCCTTGGCGGCCTTGGCAGCGGGAGCCTTCGCCGCCGGCGCATCCTTCACGGGCTTGGCCGGCTTCGGCTTCGCCGACGCCTTCTCGACCGGGCCTTTGGCGGGCGCTTCGGCGACGAGCTTGTCGTCGTCCTTTCCAGCCGACTTGGCCTTGCCCTTTGCCGCGGCCTTCTTGGCCTTCGGTGCCGCGGCATGGTCATGCCCGCAGCCGGGCCCATGCACGTGGCCCTCCTCTGACTCGAGGTCCGCTTCGAGCGCTTCGCGGGTCGACTTGCGATCGGTGATCTTCGCCCGCGCGAAGAGGAAGTCGACGACCTTGTCCTCGTAGAGCGGGGCGCGGAGCTGCGCAGCGGCCATCGGCTCCTGCTGGATGTAACGGACGAAGGTCTCACGGTCCTTGCCCTGGTATTGCGACGCTGCCTGCATGATCAGGCGATTCATTTCCGGCTCGGTCACGTCGACGCCGTTGGCGGCGCCGATTTCGGACAGCAGCAGGCCGAGGCGGACCCGCCGGACCGCGATCTTGCGATATTCGCCGGCCTCGGACTCGATCTCCGCAAGCGCCGCCTTGGGATCTTCCTCATGGCTGGCTTCGTGCCGAAGCTGGGCGAGGATGTTCTGATACTCGGCCTCGACCATCGTGTCGGGGACCGGGAAGTCGTGCCGCGCGGCGAGCTGGTCGAGCAACTGACGCTTCATGTGGGTGCGGGTCAGCCCGTTGAGCTGCTGCGCCTGCTGGTCGCGAATGATGCCCCTCAGCTGGTCAAGGTCGGTCATGCCGAGCGACTTGGCGAAGGCCTCGTCGACCTTGTTCGCGCTGCCGGTCTTCACCGCCTTCACGGTCACCGCAAAGGTCGCCTTCTTGCCCTTCAGCTTGTCGGCCGGATAGTCGTTCGGGAAGGTCAGCCTGACCTCGCGACTCTCGCCCGCCCTGGCGCCGACGAGCTGGTCCTCGAAGCCCGGAATCAGGCCGCCCGAGCCGAGCTCGACCTGCATGTCTTCGCCCTTGCCGCCCTCGAACGGCGTGCCGTCGACCTCGCCCTCGAAGTCCATGACGACCAGGTCGCCGGTCGCGGCCGCATGCTTGCTCGGTGCGTCTTCCCAGTGCTTGCTCTGGCTCGCGAGCTGCTCGAGCTGCTCGTCCACCGCTTTGTCGTCGGGCTCGACGGTCAGCCGCTCGAGCGCGAGATTGTCGATCTCCGGCGCCGGGACGTCGGGCAATGCCTCCAGGCTCACCTTGATCTCGGCATCCTTGCCGTGCTCATAGCCCTCGGTCAGCTCGACCTGGGGCTGGAGCGCGGGCCGGATCTTCTGCTCGGTCAGCAGCTGCTGAACGCCCTCCTGGACCGCGCCCTGCAGCGCCTCGCCGCGAAGGCTCTCGCCGTGCATCTTGCGGATGAGGTTGGGCGGCACCTTGCCGGGGCGGAAACCGGGCATCCGCACCTGCGGCGCGATGCGCTTCACCTCCTGCTCGACCCGCGCCTCGATGTCCTCGGCCGGGATGGTCAGCATGAAGGCGCGCTTGAGGCCCTCGTTCTCAGTCTCGACAGTCTTGATGCTCACGTTTCTGGATCCCGATGAAATCTATTGGCATCCCAGGGCAGCGGATGGTGCGGGCGAAGGGACTCGAACCCCCACATCTTTCGATACTGGAACCTAAATCCAGCGCGTCTACCAATTCCGCCACGCCCGCGCGGACGCTTGAAGGGCGCGGCCTATAACAGGCCGTGGCGGTTGGGCAACCCGCGGGACTCGGCAACCGGCCTCCCATCCCGGGCGTTTAACCCGGCAAGGAGCCAACCCCGATGCAACAGCTTCCGCCAATCCCCGAGGAGCCGGTCACCCCGCCGAACACCCCACAGCCTACACCGCCGGGCCAGCCGACCCCTGCTCCCCCCGAAGAGCCTGGGACCAATCCGAATATCGACGTGCCCTCGCCGCCTTCGCCGGGGACGCAGCCGCCAACCACGCCGATTTCGCCGGTCGGCTAGCGGCGTAGCTGCGCCGACGCGACGACGGCTTCGAAGTCGGGCAAAGTCGCGTCGAAATAATGCGATTTCGCGGCGTCGAGCAGGATCAGATAAAGCTCGCCGTTGATGACGGTGCCGACCACTCGGCCGCGCCGCCACAGCTCGTCGTCGTCGAGATGCTCGTAATCGAGCTGGAAGCCGTTGGTGCCGAGGAACGGCCGCGGCTGGAGCGAAACGGTGCGGAAATCGACCGCTCCGCCGCGCACGCGGTACAGGCTCTCGATCATCGCGGCGATCTCGGGCGGAGTCATGTTCGAGCGGAAGATCGGCACCTGCTGGCTCGCGGTGCGGCGCTGGCGGATGAGCGACTTTCCGTCGCGCAAGCCGGTGACGAAGCTCATCCCGTCGAGCAGCGGCCCGTTGAGGGTCCAGTCCTCGACCGCGCGGATGTCCTCGAACAGGATTGGGCGATGCCGATTCCAGGGCCGCGGCGGCGCAACCGAAAGGCTGTCATCGCCGACATTGACGCGCCGGACGCGCACCAGCGAATAGTCGCTGTAGCCGCCATAGTCGCCGCCATCGACCGACGAGCAGGCCGACACCGCCAGCGCGGTTGCGAGGAAAGCGATCTTCAAACGAGCGTTCACGGGCCTCTCCTCAACCGGCCATTTGCCGCACCCAGGCGGCGTCGGGGGCATCGGGCTTCATCGTCAGGTAGCGGCGGAAGGCGGCCTTCGCCTCGGCTGCGCGGCCTTCCTTCATCAGCGCGATGCCGTGCCAGCGCCAGGCGTCGGCCGGAGCGTCGGGATAGGCGACTGCGGCGGCATAGCTTTGCCAGGCGCGGACCTCGTCGCCGGGACGATTGCGGAGCCGCCACACCTCGCCCTCGTAGAAGCGGAGCAGGCCGTTCCAGCCGTCCTGCGCGAGGGTCTGGATCAGATACTGGCTGGCGCCGGGGTCGTTGAGCTTGACCTGGTCGTCGAGCAGCGTCGGGCGGATCGGCCCGATTGTCGCGAGATACCGTTCGCGGCGATTGTCGTACGCCTTGCCGGGAACGGTCAGCTCGAGCGCGTCGGCCCTCAGATCGGCCATGCGCGCGTCCGACGATGGGTGGGTGTCGAAAATCCCACCCCTGCGGCGGCGCTTCCCGCGGTAGCGCGCGCTCGCATATTCCTCGCCGATCAGCTGCTGCCAGATCGCCGACATCTCCATCGGCGCATAGCCCGCCTCGGCGATCAGCCGCGCGCCCATCGCATCGGCCTCGGCCTCCATCGCGCGGCTGTACTGGAACAGCGAGAGGATGGTGCCGAGCTGGGCGAGCTGGACATAATCGCCGAGATAGACTCCGGCGCCGGCGCCGCCGACTCCCGCGGCCATCGCGCCGATCGCGAAGAGGTCGGTCTTTCGGCGCTGGTCGCGCCACGAGCGGATCTGGTGGCGGCGCAGGAAGTGCCCCGATTCGTGTGCGATCACGCCCGCCAACTGGGCTTCGTTGCGCATCCGCAGCAAAAGGCCGGAGAAGACGACCGCGAAGCCGGTCGGGAACATCATCGCGTTGAAATCGGGAATCCGCGCCAGATAGATTCGGAAATCCTTCGCGGCCGGGCCGCCGACGGTGCCGATGATGTTCTGCAGATAGCCGGTGAGCTTGGGGTCGGTGATCAGGAGGTTGGAGCCGGCGATCTCCTCCTCGACCCGCTCCATCTCGTTCCACAGGCCGATCTCGTCACGCTCGGTTGGCCGATAGCCCGGGCCGATCAGCGGGACCATGTCCTGCGGGCGCACCCGGGCCTGGGCGATCCCGGTGTGGAGCGCGGCCGTCGCCGCGCCGCCGCCGACCAGCAGCGAGCGGCGAGTGAGCTCGAGGCATCGCGTGCACATCAGCGTTTCTCCCGCGACTGCTGCTGGCGGATTGCGCGGCCCGGCTTCATCCGGCCGAGCAGCCGCTCGACCATCTGCGCGGCGCCCTGCGGACTGCGGAGATCGCCGAATTTCACCCCGGGAATCTGGCTGCCGGCGGTGACCACGTTGAACCAGACGACCTCGCCGGTCTTCAAGTCGACCAGCGACGCATAATCGAGCTGCTGCTGGCCGCCGACGTTGGGGGCGCAGAAGCCGATGAAGCAGCCGGCGAGGCCGAGCACGCCGAGCGCGATCCGCCCGCCCGAGGCAACCTGGTCCTCGGCGTGGAGGAAAAGCGCGTAATCGTAGCCGGTCTTCTGCCCCAGCTTCACGGCGTCGCTCCCGAGCGTCCAGTCGAGGCCCCTGCCGCGCTTGGTCGGCAGATAATCGCCGAGATATTTGTGGATGACGATCGACTGGTCGACGACGAAGTTCAGCCGCTCGACGTCGGCGAGCTCCTGGGCGGTGACTCCCGGCACTTCGTCGCGGTGCTCGACGATGGTCATGTTGGCGCCGCGCGACGCCTGCTGGGCGCGGAGCGCGTCGACGATGCTCCGCCGCGCCTGGTCGGTCCAGTCCGCGCGCGGCTCGACCATCCCGCCGGTCGTGAGCGACCCGACGGTCACGTCCGGCCGCAGCACCAGCAATTTGTAGTCGCCGCTCGGCGGCGTGAACTGAACGTCGGCGAACTGCCGCGTCTGGACGCACCCGCCCAGCACCAGGCTTGCGGCAGCAGCGACGGCGAGA
>JAICVC010000172.1 GCA_025935515.1 Sphingomonas sp.
CGGCTCGAGGAAATCGTGCGCACCTTAGAGAAGGGCGAGGCGCCGCTCGACCAGTCGATCACGCTCTACCAGGAGGGTGACCGCCTGCGCCGGCATTGCGAAGCGCGGCTCAAGGATGCGCAGGCGCGGATCGAGCAGATCGCATTCGGCAGCGACGGCAAGCCGGCAGGGCTGAAGCCCTTCGATGCCGGTTGAGACGGTCGACCGGCTTGGCCAGGAGCTCGACGCCGAAGCGCGCCGCGTCCGCGCCGACGTCGACAGCTTTTTCGCAAAACTGCTCGCGCCGCCGGGGGACACTCGCGAAAAACTGTTTGAAGCCATGCGCCATGCAGCGATCGGCGGTGGAAAACGGCTTCGGCCGCTCCTCACCATCGCGGCGTCGCGCCTGTTCGCTATCGATCGCAACCGGGCCCTTCGCGTCGGCTGCGCGATCGAGGCGATCCACGTCTACTCGCTGATCCACGACGATCTGCCGTGCATGGACGATGCCGACCTCAGGCGCGGTAAAGCGACCGTCCACACGGCTTTCGGCGAGGCCGAGGCAGTGCTCGCGGGAGACAGCCTCCACGCTCTCGCCTTCGAGATCCTCGCCGACCCCGAGACGAACAGCGATCCCTGGGTGCGGTGCGAGCTGGTGCTCGAACTCGCTCGCGCAGCCGGGCCAAGCGGCATGGCGGGTGGCCAGATGATGGACATCGCCGGCGAAGGAGCAGAGCTCGACCTGGCTGCGATCACCCGGCTGCAGCAGCTCAAGACCGGCGCGCTGATCGAATATGCGGTCGAGGCGGCGTCGATCATGGCCAAGCTGCCGCCCGAGGCCCGCCGACCCTACCGAGGCTATGCTCGCAATATCGGCCTTGCATTCCAGATTGCCGACGACCTCATTGACCATAGCGGAGACGCGACGGCCGCGGGCAAGCCGACGGGAAGGGATGCGAGCGCCGGCAAGGCAACCTTCGTTTCGCTCCTCGGAGAAGAGCGAGCCCGCCAGCAAGCGGGGTTCCTCGTGACCCAGGCGATCGAGCATCTGTCGGGGCACGCATCGGAGGCGGATTTGCTTCGTGCGATCGCCCACTTTGCGATAGAGCGGGACCACTAGGGGGAGGCCGCCGTTGAAAGTCGCAGTCTATCCGGGGACGTTCGACCCGATCACGCTCGGCCACCTCGACATCATCCGCCGCGGCGCGCATCTCGTTGACAAGCTGGTGATCGGTGTGACGACGAACCCGGCCAAGGAACCGATGTTCACTGTCGACGAGCGCCTGGCCATGGTCCATCGCGAAGTCGCTGGCATGCCCGGGCAGATCGACGTGGTGGCCTTCGATTCGCTGCTGATGGATTTCGCCGAAAGCCAGGGCGCGACCGCGATCCTGCGCGGCCTCCGCGCCGTCGCCGACTTCGAATATGAATTCCAGATGGCGGGCATGAACCAGAAGCTCAACGACAGCATCGAGACCGTCTTCCTGATGGCCGATGTGTCGCTGCAGCCGATCGCGTCCAAGCTGGTGAAGGAGATTGCGCGGTTCGGTGGATCAATCGACAAGTTCGTCACGCCGGCGGTGGCGGAGGACGTCCGCCGGCACTTGCGCGGCGGTTCACGCTGAAGTCAGAACCGGCCGCTCACAGAGCGGCGAGAATTCCGGGGAGGTATATGAAGTCCTTGTTGCTGTTGCCGTTTGCGGCCTTGCTGATCGCGGCCAAGCCCGCGCCGGTGGCGCCGATTCCATCCATTGTCGCTCCGGCCGAGGTTACCGCCAACAAGGCCAATCACCTGTTCCTCCAGCTTTCGAGCGGCGGCACGGTGGAAATTGTACTGCGTCCCGACCTGGCGCCGCACCATGTCGAGCGAATTCAGACTTTGGTTCGCCGCGGATTCTACGACGGCCTGACCTTTCATCGCGTGATCCCCGACTTCATGGCGCAGGGCGGCGACCCCAAGGGGACGGGCGAGGGTGGATCGGACCTCCCCGACCTCAAGGCCGAATTCACCTCATTGCCGTTCCTGCGGGGGATTGTCGGGGCCGCGCGGACGAACAGCCCGGACACGGCCAACAGCCAGTTCTTCATCATGTACACGCGGCACTCCGAGCTTGACGAAAATTACACGGCGATTGGCCGAGTGGTCGCAGGCATGGACGCAGCTGACGCAATCGCTCCGGGTGAGCCGCCGGCTCAACCGACCAGGATCGTCCACGCCTATCTTGGCGACGCGGCACCTGCTCAGGCTTCCACCGCCGCCAAGTGACGCTAAGGCGACGCCATGCGCGTCGACCTGTTCGATTTCGAGCTTCCGCAGGAGCGTATTGCGCTGAGGCCGGCGCGGCCGCGTGACAGCGCGCGGCTGCTGCTGGTCGAAGACCGCGAAATTTTCGATCGCCTGGTTTCGGAGCTTCCCGACCTGCTGCGGACCGGGGACGTGCTGGTCTTCAACGACACGAAGGTGATCCCCGCGCAACTCGAGGGACGACGCGGAGACGCCTCGATCGGCGCGACGCTGCACAAGCGGGAGGGAC
>JAICVC010000048.1 GCA_025935515.1 Sphingomonas sp.
CATGACGGTCGAGCATCGGCTTTCTGAGCTCATCGGCGAGGCGGCCGGACGCCTGCACAGCGCGCGCTCGCGCAACGACCAGGTCGCGACCGACTTCCGCCTGTGGGTGCGGAGCGCCGGTGACGAGGCGGTTGACGCAATCCACGCGCTTCAGCGGGCGCTAGTCGAACGCGCCGAGGAGCATGCCGAGACGGTGATGCCGGGGTTCACCCACCTGCAGGTCGCGCAGCCGGTGACGCTGGGCCATCATCTGATGGCTTATTACGAGATGCTGCGCCGCGACGTGTCGCGGTTCACCGACGGACGGGCGCGGATGAACGAATGCCCGCTTGGCAGCGCCGCGCTCGCCGGCACGGGTTTCCCGATCGACCGCGAGCGCACCGCCGACGTGCTCGGCTTCGACCGAGCAACGGCGAACAGCCTCGACAGCGTGTCCGACCGCGACTTCGCGATCGATTACCTGTCGTCCGCCGCGCAGTGTTCGCTCCACCTGTCGCGCCTTGCCGAGGAGTTGATCATCTGGGCGACCAGCGCTTTTGGCTTCGTGAAGCTGTCGGACCAATTTTCGACCGGCTCGTCGATCATGCCGCAGAAGCGCAATCCCGACGCGGCGGAGCTGGTGCGCGGGCACAGCGGCCGCATCATCGGCGCAATCACCTCTCTGATGGTGACGATGAAGGGCCTGCCGCTCGCTTATTCGAAGGACATGCAGGACGACAAGGAGCCGGTGTTCGAGGCGCGCGATCTGCTGAAGCTCTCCCTCGAAGCGCTTGCGGGGATGGTCGAGACGGTCGAGTTCGTGCCCGAGCGGATGTCCGCAGCGGCGGCACAGGGCTATTCGACCGCCACCGACCTCGCCGACTGGTTGGTGCGCGAGGCGGACGTTCCGTTTCGCGAGGCGCACCATATCACCGGCCGCGCGGTCAAGGCTGCGGAGGAGCGCGGTTGCGGCCTTGCCGACCTGCCGCTCGAAGAGCTGCGCGCAATCGACGAGCGCATTGATGAACGCGTGTTCAACGTGCTCAGCGTCGATGCGTCGGTGCGCAGCCGGACAAGCTACGGCGGTACTGCTCCGGACCGAGTCCGCGAACAGATCGCGGCGGCGAAGGCGTCATTGCGAGGAGCGTAGCGACGAAGCAATCCAGTCAGCGCTACTGGCTTCGCTACGCTCGCAATGACGGACTAAAATAACCGCCGCCGCCGCTGCGCGATGGTACGCAAGCGCAGGGCATTCAGCCGGATGAACCCCGCCGCGTCGCGGTGGTCGTAGCTTCCGCTGCCTTCCTCGAAGGTCACCAGGTCCTGGTCGTAGAGTGATTGCTCGCTCTCCCGCCCGATCACCGTCGCATTGCCCTTGTAGAGCTTCATCGTCACGCCGCCGCTGACATGCTCCTGGCTCTTGTCGATCGCGGCTTGGAGCATCTCGCGCTCGGGCGCGAACCAGAAGCCGTTGTAGATCAGGCTCGCGTAGCGCGGCATCAGCTCGTCCTTAAGGTGCATGGCGCCGCCGTCGAGCGTGATGCTCTCGATGCCGCGATGCGCCGCGAGCAGGATCGTGCCCCCCGGTGTCTCGTAGACTCCGCGCGACTTCATGCCAACGAAGCGGTTCTCGACCAGGTCGAGGCGCCCGATCCCATTGTCATGGCCGAGCTGGTTGAGCCTGGTCAGCAGCGCCGCGGGAGACAGCTTCTCGCCGTCGATCGCGACCGGATCGCCCTTCTCGAAATCCACGGTGATGACCGTTGCCTTGTCCGGCGCCTCCTCGGGGGAGATGGTGCGCTGGTGGACATATTCGGGCGCCTCGGTCGCGGGGTCCTCCAGCACCTTACCTTCTGAAGACGAGTGCAGCAGGTTGGCGTCGATCGAGAACGGCGCCTCGCCCCGCTTGTCCTTGGCGATGGGGATCTGATGCTTCTCGGCGAAGTCGAGCAGCGCCTCGCGGCTCTGATATTGCCATTCGCGCCACGGCGCGATCACCTTGATGGCGGGCTCGAGCGCATAATAGCCGAGCTCGAAACGGACCTGGTCGTTGCCCTTGCCGGTGGCGCCGTGACAAACGGCGTCCGCCCCGACCTCCCGCGCAATCTCGATTTGCCGCTTGGCGATCAGTGGCCGAGCGATCGAGGTGCCGAGCAGGTAGTCGCCTTCGTATTGCGTGTTCGCGCGGAACATCGGGAAGACGAAATCGCGGACGAATTCCTCGCGCAGGTCCTCGATGAAGATGTTCTCGGGCTTGACGCCGAGCATCTCCGCCTTGCGCCGCGCCGGCTCGACCTCCTCGCCCTGGCCGAGGTCGGCGGTGAAAGTGACGACTTCCGCGTCATATTCGGTCTGCAGCCATTTGAGGATGATCGAGGTGTCGAGCCCGCCCGAATAAGCGAGCACGACCTTCAGCTTCTTTTTCGTCATCAGTTCTTTTCCAACATCCAAAGCATGGCGCTGCGCGCCGTATGCATTCGGTTCTCGGCCTGCCGCCAGACCGCCGAGCGCGGGCCGTCGATCACCGGAGCGGTGACTTCCTCGCCGCGCCGCGCGGGGAGACAGTGGAGGAACCACGCATCCTTCGCGCGCGCCATCAGCGCTTCGTCGACCTGGTACGGCGCGAATGCCGCGCGGCGCTCGGCGCTGTCCTGTCCGCCCATCGACACCCACACGTCGGTATAGACAATGTCGGCACCATCGACGGCTTCTTCGGGATCAGTGACGGAGCCGTCCAACCCATGACCTTCCGGGCTTGCGCTGGTGAATTCGGCTCCGACCAGCGCGCAGGCTTCGGCAAGCGATCGCGACACGTTGTTGCCCTCGCCAATGAAGGCGATCTTGGCGCCTTCGAGGCGGCCGAGGAGCTGCTTGACGGTCAGCAGGTCGGCGAGCGCCTGCAGCGGGTGGTCGGTGGCCGAAAGCATGTTTAGCACCGGCGCCGCATTCACCGCCGCCATCTCCTCGAGCAGGCCATGGTCGAAGACCCGCGCGGCGATGATCGCATGATAGCAGGCAAGCGTGTGAGTCACGTCGGCGACGCTTTCGCGGGTGCCGATGCCGAGCTCGTTCGGCTGGATATAGACCGGGTGGCCGCCGAGCTGCGCGGTCGCCAACTCCATCGAGTTGCGCGTGCGCGAGCTAGGCTTCTCGAAGTATAGCGCTACGCCCTTCCCTTGGAGCAGGCGCGGGTGCGGCTGCTCTGAGGCGGCGAGGATCCACTCGAGGTCCGCGGCGCTGAGGTCGCGGATTGAAAGAAGGTGCTTCACGCGGCTTGCTCCCTGGTCACCATCGTCCCGACGCCATGATCGGTCAGCAGTTCGATCAGGAGCGAATGGTGCACCCGGCCGTCGATGATGTGCGCGAAGGCGACTCCCTGGTCGACCGCGTCTGCACAAGCCTTGAGCTTGGGGATCATGCCCTTGCCGACCGAGCTCGACTTCAACCGCTTGCGAAGCTCGGCGGAGGTCAAGCGCTCGACCAGGCTGGTCTCGTCATTGACGTCGTCGAGCAGCCCGGGCGCGGCGGTCAGATAGACGATCTTCTCCGCCTTCATCGCGACCGCGATCGCGCGCGCCGCCTCGTCGGCATTGACGTTGTACGGCTGGCCGTCGGCGTTGGCTCCGACGGTCGAGATCACCGGCGTCAGCCCGTCGTCGAGCAGGCGGTGAATCAGCTCGGCTCGAACGCCAGTGACGTTGCCGACGAAGCCGAGCGATTCATCCGCCGGCGTGACCGTGAGCAGCCCGGCGTCCTCGCCCGACACGCCGACCGCGACCGGCTCGTCACCGGACTGGCTGTTGATCGTCGCGACGAGGTCGCGGTTGATCTTGCCGACCAGCACCATGCGGACGATCTCGAGCGTCTCGGCGTCGGTGACCCGAAGCCCGTCCCGAAATTCCGGCTCCTTGCCGACGCGGCGCAGCATCGTGTCGACCTGCGGCCCGCCGCCATGCACAAGCACGCAGCGGACCCCGACGCTCCGCAGCAGCAGCACGTCCTGCGCGAGCGCGAGGTCGCTTTCGCGGTCGATCGCGGCGCCGCCCAGTTTCACCACCACCGACTTGCCGGCGAACTGGCGGATGTAGGGCAGCGCCTCGACGAGGACGGTCGCGATTTCAGAGGGCAAAAGGACGATCTTCATGACGTCTTGCTGTTCTCGCGGATGTAGCCGGGGCCGAGGTCGATCCCGATCATCTTCGCGTGGCCGTGGCCAGCGCCGAGATGCACCTCGATCTCGACCTCGTCGCCCATCATGTGCTCGGCCAGCGCCTGCCCGTCGTGCTCGATGCCGACCCCGCCCTTCGCAACCCTGATCCCGCCGTAAGCGACGAACGATTTTGCAACCTTCATATCGACGCTCGCGGAGCCTGCGGCGGCCAGCAGCCGCCCCCAGTAGGGATCGCCGCCGTACCAGCTGCATTTAACGAGATTGTTCTCGACAATGTTCTTGGCCGCGATCCGCGCTTCGTCGTTGGTGCGCGCGCCGGTGACATTCAGGTGGGCAATGCGGGTCATCCCTTCGGCGTCGCGCGCCATCATCATCGTCAGCTCGCGGCACGCCGCGAGGACGGCATTGGCGAACTCGTCATGGTCGGCTTTGCCCCGCCTGCCGGACGCCAACAGCATCGCTGTATCGTTGGTCGACGTGGCGCCGTCGACGTTGAGCGTGTTGAAGGTCGCGTCGGACGCGGCCTTCAGCGCCTTCTGCATCACCGAGCGCGGGACGTCGGCGTCGGTGGTCAGGAACGCGAGCATCGTCGCCATGTTGGGCGCGATCATCCCGCAGCCCTTCGCCATTCCACCAAGCGTGAAGTTCGAGCCCTTGATCACCATTTCCTTGGCCTGGTGATCGGTGGTGAGAATCCCGCGCGCGGCGTCGTGCGCTCCGTCCACCGACAGCTTATGGGCGAGCCGCGGCGTTGAGTGCAGGATCGGCTCCATCGGCAGCGGCGTGCCGATGATCCCGGTTGAACAGACCATCACGTGGCTGTTGGCGATCTGCAGCGCTTCTCCCGTCGCCGCGGCCATCAGTTGCGCATTCTTGTAGCCCGGCGCGCCAGGGCCCGCATTGGCGTTACCCTAATTGACGATGATCGCGGCCGCCTTGCCGCCGTTTGCCTGCAGCGTCGCGCGGTCGAGCTCGACCGGCGGCGCGGCGAACTTGTTCTGCGTGAACACCGCCGCGCACGGCACTGGCCGCCCGTCGTCGGTCGCGATCAGCGCCATGTCGAACTTGCGGCGCTTGATCCCGGCGTGGCAGCCGGCGGCGACAAAGCCTTGGGCGGCGGTAATGCTCATGGGTAAACTCCGACGGTCGTCAGCCCGGCGGTCTCATCGAGCCCGAGCATCAAGTTCGCGCACTGGATCATTTGGCCCGCTGCGCCCTTGCCGAGATTGTCGACCGCCGAGAGCGCGAGCACGCGCCCGGTCCTTTCGTCATAGCGGGCGGTCAGCTGGACTCCGTTGGAGCCGGTGACCCACTTGGTCGCGGGCGGCTGGTCGGTGACGTGGACGAATGGCTCGCTGGCATAAGCCTCGCTCAAAACCTTGAACGGATCGCAAGGGCCCGTGGCCTCAGCGTAGCAGGTCGCAAGGATCCCCCGAGTCATCGGCACGAGGTGCGGCGTGAACAGCAATGTACCGCCGATCGCCATCTCCATCTCTGCCGTGTGGCGGTGGCTTAGCAGGCCGTATGCCGAAAAACTTCCATCGACGGTCGAGAAGCCCGTCGCCTCCTTCGCCTCGCGCCCGGCGCCGCTGACGCCCGAGGCGGCATCGACGATCAGGCTCGTCGGCTTGACAACGCCCGCATCGACCAGCGGCTTCAGCGCCAAAATGGCGGCGGTCGCATAGCAGCCGGCCGCCGCGATCGCTTTGCCTCCCTTGATCGCCTCGCGGTTCAGCTCAGGGATGCCGTAGACGAACTCGCCGAGCAGCGCCGGCTCTTCGTGCACGTGGCCGTACCAGCGCTCATACGTCTGCGGGTCGTCCAGCCGGAAATCGGCGCCGAGGTCGACAAATGGGATACCCTTGTGGAGGATCGTGCTCGCCAGCCGCTGGCTATGACCATGCGGAAGGGCGGCGAACACCAGGTCGACGTTCTCAAGCGCGCGCTCTTCGAACTTCTCGACGAGTGCATCGGGATAGGCGGCTGTGAGGTGCGGGTGGACCGCGCCAAGCTTCTGCCCCGCCTTGCTGTCGCCGAACAGCTTCGCGGGCGCGAGCTCGGGATGCGCGGCCATCAGCCGCAGCAGCTCGCCGCCGACATAGCCCGAGGCTCCAAGTACGGCCGTCCGAATCATGGGAGGCGCGCTATTCCCGATGTTGCATACTTATGCAAGTGCATGCATATTCATGCGATGACCGACCTCAAGGAACGCCGACACCGTGCAATCGCGGACCTGATCCGCTCGAGCGCGCTGTCGAGTCAGGAAGAGCTGGCCGATCGCCTCGGTTCCCTCGGCTTTGCGGTGACCCAGGCGACCATCTCGCGCGACCTCGAGCAGATCGGCGCGGTCAAGGTCCGCCGCCGCGGGCAGCTGAGCTATGCGCTACCGGAAGCCGCTCGCGACGCCTTCTCGCCCGGCCTCGCCGCGGTCTTTCGCGACTGGGTGCGGTCGGTCGAGCCGGCGGCCAACCTCGTCGTCATCAAGACCCCGCCAGGCTCGGCGCATCTGGTCGGGGTCGCGCTGGATGGCTCGGACCTGCCGGAAATCGCCGGCACGATCTGTGGCGACGACACGATCTTCGTGGCGTGCGGCTCGCCGAAGGAAGCGGCGACGCTCACCGCGAAGCTCAGCGAGCTAGCGTGACGCGATGTTCTGGGGGACACAGTCCGCGCGGCTGAGTGGCGGCGGGGCATTCGGCCGCAATTTCAACCGCGGCGTTAGCTCGACCAGCCGCCGCACATAAGCATCGGTGAACACCGCGGCGCACTTACGGCTGAGGTGCGACCATTCGGGTAGATTGAGGTGCTGGGCCTGCGACAGGTCATCAGCGTGAATGCCCTTGGCATTGGCGCCGACCAGCAACCGATCCCAGCCGAGCGCCCTGGGAATCCGCTGCTGCTCATTGACCCTGATCTGCGGCGCCGACGGCGGACGGACGAAGATGACGTCCCCGCCCCTGGCGCGAATCCGCCGGACCGCCTCGGCCGTGCGCGCAATTACCTTGTCCGCGAGCGGCGCCGGGATGTTCGGACCCTTGAACCCGTCCCAGGCGTGGCGCGCATGACCGCGCAGGTAAGCGTCGGACTCGATCCGGTCCCACATGAAATATTGCCGGCCGGGGAAGTCTTCGGAGATTTTCCAGACATTCTCGTACGGGCTGTCGGTCCCCTTGCGCCAGCCGTGGTCCAATTTGGGCAGCATGATGCTGAGCCGATAGTCATCGTCCATGAAAGCGAGATAGTTTTGCAGCCAGCGGTCGAGCCACAGGCCGGTGAGCTGCGATGGCTTGTCGTTCTTGGCGTAGTTGTGAACCGCATTCCCGCCGAGACCGATCACCGGCATCCCGAAATACATCGTGTCGGCCATGCCGACGATCAAAAGGCCGTGGAAATTGGGGTCGTTGGCGAAATGCTCCAGCAGGGTCCGGGCATTGGTGCCGACATGGCTGACCTGGACCGGTCGAACGCCGGTCAGCTGCTCAAAACGGCCCTGGTCGGTGTCAAACAGGATGCGGCTGTCGCCGACGATCGCGACCGGCGCCTTGTCGGCGGCGCGGCGCGCCTCGGCCCAGGCCTGCGGGCTGTCGCCGATGTCGCCGGCCCGGAGGCCGATATTGGCCCGCGCGTTCCATTCCCATGCCGCGGTCAGCAGCGCCGCGCCGGCAAAGGCGAACGTGCCGATCTTGACCCACGGCTGCCGCGGGATGTCGCGGACCGGGACTGGCTGCGCCTGGCCGGGACGGTCGGCCGCGGTCTTCCTCAGCCCCGGGGGGAGAGCGCCGTCGCGGGTGCCGGTGAGGCCGCGCTCAGAAGGCGAAGTAGATGAATGCACTGCCCTGCCCCTGCTCGACGATGACCGCGAACAGCAGCATCGTCCAAATTCCCGCGATTGCGACCGACGGAGTCCGCTCGACCACCGCTTCCAGCGTCGTGTTGCGCATCACGAGGTGAGATCCGAAAATGCCCGAAACGATGACCATGGCGATGACCATCGGCCCGGCGGCGATCAGCGGCACCGCTTTTTCCTGCATCCCGGCCATGCCCTTGAGCACCGTCCCCGCGCCGGCGAAGCTCTTGGCGCGGAAGAACACCCAGGTGATGTTGACCAGGAGGAAGGTAAGCAGCGCGAGGCCGAGCAGCGACACCCCGCCCGGCGTGAAGCCCTTGAAGCGAGCGCGCAGCCAGCGTTCGGCCGACAAGTACAGGCCATGCAGCCCGCCCCAGACGACGAAGGTCCAGTTGGCGCCGTGCCACAGGCCGCCGAGCAGCATCGTCCCCATCAGCGCCGCGTAGCAGCGCGCCTGGCCGTGGCGGTTCCCGCCGAGGGGGATGTAGAGATAATCGCGCAGCCAACTCGACAAGGTGATGTGCCATCGTCGCCAGAAATCGGAGAAGCCGACCGCCCCGTAGGGGAAGCGGAAATTGTCCGGCATTGCGAAGCCCAGGCACAAAGCGACTCCGATCGCCGAGGTCGAATAACCGGCGAAGTCGCAGAAGATCTGGCCGGCGAAGGCCAAGGTCGCGACCCACGAATCGAGCATGCCCGGCGCCTTGCCCGGAGCATCGTAAACGGCCTCCACCACCGGGGCGAGGAAGCCGTCGGCGAGCACCACCTTCTGGAACAGCCCGAGCGTCAACAGCGCGAGGCCGAAGAAGATCTGGTTGGACTTCGCCTGCCGCGGCTCGTCGAACTGCGGGACCAGCTCGGTCGGGCGCATGATCGGCCCCGCGACCAGGTGCGGGAAGAAGGTCACGAACAGCGCGTAATTGAGGAAGCTGCCGGCGGGCGCCGAGCGCCGCAGGTACACGTCGAGCGTGTAGGACAAAGTCGCAAAGGTGTAGAAGCTGATGCCGACGGGCAGGATGATGTCCCAGCCGGGCGGGTGGTAGATCACCCCCAGCGAACCGGCGATGGACACGAAATTATCCATCAGGAAGCCGCCGTACTTGAAATAGCCGAGCATCCCGAGGTTCACGACGACGCTGATCAGCATCCACAGTCGCCGCGTCCGCTCGCGCTTCGCCCGAACCATCCATTGCGCCGCCCACCAGTCGACGACCGTCGAGACCCACAGCAGGATGACGAACGGCGGATTCCATGCGGCGTAGAACAGGTACGACGCAATCATCAGGTTGATCTTCTTCTGATGCCACGAGAAGAAGCGCGCGTAGTGAAGCGCCATGACGACGGCGAAAAAGACCAGGAAGGTCAGCGAATTGAAGATCATCGGACGCCGCCCCGGCGCCCGCTTGCCCCGTTACTCATACAGCACGCCCCCGAGCTGCACGCATTACAGACCGCCGGGACTCGGCGGTGAAGCGCCGCAGGTTACACGGGTGATACCAGCGCGACAAATGAATAGCGCCGGCAAGCTCGACAAAGGCCAACGCCAGCGGCCATGATGATCGGGTGCATGCCCGCGCCGCTTTTCTCTCGCTGCTCCTGCTGATGAGCGTGCCCGCGGCGTCCGAGCCCAACCCGCGACCGCGGCTCGCCGGAATCACCTTCGGCATCCTGCCGGCGGGCCGTTTGAACGCGATCACCGACGTCGCCGGCGTCAAGGTCGGACACGTGACCTTGTTCGAAGGCGCGAGCGTGCGCACCGGAGTCACCGCGATCCTTCCGCACGGAGGCACCCTCTACCCGGACAAGGTCCCGGCCGGCTTCGCGGTCGGCAACGCCTACGGCAAGTTCATGGGCTCGACCCAGGTCAAGGAGCTCGGCGAGATCGAGACTCCGATCCTCCTCACCACCACGCTCAACGTGCCCGAGGCCGCGGCGGGGATTATCGAGTGGACGCTCCGCCAGCCGGGCAATGAGCAGGTGCGCTCGGTCAACGCGGTGGTGGGCGAGACCAACGACGGCTATTTGAACGACATCCGCGGCCGCCACGTCACAGCCGCGAACGCCGTCGCCGCAATCGAGGCGGCGCGCGAAGGTCCGGTGCCGGAAGGCGCGGTCGGCGCGGGAACGGGCACCGTCGCGTTCGACTGGAAGGGCGGGATCGGCACCAGCTCGCGCCAGCTTCCGAGCTCGCTCGGCGGCTGGACCCTGGGCGTTCTCGTGCAGACCAATTTCGGCGGCGTCTTGCAGGTCGCGGGCGTGCCGGTCGGCCAGGCGCTCGGCCGCTACATGCTCAAGGATCAGCTATCCAAGGCATCGGGCGACGGCTCGGTGATCATCGTGCTCGCGACCGACGCGCCGCTCAGCGACCGCAACCTCGAGCGGCTCGCCCGCCGCGCCTTCCTCGGAATCGCCAGGACCGGCTCGCCGATGACCAACGGCTCCGGCGATTATGCCATCGCATTCTCGACCAGTCCGGATGTGCGGCGCACAGCGGAACGCCGTGCGCGGCCGGCGCCGATCGTCGACCTGCCCAATGAAGCCATGACGCCGCTGTTCGAGGCGGCGGTCGAGGCCACCGAGGAAGCGGTGATCAACTCACTGTTTGCGGCGACGGCGACCGACGGCAACGGGCATCACATCGACGCCTTGCCGGTCGATGAGGTGGTGAAGCTCTACCGCCGCGCGCGGCGCTAGGCTTCAAACTAGCTCGGTCTCTTCCTCTTCGCGTGCTTCGAGAGGATCGTTGGAATTGGCCGCGAGCTTTTGCTGACAGTCGCGCAGGATGGCGCGGCAACTCTTGAGACTCGCCGTCAGCTCGGCATTGATTCGTTCGATCTGATCGAAGTTTTGGCTATCTGATTGTTCCGACACCGGAATTTCTTTTCGCCATGGGTTCGCCGCGTTAACGTAGGTTACACGGCAAGGTTCCCCGCACGGCTCGAACGAATTCACTCGCGTGTCACAGGGTGCACCGTCTGCGCAGTGGCAGCCTTGAAGCCGGGCGCGGCCATTGCCGGCCGCGGCGGCGGCAACCGGACGGTAACCGACGCTCTCTCGGTCGTCCCGTGAGGCCGATCGCACGCGCCCGGCACCAGCGCCAACGCGATCAGCAGCGGCCTCAATTGGGCTGTTCCGGCGCTTGCTGCGCGTCCTCAGCTGTCGGAGGTTCGACCGTCACGTCGTCGGACAGGCCGGCCTTGAACCGGCTCGCGATGGCCATCAGCCGCTCCGCGGCGACTGCGTCCTCGTCAATTTCAACCATTCGCTTGGTGCCAAAATGCTTCATTGCGGTCGGGCCCCCATCTAAAGCCACCGCCACGCCAGGACCGGGTGTATCCCGGCAAATATTTACGAAATGGAAAAATCGCGGCCATGGTCGGCAAGGCGACACTTGTGGTATGAGTCCTGCTACCTGTCGAAGCCATGATTCCCGAAGTTGAAGCGAGGGGTCCCATGGGTGCTGGTCAATCGATGCTCACTCTCCTGTCACTCTTCCTCATCGCGGCTTCGGAGCCGCCTCAGCCAGCCGCTGCGTCGCCGCCTTCCCCGCCACCAGCAACTTCGGAGCTGGCGCCGGCCCATGCCGGCGAAGCTCCGGGAGGCGCGCGCAGGACCTTCCGGACAAGGAAGAACCTGGACCAACTCGAAAAATGCCTGACCGACAAATTGTCCAAGGTGGGCGAAGTCACCTCGGTCCCGATCGAAGGCATCAAGACCTTGATGTACCGGACCACGGACGAGCCGCCGATGATGATCGATCTCGCACCGCCCAGCGTGACGCTGACCACCAAGTTCGCAATCGGGACCGAGCCGATCGTCAGGGCCTGCCTCTAGCGCGCCGGTGGCGCCCGAAGGAACCGCCCAGCCCCCCTCCCGTTACAGGCGCCGTGGACAATGTGCACATGCTCGAGCGCAAGCCGGCGCTGATCCGCCCGCCACCCGCCGCCGAGGCCTTCTATTCCGAAGTCCTCCAGCTGATGGCCAAGTCGGAAATCCCGTTCCTGGTCTCAGGCACCTACGCGCTTGCAAGCTATACCGGAATCGACCGCCCGACCAAGGACGTCGACGTGTTCGCCAAGGCCGGCGACGCGCTGAAGATGCTGCACTATTTCAAAGGTCACAAGTTCGAGGTCGAGATCGTCGACGAGCGGTGGCTGTCCCGAGTCACCCGCGGCGAGCTGTTCGTCGACATCATCACCAACATGCCGACCGTGACCACGCACGTCACCGACGAATGGTTCGTCAATGCGCCGGAGGCGCACCTGTTCGGTGCGACGATCCGCCTCGTCCCTCCGACCCAGTTCGTGTGGTCGAAGATCTTCGTCCAGGATCATCACCGCTACGACATGGCCGACGTGGCGCACATCATCCTCAAATGCCATGAGGCGATCGACTGGCGTCAGCTCCTCAGCCACATGGAGCTCTACTGGGAAGTGCTGCTGATCGCGCTTCTGAACTTCCGCTTCATCTATCCCAGCGAGCGCCACTGCGTGCCGCGGTGGCTTATGGACGAGCTGCTCGAGCGGCTCCACGACCAGAAGGACATCAAGGGGCCGGGCCGGAGGGTCTGCCGCGGCCGGATCTTCTCGCCGCGCGATTATGCGATTGACGTCGACCAGTGGGGCTTCTCGGACGCGGTCGGCAACCTCGAAGAGCAATATGG
>JAICVC010000122.1 GCA_025935515.1 Sphingomonas sp.
CTCCTCGTGATTGCCAAGTAGGAAGGCGGTTTCGACGCCCGACCGGCGATAGGTGCGCAGCCGCTCGATCACCTGAGCCGATGCCGGGCCGCGGTCGATGAGGTCGCCGACGAAGACGAGCAGCGTCTTTTCGGACGGACGGTGCTGAAGCTCGGCGTGGATTTTCGCGAGCAGATGCTCGAGCAGATCGAGCCGGCCATGGACATCGCCCACCGCGTACGCGCGATAGCCTTTGGCGCCCAATGGCTCCCTGCCGGATGGAGAGTATCTGAGCATCAGGGTCCCGATTGACCGGTTTCAACGCCCGCAAGGATGTCGAGATAGGCGCGAATTACGAAATCCTCGCTAAACTGCGCCTGAACCTTTCGCCGCGCCGCCTGACCCATCGCAAGCCGCTCCGCCGGCGGCAACTCCGCGACGCGCCGCATTGCATCTGCAAGCGAGCCGGGATCTCGGACTGCGCACAGATAACCGTTCACGCCGTCCTCCACGACATCGCGGCAACCAGGGGCATCGGCGGCGACCAGCGGCCGCGCCATCGCTGCGGCTTCGAGGAGCGAGCGCGGCAACCCTTCGCGATAGGACGGCAGAACGATTGCGGTAGCCGCCGCGATGAAGGGCCGCACGTCATCGCTCGTTCCGAGATAGTCGATGACGCCTTGTGCCACCCAGGAATCGATCTCCTGACGGGTGATCGCGGTGCGGTTGCCCTCGTCAATTGGCCCGAGCAGCTGGAAGCGGGCCCTTGGAAGTTCGGAGTGGAGCGACCTTGCTGCCTCGACAAACTCGAGCACCCCCTTGTCGCGAAGCAGCCGGCCGACGAACAGGAAGGTTGGCGCGCCTTCCGCGAGTGGCGCCGGCGCAAAGCGTTCGAGGTCCACGCCAGATCCGGGCAGGACTCGCGCCTGTTCCGGCCGGACCATGCGCCGCTCAACGAACAAGTGGCAATCGTCCCCATTCTGGAAGAAAACGACCGGCGAGCGGCGGAAGCCGATCCTGTAGAGGAGGCTGACGACCTGCTGAATCGGTCCGCCGCGGATGAACGCCGTCCCGAGGCCGCTGACGTTGGGAATCGCCGGAATGCCAAGGGAGGCGGCCGCCAGCGAGCCATAAATGTTCGGCTTGATCGTATAGCCGAGGTAGGCAACCGGCCGCAGCCGCTCGAGCAATCGCCAATACGCCCGAAGCAGGTTGAGGTCGGCCCACGGGTTGATCCCGGAGCGATCGAGGCGGATCGGGATCCGCTCAACCCCAAGTCCGCGCATCCGCTGATCGGCGGTAGGGTCCTGCGGAGCGATGACGATCGGCTCGTAACCCGCTGCGCGCAATCCGCCGATCAGGCCGGTTCGGAAGTTGGCGATGTTCCAGTCGCTGTTCGCCGACAGGACAATCGGTTTTGCCAGGATCGAAGCCTTAGGCGCTAAGCAATTGGAAACGAGGGATTTCGACGTCGAACGCAGTGCCGTCCTCGTCGACCATCCGATAGCTTCCGCTCATCGCGCCGCTCGGCGTGTCGAGCGGGCAGCCCGACACATAATCGAAGCTCGCGCCGGGGCCAATCAGCGGCATCTCGCCGACGACGCCCTCGCCCACCACCTCGTGGACCGTCCCGCGTCCGTCGACGATCGTCCAGCTACGCGACAAGAGCTGTACCGCGACTTCGCCGCCATTCTCAATCCGCACATGATAGGACCAGAACCAGCGGTTGGTGGCGGGATCGGACTGCTCGGCGAGGAAGCTGACCGCCACGCGCACCGCAATGCCGCGAGTCAAAGCGACATTCGGGAACAGCATGGCCATTGCGTCGGTGGTCACGTCGCCAGCCTAGGCGAGACCACCCGCGCGGCGCAACCGGTCGACGAGCCGGCCGCGCGCTTCCGCGATCGGCCGCATTCGATCGGTCAGCACGTCTCGCATCAGGAAATGACCGGTGAGATCGAGACCCTGCCCGATCTCCTGCCATGAAGCGTGGCCGCCCTCGCGGACAAAAGGCGGTAAGTGCAGCAGCTTGCCGACATGGGGCTCGGCTTCGGCGGCGCTGACCGCGCGGCCGGACCTGGGGCTGACCGCGACCAGATTGTCGTTGGAACCGCTGACCGCGCATTGATCGAGATCCAGCCCGAATCCCAGCTCTGCAAGCAGCAACAACTCGTAGCGCACGAGGGCCGCGCCCCAGCCGCTGGCCGAAGGCGCCGCCTCGACCGCGTCGAGCAGTCCTTCGAGCGCCTGGTACAGCGGGGGATAGGGCTGGCCTTCGGGCAGCGCGGTCGCGGTCAGCACCGTCGCCCATTCGATCGCTGCCGCCGGCAGCGGCTCGGACAACAACGGGCCGCGGCTATGGACCAGCTCTACTGTCGCCTGGGGGAGCTGAGTCTCGGTCCTTGCCGAAAGCTGCGCCTCGACCACATTACCGGCAATCAGCACCGGCCGCATTCGCCGGCCACGCGCGCCGCGGACATAGGCCGCAACCAAGCCTTGTTGGGGCGTCATCAGCCGCACGATCGCACCATGCTCGCCGTGACTGCGAAGCGCGCAGACGATCGCTCGGGTCTCGCTCCTCATCCGCGCGGATGGAAGTAATCGTAAAGCTGGCGCGCCATCGCGCTGTTGATGCCCGGCGCCTTTTCGAGGTCCTCGAGGGCGGCACCTTTCACCGCCCGCGCGGTGCCGAAGTGCATCAGCAGCGCCCGTTTGCGGTTGGGGCCGATGCCCGGGACTTCGTCGAGCGTCGATGTCGTAAGGCTCTTCGCCCGCTTGGCCCGGTGAGTGCCGATCGCAAACCTGTGAGCTTCGTCGCGCAAGCGCTGGAGATAAAACAATAAAGCCGAATTGGGCGCCAGCGTGATCTCACGCCCGCCGGGCAGATGAAAGACTTCGCGTCCCTCGCGGCCGTGGTGCGGGCCCTTGGCGACGCCAACTATCGGCACGTCGTGGACGCCCATGTCCTCCATCACCTCGCACACCGCCGACAGTTGGCCCTTGCCGCCGTCGATAAGCAGCAAATCGGGCCATTCGCCGCTCTGGCGGTCGGGGTCTTCCTTTTCCAGCCGGCCAAATCGCCGCTCCAGCACTTCGCGCATCATCGCGAAGTCGTCGCCGGGCTGCGTTTCCGGTCGCTTGATGTTGAATTTCCGATAGTTGTTCTTCCTGAATCCCTCGGGGCCGGCGACGATCATCGCGCCCGTGGCGTTTGTGCCCATGATGTGGCTGTTGTCATAGACCTCGATGCGCTTAGGCACATCGGCGAGCTCGAAGGTGTCGGCGAGCTCGCGCAGGATTTTGCCCTGTGTCGTTGTCTCCGCGAGGTGGCGATCGAGCGCCTCTTCGGCATTGCGGGTTGCTTGCTCAACCAGCTTCCGGCGTGAGCCGCGCTGCGGAAGCTCGATCACGACCTTGCGCTGGGCACGCTCGGACAGCGCCTCCTCGAGCAGCTCGCAGTCCGCCAGCTGGCGATCGACGAGGATCCGGCGAGGCGGCGGCATATCCTCGTAAAACTGGACGAGAAAGCTCGACAGAACCTCGGCTTCGGGAACGTCGTTGGTATGGGCTGGAAAGAAGGCGCGATGACCCCAATTCTGCCCGCCGCGAATGAAGAAGGCCTGGATCGACATCGTCCCGGCCTTGCACGCGA
This sequence comes from Sphingomonas sp., assembly GCA_025935515.1. GTDB lineage: Bacteria > Pseudomonadota > Alphaproteobacteria > Sphingomonadales > Sphingomonadaceae > Sphingomicrobium. The sequence goes on from JAICVC010000122.1 coordinate 3,632, forward strand.
GCGCGAAGACATCGGCGTCGCCCAGCCCCTCGGCGTGGACCGTTTGGCTGCCCTGGATGTAGGTCAGCGCACGCAGCCGGTCGCGATAGACTGCGGCCAGCTCGTAATCCTGCTTCTCCGCGGCGAGCGCCATCTGCTTGCTCAATCGCGCCTGCACGCCAGTCGATTTGCCGGCGAGGAATTCCTTCGCCTCCTCAACCAGCTCGCCATAATCCGCGTCGCCGATCCGCCCGACGCACGGCGCCGAGCAGCGCTTGATCTGATAGAGCAGGCACGGCCGCGAGCGGTTTGCAAAAAAGCTGTCCGAACAGCTTCTTAGCAGGAACAGCTTCTGGAGAGCATTAAGCGTCCGAGTGACCGATCCGGCGCTTGCGAACGGCCCGTAATATTGCCCTTTGATCCGCCGCGCCCCGCGATGCTTCTGGATGCGCGGAAATTCGTGATCTTCGCGCAAAAGAATGAACGGGAAGCTTTTGTCGTCGCGGAGCAGTACGTTGTAGGCGGGCCGAAAGCGCTTGATCAGTTGCGCTTCGAGCAACAGTGCCTCGGCTTCCGTCCGCGTCGTGACGATGGTCATCGAACGCGTCTGCGCGACCATCCGCTGGAGTCGCTTCGGCAGCTTCGCGACCTGCGTGTAATTGGTGACGCGGTTCTTCAGGGCCCGCGCTTTGCCGACGTACAGCACGTCGCCACGGTCATCCTGCATCCGGTAGACGCCCGGGTTCCGCGGAAGCGTCTTCAGCACTTCGCGGATCGCCGCGACCCCGGCTTCGAGGTCAGGCTGACCGTCTCCGCGCACGGCATAGGTCGCCTGCTCCTCGTTGAAGCGCTCGGCGGATCGGGGATGGTCGGGGCGGTCGGCCTTGCTCACAAAGCCGAGATAAGGTCAGGCCGCAGCCCGCGCCACCTCTTCATCGGCGAGCATCCATTCGACGCAGGCGCGCGCATGGATTTCGGTCGTGTCGTAGACCGGCAGCACGTTGGCGCGAACGTCGACGGCGAGAACGAGTTCGGTGCAGCCGAGCACCACCGCCTCCGCGCGCTGCTTGGCAAGCTCGGTGATCAGGGTCTTCAGCTTGCGCTGGCTGTTGCGGACGACGCGGCCGGCGGCGAGTTCCTCGAAGATGATCCGGTCGATCTCGTCCACCCAAGCCTGCTCGATCGGCACCAACGCAATCCCGCGCCCTTCCAGCCGGCTGCGCACGTGGGGCTCGAGCATTGTGAAGCGCGTGCCGAGCAGCGCGACCCGCTTGCGCTTGTCGGCAAGGAGCTTGTCAGCAGTCGCGTCGGCGATGTGGAGCATCGGCACGCCGAGCTTCGGCGCGACCGCGTCATAGACCTTGTGCCCGGTGTTCGAGGTGATGATGATCCCGTCGGCACCCGCCGTTTCGAGCCGCCGGGCGGCCTCGAGCGTGACCTCCGCCACCCCGTCCCAGTTGCCCGAAAGCTCCATCTCGGCGAACGGCGCGAGGTCGAGGCTGTCGATCACCAGCCGCGCGCTGTGCAGTCCACCCAGCCGCTGCGCCACACCGCGGTTGATATGCTCGTAATAAAGCGCGGTCGACGACCAGCTCGTGCCGCCGATAATTCCGAGTTTGCGCAACGGTACCCCCGAGTGAAAATCGGCCACGCTTCTCTGCCAGCCGCGTCAGGCGGGCAAGCCGTGAATTGCCGGTTTACCGCAAACCGAATCGCATTTGCGACGAGCAGTTAGCCGAGCGCCTTCACGATTTCCTCGACCATCTTCTTAGCGTCGGCAAGCAGCATCATCGTGTTGTCGCGGTAGAACAGCTCGTTATCGACGCCGGCATAGCCGACGCCGCCCATCGAGCGCTTCACGAACAGCACGGTCCGCGCTTTCTCCACGTCGAGCACCGGCATCCCGTAGATCGGCGAGCTCTTGTCGGTCTTCGCGGCGGGATTGGTGACGTCGTTGGCGCCGATGACGAAGGCGACGTCGGTCTGCGCGAACTCATTGTTGATGTCCTCGAGCTCGAACACCTCGTCATAGGGGACATTGGCCTCGGCCAGCAGCACGTTCATGTGCCCCGGCATTCGGCCGGCAACCGGGTGGATCGCATATTTCACGCGCACACCCTCGGCCTTGAGCTTGTCGGCCATCTCCTTGAGTGCGTGCTGCGCCTGGCTGACGGCCATTCCGTAGCCGGGGACGATGATCACCTGGTCGGACTGCTTCATCAGGAAGGCCGCGTCTTCGGCGGAGCCACGCTTGTACGGCCGGTCGATCGCTGCCGCGTCGCCCCCGCTCGAGACGGCCCCGAAGCCGCCCGCGATGACCGAGATGAAGCTGCGATTCATCGCCCGGCACATGATGTAACTGAGGATCGCGCCCGAGCTGCCGACCAGCGCGCCGGTGATGATCATCGCGCTGTTGTGGAGCGTGAAGCCCATCGCCGCGGCGGCCCAGCCCGAATAGCTGTTCAGCATCGAGATCACGACCGGCATGTCGGCGCCGCCAAACGGGATGATCATCAGCACGCAGAGCACCAGCGCGATGAAGCTCATCAACCAGAAAACGA
>JAICVC010000107.1 GCA_025935515.1 Sphingomonas sp.
GGTATGCCTCCGCGAGGGCGTTTTCATCTCCGGCGGCGAATGCACGATCGAGGGCCACATCCCAAGCATGCGCGGCAGCCTCCATCGGATGCTCCTTAGACCGGCAGCGAGCCCTGTCGAACGCCATTATGCCCCGCCCCGATGATCAAAATGTCGTGCAAATCAACTGCTCTCCGTCATTGCGAGCGAAGCGAAGCAATCCAGTGGCGCGAGGCTGGATTGCGTCGCTCCGCTCGCAATGACGGGGAGTAAGGCACGTGGCGAAGATCGCATTCATCGGCCTAGGCCACATGGGCGGCGGAATGGCGCCGAACCTCGCCAAGGCGGGGCATGAAGTTCGCGCCTTCGACCTCGTCCCGGAAGCCGTCGACAATGCCAGGCAAGGCGGATGCTCGGCGGCGGGGTCGGCTGCCGAAGCAGTCAAGGAAGCCGATGTCGTCATCACCATGCTCCCGGCCGCGCAGCACGTCCGCAAGGTCTTCCACGACGATGTCGCGCCCAACGCGAAGAAGGGCGCGCTGTTGATCGATTGCTCCACGATCGACGTCGCCAGCGCCCGCGAAGTCGGCGAGGGCCTCAACAAGCTCGGCTTCGACTTCGTCGATGCACCCGTGTCCGGCGGCATTGCTGCCGCTGCGGGCGGCGCGCTGACCTTCATGGTCGGCGGCACCGACGAGCAGTTCGAGCGCGCCCGCCCGTTCCTCGAGCCGATGGCGAAGGCGGTGATCCATGCGGGCGAGCTCGGTGCCGGCCAGGCTGCCAAAATCTGCAACAACATGATCCTCGGCGCGACCATGGCCGCGACCTGCGAGGGTTTCGCACTAGCCAAGAAGCTGGGCCTCGACCTCCAGACCTTCTTCGACATTTCCTCGAAGGCGTCGGGCCAAAGCTGGTCGATGACCAGCTATTGCCCGGTCCCGGGAGTCGGCCCGGATACGCCGGCAGACCACGATTACGAAGGCGGGTTCGCGGCCGCGTTGATGCTCAAGGACCTGAAGCTCGCGGCGGACGCCGCGCGCAGCGTCGGCGCCTACACGCCGATGGGCGGCGAAGCCGAGGAGTTGTACCAGCGCTTTGTCGACCGCGGCGGCGGCAGGAAGGATTTCTCCGGCATCATCAAGATGATCGACGACAGCTGGAAAGTCCCCGACTCGCAATAAGGATCATTCATGCGAATTATTTCGATTGCCGCGCTCGCACTGCCGCTCATCGCCTGCGGCGGGCCGGACACCAGCCAAGCGAACAATGCTGCGGCCAATATCTCGAACGAGGCGCGGCCAGCCGCGACCGCCGGCGCGTCAACCGCCGCCGATCTCTCGATGTTCGCGCGCGCGCCGTCAAAGGAAGCAGCCCTCAAGATCAGGCACGATCGCCACGAAGGCATGGAGGCGATCGGCAAGGGCAACAAGATCATCAAGCAGGAGTTGAATGCCGGGTCTCCGAACCTCGCCCTCGTCCGGTCAACCGCGGCCCGCATGGCCGCGCTCGCCGGCCAAGCATCGGGCTGGTTCCACGCGGGCACCGGCCCGGAGCTCGGCAAGACCGGCGCCAAACCGGAGATCTGGCAAAACCAGCCGGATGTCGCGGCCAAGCTTACCGCCTTCCAGAAAGCGGCGCGGGCGTTTTCCGATGTCGCTGCGGGTAATGACCCTGAGGCGATGAAAACCCGCTTCGCGGCGATGTCGCAGACCTGCAAAGCGTGCCACGACAAGTACCGCTCGGAGATGCACCACTAACGCCCTTCCCTTGCAGGCGCGCGGACGAAGAGCCACATCGGTACCATGCTGATCCGTACCGAGCAGACCCCGAATCCCGCGACACGCAAGTTCCTCCCCGACCAGATCGTGATGGAGGCCGGGACGCGCGATTTTGCAGACGCCGAGACCGCTGACGCTTCGCCGCTCGCCAGCGCGCTGTTTGACAGCGGCATGGTGGAAGGCGTGTTCTACGGCCGCGACTTCGTCTCGGTCACCGCTGCGCCCGGCGCCTCATGGAGCGATCTCGAACCGCTCGTACTCGAGACCTTGCTCGACCATTTCGTCAGCGGCGCGCCGCTGTTCGCGCCGGGCACCGCCGCTGGGATCCACGTCGCGGATGAACCGCCGTCCATCGACGAAGATCCCGCCGACGCCGAGATCATCGACCAGATCAAGGAGCTTATCGAAACCCGCGTCCGCCCCGCGGTTGCCCAGGACGGCGGCGATATCGCTTACAAGGGCTACAAGGACGGGCACCTATATTTGTCGATGCACGGCGCCTGCTCGGGCTGCCCGTCGTCGACCGTGACCCTGAAGCGCGGGATCGAAAGCCTGATCCGCCATTACGTGCCGGAAGTCGAAAGCGTCGAAGCGGTTTAACTTTCAGGGGCTTGCGGCGTTGGACCGCATGTGCCCACTATCCCGCCCATGATCCTGGCCTTCGACACGTCGAGCGCCGCGTGCACGGCGGCCCTGTTCGATGACGACGGCGGCTGCATTGCACGACGCGACGAAGTGATCGGCCGCGGCCACGCCGAGCGGCTGGTGCCGATGATCGCCGAGCTGCTGAATGGCCGCACCGCCACCCGCATCCTGGTCGGCGTCGGTCCCGGCAGCTTCACCGGAATCAGGGTCGCGATCGCCGCCGCGCACGGCCTCGCAATCGGCTGGAAGGCCGAGCTGTCCGGCATGAACTCACTTGCGCTGCTCGCAGCGGGGGCCGGATCGGATGGCCCGGTGGCCGCCGCGAGCGCCGGTGGCCACGGCGAATTGTTCGTTCAGTCCTTTGACGGTGCCACGCTCGAACCGACCAGCGAGCTTCACAATGCCGCACCCGCCGCGGCTTCGCGCCTGGCCCCGGCTCGGCTCGTCGTCGGCTCCGGCGCGAGGCTTCTCGTCGGCGCGCGCGGCTCGGGCGAAGCGCGCGACCTATGGCCGTCCGCGGCCAATGCGCTGAAGCTTCCCGACGCCCAGCGCGCGCTGCCACCCAGGCCAGTCTACGCCCGTGCGCCGGATGCCCGCGTTCCGGAGGCGGCATGATGGCCACCGTCGAGCAGGACGTGCACATCGACACCGGTTCCTCGACCGACATCGATTCCGTCATGATCGTGATGGACTCCGCGTTCGGGCGGCGGTTCGGCGAAGCCTGGACTCGATCGCAGCTGGCCGGGATCCTGCCGATGGGCGGCGTATCGCTGATGCTTGCCCGCGAGCCGGGCGATGGGGAGCCGGTTGGCTTTTCCCTGTTTCGCACCGTGGCCGACGAATCGGAGCTGCTGTTGCTGGGCGTCGTCACCAGCCATCGCCGCCAGGGCGTCGGCCGCCGCTTGCTCGACAATTTCCTTGAACAGGCCAGAAACGACGGAGTAGCGCGGGTCCATCTCGAAGTTCGCGACGGCAACCCCGCGGTCGAAATGTACAGGAATGTGGGGTTTTCTCCCGTCGGCCGCCGCCGTAATTACTATCACGCGGCGGACGGACAACGTTTTGACGCGATTACGCTGGCTTTCCAACTCTAGTTAAGATTCTGTGGAATTACTTAGACTGTGCAATGCAATTGCGCGGCATAAATTCCAAGCGTATTGTTCAATCCTCAAGCAGTTATTGGCTGCATGACCTCTGCTCGAAGTGGAATCCGTTTCAAATGGCCGAAATAGAAAATGCGGAAGACACGCTTCTGACGCTGACCGCCGACATCGTCGCGGCCCACGTCAGCAACAACAGCGTCGCCGTCAACGATTTGCCGAACCTTATCCAGAATGTTCACGGCGCGCTGGCCGGAATCGCCGGGAGCAGTGCGGCGCCGGAGCCGAGGCCGGAGCCGAAGGTTTCGATCCGCGCGTCGGTGAAGCCGGACTACATCGTCTGCCTCGAAGACGGGAAGAAGCTGAAGATGCTCAAGCGGCATCTCATGACCCACTACAACATGTCGCCGGATCAGTACCGGCAGAAGTGGGGCCTTTCCGCCGATTATCCGATGGTTGCGCCCAATTATGCCGAACAGCGGCGCAAACTCGCAAAATCGATCGGGCTTGGGACGAAACGGCGACGCACCCGCGGCGGAAAATAGGATCGGCTTCGCTGGACGATGACGCCCGGCGCACCTAGTTTGGGCGGATGACGCGGACGATCGACATTGAGGCGCTGTGCGCCGACAAGGGCCTTCGCATCACCGAGCAGCGCAAGGTCATCGCTCGGGTCCTCGGTGACAGCGAGGACCATCCGGATGTCGAGACGCTGCATGGCCGCGCCTCGGCGATCGACCCGAACATCTCGATTGCGACGGTTTACCGCACGGTCCGGCTGTTCGAGGAGGCCGGCATTCTCGAGCGGCACGAGTTCGGGGATGGACGCTCGCGCTACGAAGCGGCGTCCGAAGCCCACCACGACCATCTGATCGACGTCGAGACGGGTAACGTCATCGAGTTCGTCGACGACGAGCTCGAGGCCTTGCAGAAGCGGATCGCCGAGAAGCTCGGCTTCCGGCTCGTCGACCATCGCATGGAGCTTTACGGCGTCGCCCTCAACCGCGGCCGCTGAGCACTCCGGCGTTCGGATGAACGCGCGCGCGGCCGTGCGCATTGGCGGCCTGTTGCTGCTTTTCGTGCTGATGGGCACGGTCCACCTCGTCACCAAGTGGCTCGTCGGCCGCTCGCCGTGGCCGCCGCGCTTCCTGGCGGCTTCGGCGTGGATCATCGGCGCCCGAGTCCAACTGCGGGGCAAGCCGATCCGCGGCCATACCCTGCTGGTGTCGAACCATGTCAGCTGGCTCGACATCCTGGTGATCGGCGGCGTGACCCGATGCGCATTCGTGTCCAAGGACCAGCTCGGCCATCCATTCATCCACTGGCTCGCCGACCAGAATGAGACGGTTTACGTCAAGCGCAGCCACGTCAAAGGCGCCAGGGACCAGGCGGTCGCGATTGCCGCCGCACTCGAAGGCGAGAAGCCGGTGGCGCTGTTTCCGGAAGGGACGACCGGTCCCGGCACCCATCTGCTCCCCTTTCGCTCGACCTTGCTCGAAGCCGCGAACTTCGCTGCCAGGGACGTCGCAATCCGCCCGGTGGTGCTCGACTATGGCCCGGCCGCCCAGGAGATCGGCTGGTGGCACGAACCGGGCAAGGACAATGTCTTGCGGCTGCTTGGCCGGCCGGGAAGCTTGCCGGTCACGGTCCATCTTCTGGCCCCGCTCGATCGCGCCGGCGACCGCAAGCAGCTTTCCCAAGCGGCGCGCGAAGCGATTGCGGAAAGGCTTGGCTTAACGTCCGAAGGTCACTCGCCTATAGGCGATGAGAAATGACTCCCAAGACTTTCAAAATCAAAAGCTTCGGCTGCCAGATGAACGTTTATGACGGCGAGCGGATGGCCGAGTTGCTGGATGCGCAGGGCTTGTCGCCGGCTGCCGACGGCGACGACCCTGACCTCGTCGTCCTCAACACCTGCCACATTCGCGAGAAAGCGGCGGAGAAGGCCTATTCGGACATCGGCCGCTTGCGCCGTGAGGACGGGTCCAAACCGCTGATCGCGCTGGCCGGCTGCGTCGCCCAGGCCGAAGGCGCCGAAGCCAAACGGCGTTCGCCGCTAATCGACATCGTCGTCGGCCCGCAGGCCTATCATCGCCTGCCCGAAATGCTCGCCGAAGCCTCGCGCGGCGCTCGGCCGGTCGACACCGACATGCCGGCGCTCAGCAAGTTCGATGCGTTTCCGGCACGCCGTCGTGCCGCCCCCTCGGCCTTCCTCACCGTTCAGGAGGGCTGCGACAAATTCTGCACCTATTGCGTGGTGCCCTATACGCGTGGCGCCGAGATTTCGCGGCCCTGGCACGACATCGTCACCGAGGCGGACGCGCTGGTGGACTGCGGCGCTCGCGAGATTGTCCTGCTTGGCCAGAACGTCAATGCGTGGAGCGACGATCGCCGGGGCCTCGCGGACCTGATCCGGGCACTCGCCAAGATCCATGGCCTCGAACGCATTCGCTACACCACGAGCCATCCGGCCGACATGACCGACGCGTTGATCGCCGCTCATGGCGAGGTCGACAAGCTGATGCCTTACCTGCACCTTCCCGTGCAGTCCGGCAGTAACCGCATTCTGAAAGCGATGAACCGCAGTCACTCCGCCGAAACCTATCTCGCGATAGTCGACAAGGTGCGCGGCGCCCGCCCCGACATCGCCCTGTCGGGCGACTTCATCGTCGGCTTCCCGGGCGAGAGCGAGGACGATTTCGAGGCCACGTTGCGGATGGTCGACGCAGTGCGTTACGCCGCGGCTTATTCGTTCAAATACAGTCCGCGGCCGGGCACCCCCGCGGCAAGCATGGAGGATCAGATCCCACGCGAGATCATGGACGACCGTCTGCAGCGGCTGCAGGCGCGCATCAACGAGCACCAACTGGCCTTCAACCGCTCCAAGGTCGGTGTGGACACGAAGTTGCTGATCGAACGTAGCGGGAGGCATGAAGGCCAGATGATCGGCCGCTCGCCCTGGCTGCAGTCGGTGCATGTCGAAACCGACGCGCCGGCAGGGGCTATTGTCGCGGTCACGTTGGTCGCTGCCGGTCCCAACAGCATGGCTGGCGCCGAGCATCAGAGAGCCGCCGCCTGATGGCCCGCCGCGACCTCGCCGCCGTTCCCGCCAACGAACAGGGACGCGCCCGTCTCGAGCTGGAGTTCGAGCAGCCCTACCTGCTCGGGCCCCTGTTCGGCGATTACGACCGGCACCTTCTCACCATCGAGAACCGGCTAGGAGTCCACATATCCGCCCGCGGCAACCACGTGCAGATCGAAGGCGAAGCCGATTCGGCCGGCCGCGCGCGCGACGTCCTGCTCGGCCTCTACAATCGCCTGGACAGCGGCCAGGACGTGGACTCCGAAGCGGTCGAAGCGGTGCTCGGCATGGCCGCGCAACCCAACCTCGACGGCATCATCCGCGACGAGGTGACCTCGGCGCCGCGGGTGATGATCCGCACGCGCAAGAAGACGATTGTCCCCCGTTCGGTCGCGCAAACTGTCTACATGGAAGCGCTCGGCCGCGACGACATGATCTTCGCGCTGGGCCCCGCTGGCACCGGCAAGACCTATCTCGCGGTCGCCCAGGCGGTGTCGCAGCTGATCAGCGGCAGCGTCGACCGGCTGATCCTGTCGCGCCCGGCCGTGGAAGCGGGCGAGCGGCTCGGCTTCCTCCCCGGCGACATGAAGGAGAAGGTCGACCCCTATCTCCGGCCGCTCTACGACGCGCTCTACGACATGCTCCCGACCGAGCAGGTGGAACGCCGGATCGCGTCCGGGGAGATCGAGATCGCGCCGATCGCCTTCATGCGCGGGCGCACGCTCAACGACGCCTTCGTCATCCTCGATGAGGCGCAGAATACGACCTCGGAGCAGATGAAGATGTTTCTCACCCGCCTCGGCTTCGGATCGAAGGCCGTGATCACGGGAGACATCACGCAGATCGA
>JAICVC010000113.1 GCA_025935515.1 Sphingomonas sp.
ATCGCGGTCAGCGCAACCCCGAAGAAGATCGAGAAGATTACAATCGGCAGGATCTCGTTGGTGCTCATGGCCTCGAAGATCGAGGCTGGGACGAGATGCGAGACGAAATCCTTGAGGTTGAACGCCGCCGTTTCGACGCCGCTCTCCGCGGTCGCGGGTGGAATCGGAAGATTGAGCCCGACGCCCGGCTGAAGCAGGTTTACCAGGATCAGCCCCAGCGTCAGCGAAACCAGGCTCGCGACGATGAACCAGGCGAGCGAGCGCACGCCGACGCGGCCCAGTGCGGCGACGTCGCCCATGTGCGCGATCCCCGCGACCAAGGTCGAGAAGACCAGCGGCGCGATGATCATCTTGATCAGGCGCAGGAAAAGCGCCGTGACGATGCTCAGATAATCGGCGATCGACTTCAGCTGCTCGGCGCTGGCCGGCGTACCGTCGTCAATTGCCGCATTGATCGCCCAGCCCGCGATAAGCCCGAGAACGAGCGCAATCAGGATGTAGCGGGTTAGTCGCTTGGCCATGAGATTCCCCTGTTCGACGCCGACCCAAGCCTGTGGGCGGAACCGCGTCAAGCGCTTGCGCTGCGGCAAGCCCCATGGCTAGGGCGCCAGACATGGCAGCAGACAACCCCGCAGCGACGGGCGTTCTCGAGTTCGGACGGGCGGTGCTTCACGACGAAGCGCGGGCGCTCGACGCGCTCGCCGACGGCCTTGGCGGGGCGTTCGAGCATGCCGTTCACCTGATCTGCGAATGCAAGGGCAAGCTGCTCGTCAGTGGCCTCGGCAAGTCGGGGCACGTGGCGCGCAAGATCGCCGCGACTTTCGCTTCGACCGGGACCACCGCCGTCTTCCTCCATCTGGCCGAGGCGATCCATGGCGATCTCGGCATGGCGGCGCGAGGCGATGTCGCGATCCTCATTTCGCAGAGCGGCGAAACCCCCGAGCTCGAACCGGTCGTCGATCACTTCCAGCACGCGAAGATCCCGATCATCGCGATCACCGGCCATGCGGGGACGATGCTTGCCGACGCCGGCACCGCCACCTTGCTACTTCCTCACTGGGCCGAGGTGGGGCCGGAATCGGTCGCGCCGACCACCTCGACCACCATGACCCTCGCGCTCGGCGATGCGCTGGCAATGACGGTGATGCGTCAGAAGGGGGTCACCAGGACGGACTTCGGGCGGCTTCATCCGGGCGGCGCGCTGGGCGCACGGTTGCGTCCGATCCGGCGGCTGATGCACGGCGGCAAGTCGCTGCCGCTGACCCGCGAGGACAGCTCGATGCACGATACGGTCGTCGAGATGTCGGCCAAGCGGCTCGGCGTCATCGGCGTGACCGACGCCCGAGGCTATCTCGTCGGCGTGATCACCGACGGCGACCTTCGCCGCAATATCGAGCGCGGGCTCGATCACACGGCCGCTGAGTTCATGACGCGCGATCCGAAGACAATGGCGCCGGACGACCTCGTCGATGAGGCGCTCACCCTGTTCGATGAGTATAAGATCACTTCGCTGTTCGTGGTCGATGATGACGGCACCGGGAAGAGGCCGGTGGGCGTGCTTCACATCCACGATTGTCCCTCGGCTCGATGAACAGCGTCATCCTGATCCCGGCCAGATTTCAGTCGTCGCGCTACCCGGGAAAGCCGCTGGTCGAGTTGAAGGGCGCCAAGGGCACCGCGAAACCGCTGATTCAGCGCAGTGTCGAGGCGGCGCGGCGGGTGGCCGGCGTTTCCGGTGTGTTCGTGACGACCGACGACGACCGGATCGCCGACGTTTGCTCCAAGTTCGGCGTCGGCGTGATCATGACCTCGCCTGAATGCCGCAACGGCACCGAGCGCTGCGCGGAAGCGCTGGCGTCGCTGCACGAACCCGACCTGGTGATCAACTTCCAGGGCGATGCGCTGCTGACCCCGCCGGGATTCGTCGAAGCGCTGATGGCGCGCATGGAGCAGGACGCGGACGCATTGGTCGCAACCCCCGCAATGCGGCTGAGGACCGACGAGGTTCGAAAGCTCCAGGCCGAGGAAGCGGCGGGGCGCGTCGGCGGCACCAGCGTGGTTACGGACAATCAGGGCTTTGCGCTTTATTTTTCAAAGCGGCTGATCCCGCATCTGCCCGCGGGCGCGCTCGACGAGGTGGTGTCCCCGGTGCAGCTGCACGTCGGGGTCTATGCCTATCGGCCCAAAGCCCTCCATCTTTACGCGGCGACACCGGTCAGCGATCTCGAAATGCTCGAAGGCCTCGAGCAACTCCGTTTCCTGGCCGCAGGGGTCTCGGTTGCGGTCGTCGAGGTCGCGGCGCCACCCTTCGCGCTCCGCGAGCTCAACAATCCCGAAGACGTCGCGCCGATCGAGCAGGCACTCGCCGAGGCGGGTCTGGACTGACCTAGTGGCCTTCCTCGACACGCTCGATCCCAAATACCGGCTGATCCTGTGCGACGTCTGGGGCGTCGTGCATGACGGGGTCACGCTTTATCCGGGCGCCAGGAAACGGCTGGAGCAGTGGCGGAACGAAGGTCGCTGCGTCGTGCTGATCACCAACGCGCCACGCACGGCTGACTCGGTCGAACAGCAGCTCACGCGCATCGGTCTGCCCCGCGAGGCCTATGATTTCGTCTCCACCAGCGGGGAGGCGGGCATCGCGGCGCTGAACCGGCTCGGGCGCCCGGTCGGGTTCGTGGGCACTGCGAGCGACCGGGCGATCCTCGAGGGCAGGGGAGTCGAGATCGCGGACAGCGCGGATTTCAGTGACCTCGCCTGCACAGGGACCAGGGAAGCCCAGCCCGATCCGCAGGACTATCGGCCCGAACTTGAACTGTGGGCCGAACGCGATGTCCATATGCACTGCCTCAACCCCGACAGGGTCGTGATCCGCGGCGGCGTGCCCGAAGCCTGTGCCGGGGCGATCGCCGATCTCTATCAGGGGCTCGGCGGCCGCGTGACCTGGTACGGCAAGCCGCACGAGGCCATTTACCGCCATACGCTCCACGTCGCGGGCGATCCGCCAAGGGACGAGATCCTCGCGGTTGGCGATGGGCTGCAAACTGACGTGCTGGGTGCCGCTCGCATGCGATTCGACACGGTCTTCGTGACCGGCGGGATCAACGAGGGCCAGCCATTCCCCGAGGATTTCGCATTACAAAACGGCCTCGGCGACTGGGAGCCGGTGGCGGTCGTCGATTCGCTCGCCTAGGAAAGCGCGATGCAATTGCTTGGACGCGAGGTCGGGCTCGACCAGCCCCTGTTCCTGATTGCCGGCCCATGCGTGGTCGAAAGCGAGGAGCTGCAACTGCGGACCGCCGAGCGCCTGAAGACGATCACCGGCAGGCTCGGCGTGCACTTCATCTTCAAGTCGAGCTTCGACAAGGCCAACCGCAGCAGCGGCACCAGCTATCGCGGCCCCGGCATGGACGAAGGCCTCCGAATCCTGGAGAAAGTGAAGGCCGCGGTCGGCGTTCCGGTGCTGACCGACGTTCACGGCATTCCGCAGATTGCGCCTGCCTCCGAAGTCGTCGACGTGCTGCAGACCCCGGCGTTCCTGGCCCGGCAAACCGATTTTATCCACGCGGTCGCAGCGGCTGGGAAACCGGTCAACATCAAGAAGGCGCAGTTCATGGCGCCGCACGACATGGTCAACGTCGTCCACAAGGCGCGGAGCGCGGCGCAGGCCGCTGGCGTCAACCACGAGAGCATCATGGTCTGCGAGCGCGGCGCGTCGTTCGGCTACAACAATCTCGTCTCCGACATGCGGAGCCTCGCGATCATGCGCGAGACCGGCTGCCCGGTGGTGTTCGACGCGACGCATTCGGTGCAGCTCCCGGGCGGTCAGGGGACGAGCTCAGGCGGCCAGCGCGAGTTCGTTCCGGTGCTTGCCCGGGCGGCGGTCGCGACCGGGATCGCCGGCCTGTTCATGGAAACGCACCCCGACCCCGCCAATGCCAGGTCGGACGGGCCCAACGCCTGGCCGCTCGACCGCATGGAAAGCCTGCTCACCACCCTGGTCGAGCTCGACCGGCTGGTGAAGGAGCGAGGCTTCGAGGAAGCGAGGGTCTAGGCTGGTTTGGGACGCACCCGGCGGTGCTCGCCGCGCAGCTGCAGCATCATCGTGCCGGCATTGACGACATTGGCGAGCACCAGCGCAACCGCGGCGCCCGTCACATCCCATTTCCACGATAAGGGCGCGATGGTGACGAAGAAGACCGCGCTTCCGAGGAGCTTGGCCTTGAGCGGCCCGTCTGACCGTCCGAGCGCGTAGAGCATCGGCGTCAGCGGGAAGCCGAAGATGCCAATGAACGGGATCGCCATCAGGATGACCAGCGGCGCGTAGGCGCCGAGGAATTCCTTGCCGAAGATGAGCTGCACCAGCGGCTTGCCACCGATCAGGAGGATGGCGATCGCCAGGACCGCTATGGCACTCACCGCCGCCGATCCGCGCAGCATGAGCTTCCAGGGTCTTTTGGTCGTGAGGTCCATGCGCATCACTTCCGGGTAGAAGGCCTTGCCGAGCAGGTCGGCGGGTTTCTGCGCGCTGTCTGCGAGCGTCGAGGCGACGCGGAACAGCGCCGCGCCCGCCGGGCCGAGCAATCCGCCGACGACCAGCCGCCCGATGGGTCCCCACACCGCCTGGACGCTGGTCGCGAGGTTGACGTCGATCGCGAACCGCCAGGCGCGGTCCAGCGCGGTGGGCTTCAGCGTCGGCTTGATCCCTTCGAGGAGGTTGTGGCGCTTGAGCTCCCGCCAACCGAGCCACCAGGGATAGGTCTGCCCCGCGAGCTCAGTGAGGTACCAGATGATGACATAGGTCGCGAACGAGGCGCCGGAGAAAAAGGCGGCGCCGGCAAGGATCGCGCGGCTGATCGGCATCACGGTTCCGGACCAGCTGATGAGGTCGAAGCGGTCGAGCACGCGCAGCACGCCGTCCGGCGTCGCCGACGTCATCAGCGGCAGCATCGTGCAATAGAGCAGGCCCAGCCAGAGGTATTCGCGGCCGATCCCCACCCAGGTGCCGATGAACGGGAGGAGGGCGACTGCCACCAGCATGCCGGCAATCCCGCTGATCATGTCCAGCGTGAAGGCGAAACCGGTCGCGACCTTGAAATGCTCCGGATCGCCATGGGCGATGCCGTGTCCGCCGTAGCGGACGATGAGCTGCCACGACTGGAACTTGGCGATTCCGTTGACGGCTTTGACGTAGCTGGTGATGAGGATCAGCGTGCCGAACAGCAGCACGCCGAGCCCGCGTCCGGCGAAGGCGAGGGTGGCGACGCCGCACGCCGCGGCGACGATCTTGGACACGCCCAGATAGCTGCTGTTCTTGAGCAGCGAGCGGAAATGCTGGTCTTTGAACCAGTGTTTCATTGGGGTGGATTAGGCGTCATTGCGAGTAGCGCAAGCGACGAAACAATCCAGTCGGCGCTCTCGTGGATTGCTTCGCTCCGCTCGCAATGACGGACGGGGTTACGCCGGTTCCGGCACCCGCTGGATGACCTTGTCGGCAAGCGGCCCATTGAGCTCGGCCAGATGGTCAAACTCCGCTTCGTAGGTCGCGAGGCCCTGGCTCTGGGAACGTAGTTCGGCCTCCAGTCCCGACAACTCGGCTTCCGGGATCAGCGCGTCGATCCGGTCCCAGCCGGTCCAGCCGTCGCGCGGCGCCATTCCGAGCATCTGGCCGCGCCGCCCCGCGACCGCCGAGGTGATGCGGCTGGTCGCGCTCGACGGACAGACGACGCTGAGCTTGTGCATCGGCTCCAGCAGGTGCGGCCCCGCCGCCGTCAGCGCCTCCTGCATCGCGATCCGGCCGGCGAGGCGGAACGCGAGCTCGGAGCTGTCGACGCTGTGGTAGCTGCCGTCGACCAGGGTAACCGAGCAATCGACGACCTGGAAGCCGAGCGGGCCCTTGACCATCGCCTCGCGGACGCCCTCCTCGACCGCCGGGATCCATTGCTTCGGCACCGAGCCGCCGTGGATTTTCTCCTCGAACACGAAGCCGGTGCCGCGCGGCAGCGGCTTGACCTCGATGATTACGTCGCCGAACTGGCCGTGGCCGCCCGACTGCTTCTTGTGGCGACCCTTCTGGGTCACCGGCTTGCGGATCGATTCCCGGTAGCCGACGGTCGGCTGCTGGCTCTTCACCTCGACTCCGTAGCGGCGTTTCAAGCGCGCCAGCACCGTATTGAGATGCTCGTCATTGACTCCGCGCAGCCGGATTTCGTGATTGGCGTCGTCATGCTCGACGATCAGCGCCGCATCCTCTTCCGCGAGCCGGTGGAGCGCGCCTGACAGCTTGACGTCGTCCTTCCGGTCGGCCGGCTCGATCGCGATCGCGCAATTGCGCGCCGGATAGCCGATCTCGACCGGGGGCGGCAGCTTTCCGCTGCCGAGCCATTGGCCGGCATCCACCTCGTCGATCTTGGCGACGGCGACCACGTCACCGTCGCGTGCTTCGCTGACCTTGCTCGTCTTTTCTCCCTGGACGGTGAACAAGGCTCCGAGACGCGCATGCTCGCCACCCTCGGTCTTGAGGTCGGAACCCTCGCGGATGCTGCCACCCAGCGCCCTCGCGAGTGCCAGCCGGCCGATCGAGCCGTGCAACACCTTGAACACATACATCGATGGATCGGAGACGCTCAGGCGATTAGCCGCGCCCTGTGGGCCGGGGACCTCGTGCCGCATCGCCTTCAGCAGCCGCCGCACGCCCCATGAGCTCACCGCCGAGCCGAACAGGAGGGAGACGCCGAGATTGTCGCCGGTTTCCCGCGCGAGATCTTGGAGCACTTTCTCGCGGGTCGGCGCCTGGTCCATCAACAATTGCTCGAGCAGCTCGTCATCGTGGTCGGCGAGCTGTTCGAGCATGTGCGTGCGGGCTTCGGCTTCGCGGTCATGCAGGTCGGCG
>JAICVC010000095.1 GCA_025935515.1 Sphingomonas sp.
CCTCGGCGGCGCGGGCCTGGCCGAAACGATGCGCTACTGCCGCGAGAAGATTTACCCGCTCGGCCTGCCCAACAGCATGGCCCACGGGATCACCGCATTCGCCGTCATCCTCAAGCTCGTGCTCGGCGCGAAAGGACGGTTCCTGCCGTCGGATTCGCAGCCGCTCAGCGTCTCCATGATGCGGCCGGGCGGCCGGCTCAGCGGGCGTTTCTCGCTGCTTGCGGTGACGACGCTCGAGAAACTGCTGTTGTCGAGCAATTTCACTGGAGGGCGCGGCGGGGCGCTCAAATTGCTCGCGATCGAGGAGCGGCGGGGGTCGTTGATCGGCGCATTTGCCGCAAGCCTGAGGGGCAAGCTCGGCCGGTCGCAGCTACGCGGCGTGCATTTCGAAGAGACCGACGAAATCACGATCTCGGGCGAAAGCTCCGACGTGATCCTGGACGGCGAGATGTTCCGCGCCGAGCGCGGCAGCCCGATCAACCTGAGGCCCGCGCAGCCGCTGTCGTTCGTCAAGCTCGCGGCGTGAAATCCCCCTCCCTAAAAGGGAGGGGTCAGGGGTGGGTGCGCGAAGCGCGCGATGCAGTTAGGTTCCGAACAGATGAGCCGACGGGTCGAATATGATCGGACACAGCGCGCCCGTGCGCTTCGGAAGAATTCCACCGACCATGAGCGAAAGCTTTGGGGTCTTTTGTCTCGCTTGCGTCCAAAGTTTACACGACAGCTGCCAATCGGGCCATATTATGCCGATTTCGCCTGTAGGCGGACCAAGCTTGTAGTCGAATTGGACGGCGGGCAGCACGCGGGATCCGACCAAGATCGGAGGCGCGATCAGTTCCTTCGAGAGGAGGGCTGGGCCGTTCTTCGTATCTGGAATAATGACCTCGACAACAATCCTGACGGAGTCTTCGAAGCAATCGTGAGGCGAGCCGCCGAGTGCCTCGGTGGCACCCACCCCCAGCCCCTCCCTTCCAGGGAGGGGAGGATTCGGCGGCATCGGTTCGAATCGTGACCGACCTTCGCACCCTCGTCGCCGAGGAATTGAACCTGCCCGTCGATCCGCGGGTGACGGCGATCGCCGGCGCGATTGCGGACAGGCATGAGGCGGCGGCGCGGGCGGTGCTGTTCTACGGCTCTTGCCTGCGGCAGAAGCAGCTCGACGGGCTGATGCTCGATTTCTACCTGATCGTGTCAGACTATCGCGCCGCTTATGCCAAACGATGGCTGGCGGCCGCCAACCGGCTGATCCCGCCCAACGTCTTCTATTTCGAGCATGGCGGGCTGGTCGCCAAATATGCGGTGCTTAGCGAGGCCGATTTCGCGCACGAATGTTCGCCCGAGGCGTGGACGGTGTCCACCGCGGCGCGGTTCGCGCAGCCATCGCGGCTGGTGTGGAACGCGGACGAGGCGGCGCGGCAACGCGTCGTCGGCATCGTGAGCCAGGCGGTTCCGACGCTGCTGGGCTGGACGAGTTCAATCGCTGCGGAAAACACGCCGGCGCTCGACCTGTGGCGGCGCGCCTTCCAGCTGACGTTCGGCGCGGAATTGCGCGCGGAGCGGACCGACCGCTCGGCGCAGATCGTCGACGCCGACCCGGCGCGTTACGAGCGCTTCGCCAAAAGCGCGAAGATGCTGATTGACGACCGGCGCGAGAACGGACGGCGCTGGTGGCGCGGCAAGCAGCGACATGGGAAAATCTATTCGGTCGCCCGGCTTGCCAAAGCGAGCCTGACCTTCGCGGGCGGCGCTGACTATATTGCGTGGAAGATCAACCGCCATGCCGGGACCGACATCCAGCTCACGCCGTGGCAGCGGCGGCACCCGCTGATCGCCGGGCTCAGCCTCTTGCCCCGCCTGCTGAGGTCAGGCGCGATTCGCTAACGGCCCCTCCACCACAGCGCTGACGCGGCGCGGTCTCCCTCCCCATCGCTATGGCGATGGAGAGGACCGTTAGCGCCTCGCCGCGGAACGGGGCGGTTCGCTGGTTCGGGCGAGCGCCGCGGCGACCGCGCCCGCCAGTGCGCCGACGGTGAACGGCTTGCGCAGCAGCTCGTAGCCGCGCAGGTCGTCGGTTTCGCCCTCGCCGACATAGCCGGTGACGAACAGCACCGCGAATTCGTGGGTGCTGGTTTCCTTCAAATGCTTGATGAGCTCGGGCCCCGACATCTCGGGCATGATCACGTCGGTGATGACGAGATCGAACATCTGGTTGTTGTAGATTTCGATCGCCTCGGCGCCGCTGCCGCACGCAATCGGCTCATAATCGAGGTCCTCGAGCGCGCCGACAGTGGCGGTGCGCACCCGCGGATCGTCCTCGACCAGCAGGATTCGGGCGCCGGCGACGTGAAGGTCGGCGGTTTCGGTGCGCAGCGCCGCGGGGTGAAGCCGGACGGTCGCCGCGGCCTCGGTGCGCGGCAGATAGATGGAGACGACAGTGCCTTTGCCGACCTGACTCTCGATCCCGACCTCGCCGCCCGATTCATGGGCGAAGCCGAAAATCTGCGAAAGGCCGAGGCCGGTGCCCTTGCCGACCGGCTTGGTGGTGAAGAACGGCTCGAACGCCCGCTCGAGCACGTCGCGAGGCATGCCGCAGCCGGTGTCGGTGACGCTGACCTTGACGTAGTCGCCGGCGCGGACGTCGCCGACCTGGTTCGCGGCGAGCTGCACATTCTCGGTGGCGATCCGCATCTGGCCCTCGCCGTCCATCGCGTCGCGGGCGTTGACCGCGAGGTTGACGATCGCATTTTCCAGCTGGTGCGGGTCGACGTAGGTCGGCCATGCATCGGGCGCGGTCTCGACCTCGATCCGGATGCGCTCGCCAAGCGTGCGGTCGAGGAGGTCGGACATGCCGTGGATGAGCCCGGTGGTGTCGACTCGCTCGGGCAGCAGCGGCTCGGAGCGGGCGAACGACAGCAGCCGGCGGGTCAGGGCGGCGGCGCGGGTCGCGCCTTCCATCGCGTTGTTGAGGTGCATCATCACCTCCCGGCGCGGGCCGTTGAGGCGGCGCAGCGCCAAATCGATGCCGCCGACGACGACCGCGAGCATGTTGTTGAAGTCGTGGGCGATGCCGCCGGTCAGCTGGCCGACCGCTTCCATCTTCTGGACCTGCCGGAGCTGGGCCTCGGCCGCCTCGCGCTCGGCGGCCTCGGCCTTCAGCGCCTGGTTCGCTTCCCACAGCTCCTGGGTGCGGTCGCGTACGGCAAGCTCCAGCGCCTCAGCGCGCTCGGCCTCGTTCTCGGCCGCACGGCGCGCCTGGGCGTTCTGGCGCAGCGCCTGGACCGCGACGACGCCGAGGAAGACGGCGCCGAGGCCGACGATGATTCCAAGCCAGCTCAGATAATTGGTGAACTGGTCGGCCTGCGCGGTGAACAGCTGGCTTTGCTCGATGCGTCCTTTGAGCGCCGCCCGCTCGCTGACGATGATCTGGTTGAGGGCATCGTCGAGGGCCTGGCCGGTGCCCGACTTCGCCGAGGCGTAGAAGTAGCTGATTCCGGTATCGCCCTGCTTGTTGAGGGCGGCACGCGCTGCAAGCGCAAGCTCCTCGCCATGCTTCTGGTAAAGTTGCTGGACCTTAGCGACGCGCTGCAGCTGCGCGGGGTTGCCCCTCTGGAGCGCCTGGAGCTGATTGATCTGGTATCCGGCCAGCTGCCAGGCGCTGGTATAGACGTTGCCGCTGGTCTTTACGTCCTCGTCGAGGGTGAAGCGCGCGAGCGCTGCGTCGGCGCGCGAGACGTTGGCGCTGACGTTGCGGACGACGAGCGCAACCTCATAAGCGTGCCGCTCGGCGTCCAGGGCCTGTTCGCGGGCGTCGTTGGCGAACTTGACGAGGAAAACCATGACGACCAGGACGAGGGCCGCAAGCAAGCCGGCCGCCGCGGCACCGCCGCGCCGCCAATCGAAACGGACCTCCTCCCCATCGCCCACCATGCACGGCAATGTAGCCGCGTTAACTTTTTAGCGAAACCCGGTTGTGCGGAGAGTTCCCGCCGGAATCCTCAGCTTATGCAGCCTGTTGCACGGCCTGCCGCAGCGAACATGCCGAGAATCTCGCCGACCTGGTCCTCCGTGTGGAGCGCGCAAAGCGAGCAGCGCAGGAGCGTCATGCCGGCCGGGGTCGCGGGCGGGCGGGCGAGGTTCACGTAGAGGCCCTCGTCGAGCAAGGCCTCCCACATCGCGGCGCCCTTTTCGAGGTCGGGCATGATCACCGCGATGATGGCGGATTGCGGCTCGTCGGTGCCGAGCTGGAAACCGAGCTGGCGGAGGCCGGCGTGGAGGCGCTTCGAATTCTCCCACAAATGCGCGCGCTTGTCGGCGCTGTCCATCAGCTTGCGAATCGAGGTCGCGGCGGTGGCGACCACGCTCGGGGGAAGCGAGGCCGTGAAGACGTACGGGCGGCAGACCAGGCGCAGGATTTCGAACTTCGGGTGGTTGGAGACGCAGAAGCCGCCGACGGTGCCGACCGACTTCGAAAAGGTGCCGACGATGAAGTCGACGTCACCGATTACGCCCTGGGCTTCGGCGACTCCGCGGCCATGCTCGCCGATGAAGCCCATCGAATGGGCTTCGTCGACCAGGACCATGGCGCCATTGGCCTTCGAGACCGCGACCATCTCCTTGAGCGGCGCGACGTCGCCGAGCATCGAATAGACGCCTTCGAGCACGACCAGCTTGCCGGCGCCCTCGGGGATGCGCTTGAGGCGCTTTTCGAGCGCCTCGATATCGTTGTGGCGGAAGGGCACGATCTGCGCGTTGCCGAGCGCGCAGCCGTCGTAGATCGACGCATGGCTGTCGATGTCGAGGACGATGTAATCCTCTTTCCCGGCAATTGTCGAAATCACGCCGAGGTTCGCCTGGTAGCCGGTCGAAAAGACCATCGCGTGGTCCATGGCGTAGAAGTCCTTGAGCGCCGCCTCGCACTCCTTGTGGCCCTGATAGGTGCCGTTGAGGACGCGGCTGCCGGTGGTGCCCGAGCCGAAGTCGTCAAGGGCCTGCTTGCCGGCGGCAACGACATCGGGGTCGAAGGTCATCCCCATGTAATTGTAGGTGCCGAGCAGGATGGTGCGTTTGCCGTTGCAGATCGCGACGGTCGGGCTTTCGACCTTCTCCATCACCAGGTTGAAGGGGTCGGTGCGTCCGCTGTCGAGCAATCCCTGGCGGAGCGCGATGACGTCGTCGAACTTGGAGAAGAGGTCGGTCATTCGAACCTCGTCACCCCCGCGAAAGCGGGGGCCCAGCCAGGATAAGGAAACCGGGTTCCCGCTTTCGCGGGAATGACGAAAGAGGGAGTGTCCCTCACGCCTTCAATTTCTCCAGCGCGTCGACGAGCTGGCCGACGGTCTCGATCTCCGCCTGCATGTTCATCGAGATGAGGACGTCGAACTCGTCCTCGACGCTGGCGACGAAGTCGAGCACGGTGAGGCTGTCCCACTCGAGGTCCTGGGCAAAGCGCGTGGCCTCGCTGACCGCGACGCCCTTCTTGTTGAAGGGCCCGATCAGCTCGAGAGTCTTGGCGAGGGTCTGGGCGCGGTCGGGCATGCGGGGCTCGTTAGTGCTGGGCCCCTTGTTAAGCAACGCAATGGGGCGCGATTACGGCCTTTTGCAGCCGTTGGTGTGCAGCCGCGGTCAGTGCTGCATTTGCAGGTTCATGAGCTCCGGGCTGACGCCCATGTTGGCGTTCATGTGGCTCATGATCCAGATCGTGCCGATCATCACCAGGAACACGATCAGCACGCCGAAAGCGAGCGCGAGCACGTTGTTGGTATTGTCCGGCCCGCTGGTGATGTGGAGGAAGAAGACCAAATGGACGCCCATCTGGGCGATTGCGAGGACGACCAGACCGGTGGCGATGCCAGGCCCCCACAGGACCGAGGTCGAGGCGACCCAGAAGGAGATGCCGGTCAGCAGCAGGGCAAGCCCGAGGCCGACCACGTAGGACACGACCTCGCTCATGATATTGTTGTGCGGCGCGCCGGGCGCGACGTCGATGAGGTCGGTTTCGTCTTCGGTCATGGCAGGGTTCCGATCAGGTAGACGATGGTGAAAATGGCCACCCAGATGATGTCGAGGGCGTGCCAGAAGATGCTGAAGCAGAGCAGCCGCCGGAGGATGTGCTGCCGGAAGCCCTTGGCCCAGATCTGCGCCATCATGGTGCCGAGCCACAGCAGGCCCGCGGTGACGTGCGCGCCGTGGCAGCCGACGAGGGTGAAGAAGGCGGACAGGAAGGCGCTGCGCTGCGGGCCGGCGCCTTCGCCGATCATCTTGGCGAATTCGTAAAGCTCGATGGCGAGGAAGACCGCGCCGAGCAGCCCGGTGAGCAACAGCCAGACCTGCGTCCAGAGCATGTTGGAGCGCTTGGCGGTGATGATCGCAAGGCCGCAGATGAAGCTCGACACCAACAGGGCGATCGTCTCGATCGCGACGAGGTTGCGGTCGAACAGCTGGTTGGTGGTCGGCCCGCCGTCCGTCGCGTGGACCAGGGTCGCGTAGGTCGCGAACAGCGCCGAGAACAGCACCATGTCCGACAGGATGAAGAGCCAGAAGCCGTAAGGGACGACGATGCTTTTCGATTCCGGCCCGCGATGGCCGAGGCCGGTGTCCTCCGAGCCGCCGTGCGTCAGGCCGATGGTCGCGGCTTCGGTCGTCATGTCGACTGGCTCAAGCTGTGGAGGTGTTCCATGCGGATACGGCGCCGCTCGCGGGCATTGGCCCTGACCTCGTCGACCGGAATGATGTGCTCATGGTCGTCGCGCCAGGCGTACCAGACGAAGATCGCGAAGGCACCGATCAGGCCAAGGATCGCGAGCCACCAGATGTACCAGATGATGGCGAAGCCGCAGACCGAGGCGAAAAAAGCGACGATCACGCCGGTCGGGGTGTTCACGGGCATCTCGATCGGCTGGTAATCGGGCTCGGCGATCAGCTGGTCCTGCTTGATCGCGGTCTGCTTGCGCGTCCAATAGGCCTCTTCGCCGTGGACGTCGGGAAGCACGGCGAAATTGTAATGCGGCGGCGGCGACAGCGTCAGCCATTCGAGGGTGCGGCCGTCCCACGGGTCGCCGGTGACGTCGCGCCGCTGGTCGCGCGTCCTGATCGAATAGAGGAGCTGGACCACGGTCAGCACGATCCCGAGGCCGATGATCGCCGCGCCGAGGAAGGCGACGTGGAGCCAAGGCGCCCAAGTCGGGTCGGAAATATGCTGCAGTCGGCGGGTCCCGCCCCAGAAGCCGAGCACGTAGAGCGGCATGAAGGCGAGGTGGAAGCCGATGAACCAGCACCAGAAGACCGCCTTGCCGAGGCGCTCGTCGAGCGTGAAGCCGAACGCCTTGGGGAACCAGTAAGTGTATCCCGCCATCAGCGCGAAGACGACGCCGCCGATGATCACCTGGTGGAAATGGGCGACCAGGAAGAGGCTGTTGTGGACGACGAAATCGACCGGCGGGATCGCCAGCAGGATGCCCGTCAGCCCGCCGATCACGAAGGTCAGCATGAAGCCGATCAACCAGTACATTGGCACGTTGAAGCGGACCCGCCCGCCGTACATCGTGAACAGCCAGTTGTAGATTTTCACCCCAGTCGGGACGCCGATGATCATGCTGGCAATGCCAAAGACGGCGTTGACGTCGGCGCCCGCGCCCATGGTGAAGAAATGGTGCAGCCAGACCATGTACGAAATGATGCAGATGGCGAGCGTCGCAAAGACCATCGACCGGTAGCCGAACAGCGGCTTGCCGGAGAAGGTTGCAGCGACCTCCGAGTAAATGCCGAAGGCCGGTAGAACGAGGATGTAGACCTCAGGATGCCCCCAGACCCAGATCAGGTTCATGTAGAGCATCGAGTTGCCGCCGCCGTCGTTCGTGAAGAAATGGAAGCCGAGGTAGCGGTCGAGCATCAGCTCAGCCAAGGCGACGGTCAGCACCGGAAATGCGGCCAGCATGATCAGGCTCGAGGCCAAAGCGGTCCAGCAGAACACCGGCATCCTCAGATAGCTCATGCCGGGCGCACGGGTCTTGAGGATGGTGGTGACGAAATTGACTGCGGTCAGCACCGTGCCGACGCCGGATATCTGTAGCGACACCAGATAA
>JAICVC010000127.1 GCA_025935515.1 Sphingomonas sp.
GCGAGAGATTGTTGCGGCGGTCGAACATGGTCAGCGCGACCCCCAGGATCGAAAGCTCGGGATTGAATGCCAGGCGGATTCGTTCGACGGTCTGCAATAGCTGGCTGAGCCCTTCGAGCGCGAAGAACTCGCACTGCAGCGGCACCAGCAAGTGCCGTGCCGCGACCAGCGCATTGACCGTCAGCAGGCCGAGCGAGGGTGGACAGTCGATCAGGCAAATATCCCAGCGCCCTACGGGAGTTGCGGCCAGCGCCTTGTCCAGCCGGTGGGCGCGGTCTTCCAAGCTAACCATCTCGACCTCGGCGCCCGAGAGATCGACAGTCGCCGGGAGCAGGTCGAGCCTCGGCACGCGAGTCGCCACCGCAACCTCATTGGCCGACGCGCTGCCGATCAGCACGTCATAGCTCGAACGGGACCGCTGGGCCTGCGAGACGCCGAGCCCCGTCGACGCATTGCCTTGCGGGTCGAGATCAACGAGCAGCACGCGCCAGCCGATCGCCGCCAGCGCGGTCGCCAGGTTGATCGCGGTGGTTGTCTTGCCGACACCGCCCTTTTGATTGGCCACCGCAATGCGGATCATCGTTTCGCCTTCACACCGGTTGCGACGACGATCCCGGAATCGGCGTCGGTGACACTTTGTTCCACGTGGAACTCACCTTGCCACGCCGTTCGGACTTCGGCCAGTTCCGGTTCAGCGCTTCTGCCCTTGGGAAGCGCCCAGACGGTATTTCTTGTGGACAGATGTGCGGATATCTTAAGCACTTGGCCTAGGCGTGTCACCGCGCGGGCGGTGATTACGTCGTATTTTCCCACAGCGCGCTCGGCTTTCATGGGCACCACGCGCGCATTGAGCGCGAGCGATTCGCAGACGCTGTGGAGAAATTCCGCGCGCAGCCGCCGCGGCTCGATCATCGTGACCGGCCCTTCGACCAGGCAGGCGATGACGATTCCCGGTAGTCCCGCGCCGGACCCGATATCGGCCCATGATGCGCCGGCGCGCGGCTCAAACCGCGCAAGCTGCGCAGAATCCAGGATGTGGCGTTCCCAGAGGCGGCCCATCGTCGAACTAGAAACGAGGTTCTGTCGTTCGCTCTCTTCCTCCAGGAGATGAGCGTAGGCCAGTAGCTTTTCGAATGTTTCACGTGAAACATCCCGCCCGGCAACTTCCACCAGTCGTTCGATCACGCGCCAACACGGCGGCTTGCGGCCACGTAAAGTGCAGACAGCGCCGCCGGAGTGACGCCCGGCACGCGGGAGGCCTGGTCGAGCGTTTCTGGCCGCGCCAACGCCAGCCGCTCGACCATTTCGTTCGAAAGGCCCGGAACGGCCGAATAATCGAGGCCGGTGGGAATCCAGTTGCGGCAGTCGCGCCGCACGACTTCCCATTCCTGCTCCTGCCGTGCGACGTAAGGCGCATAGAGCGCATCCGCGCGACCTTCCTCGGTTTCCTGCCAACCCGCGCCGGAGCGTGCCGAAAGATGGTCTTGGATTTGAGCGCGTCGCCGATCCGAAACGCAGCCTGCGACAAGCGCCGCCTCGCCCAGGCGCGACGTGCTATTATCGGCGCGGAGCGAGAGGCGATATTCGGCCCGGGCGGTCATCATCCGGTACGGCTCGCTGACACCCTGCAAGGTCAGATCGTCAACCATCACCCCGATGTACGACGTTCGCCGGTCGAAGCGGACCTCATCGAGCTCGAGCGCCGCAGCCGCGGCATTCAATCCCGCGACCAGCCCCTGCGCCGCGGCCTCCTCATAACCGGTGGTGCCATTGATCTGGCCGGCAAGGAACAGCCCCGGAAGCTCGCGCACCTCGAGCGTCTGGTTGAGGCGGCGCGGATCGACGAACTCATATTCGACGGCATAGCCGGGCCGCGCGATTACGGCGTGCTCGAGGCCGGGTATGCTGCGGACGAATTGTGACTGGACGTCCGCCGGCAGCGAGGTCGATATCCCGTTCGGATAGACGAGCGGATCGTCGAGACCCTCCGGCTCGAGGAAGATCTGGTGGGAATCCCGGTCGGCAAAGCGCTTCACCTTGTCCTCGATCGACGGACAGTAGCGGGGGCCCCGGCCCTCGATCGCACCGGCAAACAGCGGCGAACGGTCGAAATTGGCGCGGATGATGTCGTGGGTCTCTTCAGACGTCCGCGTAATCGCGCACCGCAACTGCGGCTGAGGCGCGCCGTCGGCCAGCGCGGACATGATCCAGGCGTCGCGGTCGCTCGGCTGCTCCGCCGTCCGTGCCCAATCGACCGTGCGCCCATCGAGCCGCGGCGGCGTCCCGGTCTTGAGCCGTCCCTGGCCCAGTCCGATGTCGCGGATCTGTCCGGCAAGCGCGAGCGAAGCCCGCTCGCCGCGCCGGCCACCCGTGACGATCTGCTCGCCGACGAACATGCGAGCGTCCAGGAACGTGCCAGTGGCGACCACCACCGCCTTGCAGGCAAGCGTGCCGACGGTCGTTTCCACGCCGGCGACGCGCCCGCCGCGCACGACCAGCGCGAGCGCCTCAGCGAGGACCAGTTCGGCGCCGCTTTCCGCAAGAAGCTCGGCTATCGCCTTGCGGAAAAGCCTGCGGTCTGCCTGCACCCGCGGTCCCCAGACCGCGGGCCCCTTGCTGCGGTTGAGCATCCGGCGGTGAATCGCGGCCCGGTCGGCCGCGCGGGCCATAAGCCCGTCGAATACGTCGAGTTCGCGGACCAGATGGCCTTTGCCGACTCCGCCGATGGATGGGTTGCACGACATTTGGCCCGCGTCTTCCGCACGGAAGGTGAGCAAGCCAACGCCAGCCCCGCGCCGAGCCGCGGCCGCCGCAGCCTCGCAGCCAGCATGGCCGGCGCCAATTACCAGGACGTCATGCATGCTTCAGCTCTAGCGATATTGTGTTTCACGTGGAACTTCACTTGCCCAGGCAAAAGCGCCCGAACAGCGCGTCGAGCACGTCTTCCATCCCGGCGCGTCCAGTCAAGCGGTCAAAGGCCGACCGCGCCGACCGCAATTGCTCGGCGACCAAAACCCAGTCGGTACAGGTCACCGCGCCGCCCAGCGCCTGTACTGCCTCCTGGAGAAGCACAGCCTGGCGTCGATTGAGCGCGATCGCATCTTCGGACGGAAGCACAGACCGCGCCGACTCGCCGATCTTTGCCAGCAACCCGGGCAGGCCCTCGTGGGTCAGCGAGGAGACTGCTAGCGCACCTCCCGGGGCCGCATCCCGCCGCGGCAGATCGGCTTTCGCCTGGACTCGAATTAGCCGGGGATGAATCGGCGCGCCACTCGCCTCCCCGAGCCAGACCAGCACGTCCGCCGCCTCCACGAGGCGCGCGGCCCGCTCGACTCCGATGGCTTCGACCTCGTCGTCCGTCTCCCGCAGCCCGGCCGTATCGGTGAGGCGAATCGGCACCCCATCCAGCGACAGCGGGACTTCGACATGATCGCGCGTGGTCCCGGGCACGTCGGTGACGATGACCCGCTCCTCGCCTGTTAGCGCATTGATAAGGCTTGATTTTCCGGCGTTCGGTGGACCGGCCACAACCACCAGCACACCATCCTTGAGCGGCTCGACTCGAGGCCTGGCAAGCCATTGATGCAGTTCGCCGGCGAGCGCATCGCAGTCCCGCAACAATGACGGATCGATCGCGCCGTCGTCCTCGTCATAGTCGATTGCGCGTTCCGCCCGAGCCGACAGGTTGAGCAAACGCTCCTGCCATGCCGAAATCTGCCGCCGGAGACCGCCCTCGGCGAGCGCCAGCGCGGCTTTGCGCTGCGATTCGGTCTCGGCTTCAAGAAGGTCGGCGAGACCCTCTGCCTCGGTTAGGTCAATCCGGCCATTCTCGAACGCGCGGCGGGTGAATTCACCCGGTTCGGCCTGCCGCAATCCCTCGATATCACCCAGCGCCGAAAGTATTGCGTCGACCACCGCGCGGCCGCCATGACATTGAAATTCAGCCACATCTTCGCCCGTCGCGCTGGCCGGCGAATCAAATCGAAGCACCAGCCCCTCGTCCAGCAGCTCGCCCGACCCGACGTTGCGGAGTTCGCGGACAACCGCCGTCCGCGAATTGGGTAGCGGCCCGGCCATGAGCGCCGCCGCCTGATGCGCCTGCGGTCCGCTAACTCGGATGACCGAGATCGCGGCGGGCGGGCGGCCGCTCGACAAGGCGAAGATGGTCTCGGCCACGCGGGCCTCAGGTGAAAATCGGGGCGATCACCGGCGCAACGTGACCGGCGCCCTCGTAGATCATCTTCAATGCGACCCACAGGATCACTAGCAATCCAGCCCAGGCGATCCAGCGATACCGCTCGATGTAGCGGGCGATGAAATTGGCGGCGATACCCATCAGCAGCACCGACAGGACCAGGCCGAAGACCAATATCCAGGGGTGGTCGCGCGCCGCGCCCGCGACAGCGAGCACATTGTCGAGGCTCATGCTTACGTCGGCCACCGCGACGCCCCAGGCGGCGCTTGCAAAGCTCTTCGGCGCGCGCAGGCCCGAATGCTCGTCGCCAAGAACTTCTTCCGACCCGGGATTGTCGTTCGGGTCGCGAAGCTCGCGGTACATGCGCCAGGCCACCCACAGCAGCAGCAACCCGCCAGCAAGGACCAGCCCGACGATCTGCAGCAGTTGGGTGACGATCAGCGCAAAGAGGATCCGGAGCACCAGGGCGGCGAGCACGCCGATCATGATGACTTTCTTGCGCTGTTCGGCGGGAAGCCCCGCCGCGAGTGCGCCCACGACGATCGCGTTGTCGCCGGCCAGCACGATGTCGATGAACAGAATCTCGAAAAAGGCCGTGACGGCGCTGGGTGTCAGGAAGCTCGCGATGTCCATGCACCGGGCCTAGCCGACCCCGAGCACGCTCCTCAAGCCCAGCACATGCTCGCCGCCCACCCAGCCTTCGAAAATCATGTTGCAGGCGACCCACAGGATGACCGCGAGGCCGATATAATTGATCCACTGATAGCGCTGGATCAGCTTGGCGACGTAATTGGCGGCAAGCCCCATGAACAGCACCGAGAAGCTGAGCCCGATGAACAGCAGCGCCGGCTCCTCGCGTGCGATCGAGGCGACCAGCAGCACGTTGTCGAGACTCATGCTGAGGTCGGCGATGGTGATCTGGATCGCGGCACGGAGGAAAGTCTTGGTGCGCGGCGGCCCTTCGACTTGCGGGGTCAGCTCATCGTCGGCAACCACCGCAGCGCGAGGCCGGACCTCGCTCCACATGTTGTAGGCGACCCACAGCAGCAGCAAACCGCCGGCAAACACCAGGCCCGTCACCTTGAGGAGCTGGGTCGCGATCACCGCGAAGGTGATCAGGAACACCAGCGCCATGCCGACGCCAAGCATCAGCACCTTGCGCCGGTCCCTTTCGGGCAGGCCTGACGCAAGCGACCCCATGATGACGACGTTGTCGCCCGCCATCGTCAGGTCGCCGACGATGATCTGACCGAGCTTCGCCAGCCCTCCCCCGGTCAGCACCGCGCCGAAGTTGAGCGTTGGAAAGGCGACCATCAGCTCGCTTCCGTCATTGCTAGCGCAGCGAAGCAATCCATAGCTTTGGGTTGCTGGATCGCCACGTCGCTACGCTCCTAGCGATGACGGCTTATTGATTCATCGAGGCGAAAAAGTCCTCGTTGGACTTGGCATCCTTCATCTTGTCGAGCAGGAACTGCATCGCGTCGACGGTGCCCATCTGCATCAGGATCCGGCGCAGCACCCACATCTTGGTGAGGGTGCCCTGTTCGACCAGCAGCTCTTCCTTGCGGGTGCCGGACTTGCCGACATCCAGCGCCGGGAAGATGCGCTTGTCGGCGACCTTGCGGTCGAGCACGATTTCGCTGTTGCCGGTGCCCTTGAACTCTTCGAAAATGAC
>JAICVC010000088.1 GCA_025935515.1 Sphingomonas sp.
AGGTCGCGAGATCAGCGGTGACGTCGCGCTCAGAGACACCGCGGACGGTCACCGTCCGGTGCTCGGCCATCTTGGAGCGCCGCAAACCGTCGCCCAAGGCGTAGCCGCTGGTAGTGAGGCCGAATGCAAAAATCGCGACCGCGCCCAAAAGGACGGCGCGGCTGTCCTGCAGCTTCTCGATCATGGGATGAAAACCCGTGCGTTCGTCCGCTATACGAGCAGCCACCGGTCACGATCGCCGGTCAGTGCTGCGACGAACCGTGCAATTATAGCGATGAATTGAGCAAGGCCCAAATGAAATTTCTGCATTCAATGATCCGCGTGTCCGATCCGCACACGACTGTTGCATTCTTTCAACTGCTCGGCCTCGAGGAGCGGCGGCGGATGGAGAATGAAGCCGGGCGGTTCACTTTGATCTTCCTCGGCGTGCCGGGTGACGACGGCGGCGAGGTCGAGCTGACCTACAATTGGGACGAATCCGGCTACGGCGGCGGCCGCAATTTCGGCCATTCGCCTATCAGGTCGACGACATTTACGACACCTGCCTCCGCTTGAAGGACAATGGCGTGACCATCAACCGCCCGCCCCGCGACGGGCGAATGGCCTTCGTCCGGACACCCGACAACATCTCGGTCGAGCTGCTCCAAAAGGGCGAGGCGCTGGCGCCGGCGGAGCCTTGGGCGTCGATGCCGAATAGCGGCGAATGGTAGACTGGCCGAACCGCCGTTTCGTTGAAATGATCGGATGCGAGCATCCGATCGTCCAAGCTCCCATGGCCAATGCCGGGGGAGCCGACCTCTGCATCGCGTCTATCGAAGGCGGAGCGCTTGGCTCCCTACCCTGCGCGATGCTTACGTCCGACCAGATGCGGGAGCAGGTCGCCGAGGTTCGCTCGCGCGTGGCTGGTCCACTCAACCTCAACTTCTTCTGCCACCGGATGCCCGAGCAGGCGGATGACACGGCATGGCGTGCGCTGCTGCAGCCTTATTACGAAGAGTTCGGGCTTGAGACTCCGCCGCCACCTCCTTTGCGCCTTCCGTTCGACGAAGCCGCCTGTGCGGTGGTCGAGCAGGAGAAGCCGGAGGTCGTCAGCTTTCATTTTGGCCTGCCCGAACAACCGCTCCTTGAGCGAGTAAGAGCAACCGGAGCCCTGGGACTCGCCACAGCGACGACTGTTCAGGAAGCGCGGTGGCTCGCTGGGCGAGGGGTCGACGCCATCATTGCCCAGGGTTTTGAGGCGGGCGGCCACACCGGCCGCTTTCTTGGCGGCGACCGGGCCGAAGCAATCGGCCTGTTCGCGCTCCTGCCTCAGATCGTCGACGCGGTGTCCGTCCCGGTCATTGCCGCCGGCGGCATTGCCGATGGCCGCGGGATCGCGGCCGCATTCATGCTCGGAGCGAGCGCGGTCCAAATGGGAACCGCCTACCTAAGCTGTCCAGAAAGCCTGCTACCCGATGGAGCCCGCGCGGTCCTCGCCAGTCGCCCGACGCTAATGACCAACATCTATAGCGGGGGTCTGGCGAGGGCCGTTCGCGGCCGGCTGATCGACGAGATTGGACCCATTCGCACCGAGGCGCCTCCTTATCCGATGGGCGGCGGCGCCAGCGGTCCATTGTTCCGCACCGCGTTGCAGCGCGGCGATTTCGATTTCATGCCGATGCTCGCTGGACAGGCGGCTCCGCTTGGCGCGGCGCTCCCGGCCGCGGAGTTGACGCGCAAGCTGGCCGCCGATGCGCTGGCGATCCTCGCTGGCCGGGCGTAGGTGCGCGCGATGGAAATCGTCGCCGTCCCCGCATTCAGCGACAATTACCTGTGGCTCGTCCATGACGAGGCGAGCGGCGAAACTGCAGTGGTCGATCCGGGCGATGCCGCGCCCGTCCTCGCAGAAGCCGACAAGCGCGGGTGGCCCTTAACCCAGGTCTGGAATACCCACTGGCATCCGGATCACACCGGCGGGAACCTGGCGATCAAGGAGGCGACCAGTGCCCTGATCTCGGGTCCCGCCGGCGAGAATATTCCTGGTCGCGACGTCGCGCTAAAAGAAGGCGATTCAATCCACCTCGGAGATCGGGTCGGCCAAGTCATCGAAGTGCCTGGCCATACGCTTGGCCACATCGCGCTGATCTTCGATGAAGAGCGCATCGCGTTCGTCGGCGACACCTTGTTCGCAATGGGCTGCGGACGACTGTTCGAGGGGACGCCGGAACAGATGTACCGCTCGCTCCAGCGGCTGGTCGGGCTGCCCGGCGACACCCGGCTTTATTGCGCGCACGAATATACGCTTTCGAACGCCAGGTTCGCGGCGCACGCCGACCCTCGCAATGCCGCGATCGCCGAGCGGCTGGCTGAAGTTCAGCGACTTCGTGAACAGGGGAAAATCACCGTGCCCACCACGGTTGCGCAGGAACGTGAAACCAATGTCTTCGTTCGAGCCACTGACGAGGGCGAATTCACCCGCCTCAGGAAGGCCAAAGACAGCTTCGGTTCATGAAGTAGGGCGCTGTAGGTCGTTTCGGGGGCGCGTGGAAAGAAAAGCCCCAAGGAGGTCAAAAATGCGCGTGATCTCTGTCCTCATCGCCGGCTCGGTCCTGGCATCCTGCACCGCGGGTTATGAACCCGGACCGACGCGAACGGCGGCAAAGCAACGCGAGTATCAACAGCTCCTGCTCGGCAAGGTGCCGCAGCAACCGGTCAGCTGCCTGCCCCACTACCGCTCGGGCGACATGCGCACGATCGATGAGCAAACGATCCTGTTCCGCGACGGCAGCAACCGGGTCTATGTCACCCACATGCAGGGCGGTTGCAGCGGGCTCGGGCGCGGCAGCACGGCGCTGGTGACCCACCAGTTCGGCAGCGCCGATCTGTGCCGCGGCGACATTGCGCAGGTGGTCGATACGCTCAACCGTTTCCCGGTCGGAAGCTGCGTATGGGGCGACTTCGTGCCCTATGTGAGGCCGCGCACCTAGCGCTTGTAGAGCGCGTCGAGCCGCTCGCCGTAGACCGTTGAAATGACGTGGCGCCGGATCTTCATCGACGGCGTCAGCTGCTCGTTCTCGATCGTGAATCCCTCGTCGGCGCGAATGAAGCGCCGCACCTTCTCGATCACCGACAGGTCTGCATTGACCCGGTCGACTGCCTTCTGAAGACGCGCCTGCAGATCGGGCGCACCCGCGATCTCCGGGTCTGGCACCAGCAGCGCGACGAAATGCGGCCGGCGGTCGCCATAGACCATCGCTTGCGCGATCTCCGGTTGCAGAGTGAGGATGCCCTCGATCCGCTGCGGCGAGACATTGTCGCCCTTGTCATTGACGAGGATGTCCTTCTTGCGGTCGGTGATGACGATCCGGCCCTTGTCGTCGAAATGACCGACATCGCCGGTCGCCAGCCAGCCGTCCTTCAAGACTCGCGCGGTCTCTTCCGGATTGTTCCAGTAGCCCAGCATGACGTTCTCGCCGCGGACCATGATCTCGCCATCCTCGGCGATCCGCACTTCGGTATTCATCGACGGCGGCCCGACCGTCTCGAGGCGGATTCCGGCCCTCGGCCGGTTGCAGCTGATCAGCGGCCCTGCTTCGGTCTGACCATACCCCTGGAGGAAAGTGATTCCGAGCGACTGGAAGAACACGCCGACTTCGGGGTTGAGCGGCGCCCCACCCGAAACCCAGGCCTTGACCCTTTTGCCCAGCTTGGCCCGGATCTTGCGCCGGAGCGTTAGTGACAAGACACCGTCCATCGGCAGGTCCCACGGCTTCACCCGGCCGTCATATTTGTCCGCGCCGATCTTCAGCGCGCGATGGAGCAGATATTTCGAGAGGGCGCCGCTGGTCTCGATCCCCTTGATGATCCGGGCGCGCAGCAGCTCGAACAGCCGCGGGACCACGACCATGATCGTCGGCTGCACTTCCTCGATGTTGGCGGCGAGCTTTTCGAGGCTCTCGGCGTAGTAAATCTCCGCCCCGAGCGCGATCGGGAACATCTGCCCGCCGGTATGCTCGTAGGCGTGACTCGCCGGCAGGAACGACAGGAATATCTCGTCGTCCCAGCCGAAGTCGGTCGAGATGATGTCGGTGCAGCCTTCGAGATTCTGGAGGATCGAGCCGTGGTGAAGCTGCACTCCGCGCGGCGCGCCGCCGGTGCCGCTGGTGTAGATGATGCAGGCGAGCTCGCGGCGGTTGACGCCCTTCATCCGATCGCTGAGCGCGGCGAGGTCGGCATCGCTGCTCGTGAGCTCGGCCCAGGCGTGCACGCTGACCCAGTCGGGGACCTGCCCGGCACGGATCTCCTCGATTCCGACGATGTGCCGGCATTCGCTCGAGGTCATCACCGCTGGGACGAGGCTCTTCGCCAGTTTCTGGCTCGAAACGATCGCCGCCCGAGCACCCGAGTTGCCGAGGATGTGCGCATGGTCGCGCGTCGTGTTGGTGGTGTAAGTCGGGACGGTCACGCAGCCCGCGGCCATGATCGCAAGGTCGGCGATCAGCCATTCGGGGCGGTTCTCGCTGACCAAAGCAACCCGATCGCCAGGCTCCAGCCCGAGCCGCTTCAGCGATGTTGCGAGCGCCGCGACCTGGCGCGCCGCCTCGGCCCAGCTGGTCGGGCGCCACTGCCCCTCCCGCTTGGCCCACAGGAACGGCCGGTCGCCTTTGTCCGCCGCGCGAGCGAGGAACAGCGAGACCAGATTTTCGAACCGTTCGAGCTGCCGAGCCATTCCATCCTCTCTCTCGCAGGCGGCGCTTTCTAGCGGAAACGATTGCGAGCGCCACTCGTCCTGCTAGTCGGGCCGGATGCTGCTATCCCGGAAATTCCTGACTGCCTTCGCTTGCGCCGGCCTTGCCGCCTGCGTTTCCGCTCAAGCTCCGGTCACTCAGCCTCCCGCGCAAGCCGCTGCCGGCGAACCCTTCTCGATCGCCGCCAATCCGCTGGCTGCGCAGGCCGGTCTCAACGTCCTCAAGCGCGGCGGGAGCGCGGTCGACGCGGCGATCGCCATCCAGGCCATGCTGTCGCTGGTCGAGCCGCAAAGCTCCGGCGTCGGCGGCGGCGCCTTTATGACCTATTTCGACGCGAAGACGGACAAGATCACCGTGTACGACGGCCGCGAGGTCGCGCCGGCACAGGCGGCTTCGACCATGTTCCTTGACGCGTCGGGCAAGCCGCTGCCGTTCGACACCGCGGTCGTCAGTGGCCGAGCGACCGGTGTCCCCGGCGCTGTGAAGATGCTCGGCCTCGCGCATGATGAGCATGGCAAGCTGCCGTGGGGCAGCCTGTTCGGCGACGCCGAGCGCGCGGCCGACCAGGGCTTCATCGTCAGCCCCAGGCTCGAGCGGATGATTCACGCCGATTACGCG
This sequence comes from Sphingomonas sp., assembly GCA_025935515.1. GTDB lineage: Bacteria > Pseudomonadota > Alphaproteobacteria > Sphingomonadales > Sphingomonadaceae > Sphingomicrobium. The sequence continues at coordinate 5,346 of JAICVC010000088.1, forward strand.
GAGAACCACGCGCCCGACGTGATCGCTTATTTCAGCAAGCCGGGCGGCGGCCTGCTCCATGCCGGGGACCGGCTGGTGAACAAGCCTTATGCCGAATTCCTGCGGCGGCTCGCCGCGCAGGGTCCGGCCGCGCTCTACAGCGGCTCGACCGCCGCGAAGATCGTCGCACGCACCCATGCCGAGCCGCTGGCCGGTTCGATGACCATGGCCGACCTCGCCAATTACAAGCCGATCAAGCGCGAGCCGGTGTGCGGCCGCTATCGGGTCTATATGCTCTGCGCGCCCCCGCCCCCCGCTAGCGGGGTAGGGCTGATCGAGCTGATGCAGATCCTCGAAAATACCGACATCGCGGCCCGGGGGCCCAATGACCCCCAGGCCTGGTATTTGTTCGCCGAGGCGAGCCGGCTGATGTACGCCGACCGCGACCGCTATGTCGGAGACCCGGCCTTTGTGAACGTTCCCGTGGCGGGCCTGATCGACCGTGCCTATGCCCGCCAGCGCGCCGCCCTGATCGGCCCAGTCGCTGGCCCGCCGCCACCCGCCGGCAATCCGCAGCTGGCGCTGCTCACCGGGATCGACGCCACGCTCGAGCCGACCGGCACCTCGCACCTTATCGTCCGCGACGCCGAGGGCAATGTCGCCTGCATGACGACGACGGTCGAAAGCCTCTTCGGCACCGGGCGGATGGTCGACGGCTTCTTCCTCAACAACCAGCTGACCGATTTCTCCTTCAGCCCGACCGACGACCAGGGCCGCCCGGTCGCCAATGCAGTCGCAGCCGGCAAGCGTCCGCGCTCGTCGATGACCCCCGCAATCCTGCTGACCACTGACGGCAAGTTCGCCGGCGCGTTCGGCTCGGCGGGTGGCAATGCGATCATCGCTTATGTCGCTAAGAACATCGTCGCCTCGATCGACTGGAATGAGCCGATGCGACAGGCGCTGGCCGAGCCAAACCTCGTAGCGCGGGGACCCAACTTCCAGGGCGAGGTCGACAAATTCTCGCCCGCCATCTTGGAAGGCCTCCGCCAGCGCGGAATCGATTTGCGGCCTGGCCAAGGCGAGGATTCGGGAGTCACCGCGGTACTGATCCGCAACGGCAGCATCGACGGCGGCGCCGACCCGCGGCGCGAAGGCGTCGTGCTGACGATTCCGCGCTAGGCGGTTCCGACCAGCTCCGAGATATTGCCGATGCCCTCGCGCTTCAGCCGCGCCGCCAGGCCGCTCGCGATGTGGCGCGCGATGCCGGGGCCCTCATAAACCATCGCGCTGTAGAGCTGGATCAGGCTCGCGCCGGCGCGGATGCGCTCCCACGCGTCGTCGGCAGTGGCGATTCCGCCCACGCCGATGAGCGGGATTTGCCCGCCCAAGGCCGAGCGGAAGTCACGCAGCGCGTTGAGCGCCAGCCCCTTGAGGGGCCGGCCCGACAGTCCGCCTGGCTCGCTCGCGAACCGCGACTTGAGCAAGGGCCGCGAAACCGTGGTGTTGGCGACGATGATTGCATCGACGCCATGTTCGATCGCGACTCGGACGATCTGGTCCGGCTCGCCATCGCCGAGATCGGGCGCGACCTTGAGAAAGATCGGCGGGCCGTTCTCCGGCCGGGCCTCCTTGACGGCCTCCAGCAGCGCCTTGAGCGCGCCTTCGTCCTGCAGCTGGCGAAGGCCCGGCGTGTTGGGCGAGCTGATGTTGATGGTCAGATATTTGGCCACCGGCGCCATTGCCCGAACGCCGGCCACATAGTCGGCGATCCGGTCGGCGCTGTCCTTGTTGGCGCCGATGTTGACGCCGACGATGCCGGGCCGGCGCATGGCTTCGTGCAGGCGTCTGTGGGCCGCCGCCTGGCCGGCGTTGTTGAAGCCCAGCCGGTTGATCACCGCGCCGTCTTCGCTGAGCCGGAACAGCCGCGGCTTCGGATTCCCGTCCTGCGGCCGCGGCGTCAGCGTCCCTACCTCGACGAAGCCGAAGCCTTGGCTGAGCATCTGGCGGGGTACCTCGGCATCCTTGTCGAACCCCGCGGCGAGCCCGACCGGCGTTGGGAAATCGATCCCCGCGACGCGTATTCCGAGCGAGGCCGGGAAGTCCGGCGGCCGGCGCGGCGGCATGAGCTTCAATGCCCTGATCGTCAGGCGATGCGCAGTCTCGGCATCGAATGCGAACGCCAGTGGCCGGATGAGCGGATAGAGGCGCACCCGGTTCGTCTGTCATTGAGAGCGCAGCGAAGCAATCCACGTCTATTTGGGTTCACGCGGAGACGCGGAGAGCGCGGAGAGGGTGATGGCATTCTCGACCTCTCTCTGCCTCCGCGTCTCCGCGTCTCCGCGTGAGGAGATTCTATGTGCCCGCAGTTGAGTTTCGGAGCGCAACGCACTAAATCGGACGGGAAAGCTCCGAATTAGACATGCGCCTGAGCCATCTCGCCGATTATGCGGTCGTATTGATGACCGCCGCCGCCCGCCGTCCCGCGGGCGAGCGCCTCAGCGCGACCGAGCTCGCGAACGACACCGGCGTGCCGCTTCCGACGGCCCAGAAATTGATGGGCCAGCTCGCCGCGTGCGGCCTCCTGTCGAGCGCGCGGGGCGCATCCGGCGGCTTCGCGCTGGCGCGGCCGGCCGAGGCGATCAGCCTCGCCGACATCGTCGAAGCGGTCGAAGGCCCGATCGCGATGACCGTCTGCTCTGGTCACGATGGTCCGTCGGACTGCGCGCTGGACGCACATTGCCGGGTCAAGCCGCACATGGGGATCGTCGGGAACGCGGTGCGCGGGGCACTCGGCGCGGTCAGCCTTCAACATCTCAGCAGCTCCCCGGCGAAGGCCGGGGTCCAGCCCGGACAAGAAAAAGCCTGGGCTCCTGCCTCCGCAGGAGCACAGTCCCGATGAACGAGGCCGTCAAGAACCGCGAGCTGCGCGACAAGATCGCGCAGGATTACGAATGGGGCTTCGTCTCCGACGTCGAGCAGGAATTCGCGCCCAAGGGCCTAAGCGAAGACACGGTCCGCTTCATCTCGGGCAAGAAGGGCGAGCCCGAGTGGATGCTCGACTGGCGCCTCAAGGCCTACCGCGCCTGGCTTGAGATGGAGGAGGTCAGCTGGGCTAAGCTCGACATCCCCGAGATCGATTACCAGGACGCATATTATTACGCCGCGCCCAAGGCGAAGCCGAAGCTCGCGTCGCTGGACGAGCTCGATCCCGAAATCCGCCGCACCTACGAGAAGCTCGGGATCCCGATCGAGGAGCAGAAGGTGCTGGCCGGGGTCGAAGGCGCGGCCAGGGTCGCGGTCGATGCGGTGTTCGACAGCGTTTCCGTCGCGACCACGTTCCGCGAAGAGCTGAAGAAGGCCGGTGTCATCTTCCTCTCCATCTCCGAAGCGATCCGCGAGCATCCGGAGCTGGCGAAGAAGTATCTCGGCAGCGTCGTTCCGC
>JAICVC010000121.1 GCA_025935515.1 Sphingomonas sp.
ACGCGATGATCACGGGCACGACGCGGCCGTTCAGCCAGTCCTTGCGGCAGGTGCGGCTGGTGATCGACGACGAGCCCGAAGCGACCCCGTTCGGAGTCACCGTGATCGTCGGGCGCAACCACACCGTGCTGGTTGCCGACACCGCGGTGACCGAGCGGCCGACCGCCGAGCAATATGCCGCGATCGCGATGCGCTCGTCGGCCTTCGCGCGGCGGATGGGGCTGGAGCCGCGCGTCGCGTTCACCAGCTACACCACCTTCGGCAACCCGCCGGGCGTTCACATCGAAGAGCTGCGCGGGGCGGTCGAGCTGTTGACCGGCTTCAAGGCCGACTTCGAGTTCGAAGGCGAAATGGCGCCCGACGTGGCGCTCAATTACGAGATGCAGAAGCGCTATTATCCGTTCACCCGGTTGAGCGCTGCAGCGAACATCCTGGTCATGCCCGGCCTCCAGTCGGCGAGCATCTCGTCCAAGTTGTTGCGCGAGCTCGGCGGGGAGAGCGTGATGGGCCCTTACATGCTGGGGCTCGAACATCCGGTGCAGATCGCGCCGATGACCGCCAGCGCCTCCGACCTGGTGATGCTGGCGGTGCTAGCCGGCGGCGACGCGCACGCGCGTGCGCAGCGCGTGAAGGCGAAGGCCCGCGGCTAAATCCGCTCGACCGAGCTGACCGGCTCGGCATCGCGCAGCGCGGCGATGATCGCGTGGAGATGCCCGAGGTCGTGCACCTCGATGTCGAGATGGAAGGTCTGGAAGCTGCCGTCGCGGTGGACCAGCTGAAGGTTGATGATGTTGGCGTGCTTCGCCCCGAGGATGCTCGACATGGTGCCGAGCGCTCCGGGGATGTCGCGAAGGATCACCGCCAGCCGGGCGGCGCCGCCGTCCGAACCCTCGCCCCAGGCGAGGTCGAGCCAGTCGGCGTCGATCCCGCTCGCAAGCGTGTCGCAGCCGATGACGTGCACCTCGATCTCCTCGTCCTCGCGCCTCAGACCGACGATCCGGTCGCCGGGAATGGGATAGCAGCATTGGGCGAGATGGTAGGCGACGCCGGGCGTCAGTCCCTTGATCGAGATCGCCTTGCGCTGGCCGACCGGCCGCGGGGCGACGTCGGCGCCGGCTGATCCCGGCATCAGCGCCTCCATCAGCGCTTCGTCGCTGGTGCGCTTGCGCGCGATGGCGATCATCAGCTCGTCCTCGTTCTCGATCTTGAGCTTCTTCAGGGCGCGCTTCAGCGCTTCCTTGTCGAGCTCGGCGGGAAGCCGGGCGACGATCTCGTCGTAGATCTTGCGCCCGAGCTCGACCGTCTCCTCGCGCTCCTTGTGGCGGACGAAGCGGCGGACTCCGGCGCGCGCCTTGCCGGTGGCGACGAAGCGCAGCCAGCTCGGCTGCGGGTGCTGCGCCTCGGAGGCGAGGATTTCGACCTGGTCGCCGTTCTCGAGCATGGTGCGCAGCGGCACGACGCGGCCGTTGACCTTGGCGCCGACGGTGCGGTCGCCGAGATCGGTGTGGACCGCGTAGGCGAAATCGACCGGGGTCGCGCCTTTCGGGAGCTGGATCAGCTCGCCCTTCGGCGTGAAGGCGAAGATGCGGTCCTGGTACATCGCCATCCGGGTATGCTCGAGCAGCTCCTCGGGGCTTTCGGCATGCTCCAGGATCTCCATCAGATCGTCGACCCACGGGATGGTGAGCTCGCCCTTGGGCCGGCCTTCCTTGTAGGCCCAGTGCGCGGCGAGCCCCCGCTCAGCCTGTTCGTGCATGTCGCGGCCCCGGATCTGGATTTCGATCCGCATCTTCGAATCGTGGATCACCGAGGTGTGCAAGGAGCGGTAGCCGTTGCGCTTGGGCGTCGAGATGTAATCCTTGAAGCGTCCCGGAACCATCGGCCAGCGCCGGTGGATGAGGCCCAGCGCGCGATAGCAATCGGCGACGTCGTCGACGATGATCCGGAACGCCATGACGTCGGACAATTGCTCGAAGCTGATGTGCCGTTCGGCCATCTTCTTCCAGATCGAGAAGGGGTGCTTCTGCCGCCCCATCACCTCGGCCACGAGGCCGTTGTCGGCGAGGTACAGCTGGAGTCCGAGCCCGATCCGGTTGACGAGGTCGCCGCCGGATTCGGTGAGCTGGTTGAGCCGGCGCGTGATGGACGCATAAGCGTCGGGCTCGAGCTCCCGAAACGCCAGCGTCTGCATCTCGGTCATCATCTCGTACATGCCGATCCGCTCGGCGAGGGGCGCGTAGATGTCCATCGTCTCGCGGGCAATACGGCGGCGCTTCTCCTCGGACGGGATGTGGTGGAGCGTGCGCATGTTGTGCAGCCGGTCGGCGAGCTTCACCAGCAGCACCCGGATGTCGTCGCTCAGCGCGAGCAGGAACTTGCGCAGGTTCTCGGCCGCGCGCTCGTTCTCCGATTGCGCCTCGATCTTGCTGAGCTTGGTGACCCCGTCGACCAGCCGCGCGATGTCCTTGCCGAAATGCTTCTCCACTTCCTCGGGCGTGGCGAGCGTGTCCTCGATCGTATCGTGAAGAATGGCGGTGACGATCGTCTGGTCGTCCAGCTTCAAGTCGGTGAGGATCCCGGCGACCTCGATCGGGTGGCTGAAATACGGATCGCCCGAGGCGCGCTTTTGCGAGCCGTGCGCCTTCATCGAGAAAACATAGGCGCGGTTGATCAGCCCCTCGTCCGCATCGGGATCATAGGAGCGGACCTTCTCGACCAGCTCATACTGTCTCAGCACCAGGCTAAGATGGGGGCGGGCGGCGCTTTTGTGCAAGCGCGAAAGCAGGGAGGCGCCCGGAAGGAGGAACGGGCGCCCCCCCGGGGGAACTACTGCGCCGCCAGCGCCTTGCCGCCGTCGGCCTTCACCGCGGCGTTGCACTTGGCGAGCTCGGCGCTGGTGAAATCACGGCCGTCGACCGCGAAATTCTCGATCGTGCCGGCCTTCTTGGCGAGCGCCTGGCAGAGGACCGCTGGGCGGCTTTCCGCGGTCGCCCCCTGGCAGCTGTCGCCGGCGCAGGCCCAGTTGATCTCGCGCGCCACGATATGGCCATTGGCCGGAGCGGCCAGCCTGGCCGAATAAGAAGCCGCCGCGGCGGGTGAAGCGACGACCGCAAGCGTCGCGAAAAGAAAAGCGGAACGGAGCATCCCTGTAGACTCCTGTAAGTTGCTAGAAGAAACTGAATATCGTAATCGGTTTCACTCAGCAACTGTTTTTTGGAACCGAATCGTGGTTTGATGAGATTTGTCAGGGGAGAGAGGCGGCTGATGCCGGCACATAGCGTCACGTCGGGAATCGACGAGTTCAAGCGCGCGGCATTGTCATGTCCGCTGCCCGCCGCGGTCGAGCTGATCGGCGAGAAATGGGCGTTCCTGATCCTTCGCGGCGCGCTCAACGGCCTTAAACATTTCGAGGAATTCCAGGCCGGCCTCGGAATCGCGCGCAACATCCTGTCCGACCGCCTGTCGAAGATGGTCGGGGGCGGCATCCTCCAGCGGCAGCCCGACCCCGACGACGGGCGCCGGGTCATCTATTCGCTGACCTCCAAGGGCGAGGACCTGCTGCCTGTGGTGCTCGCGCTTCGCCAGTGGGGCGAGCAATGGGGCTATGGCAGCATGAAGGTCGTGCTGGCGGACGCCCGCGACCGCAAGCCGGTCCGCAAGATCTGCGTGCAGGCCGAGGACGGCCGCGAGCTCAAGCTCAGCGATCTCACCTGGGTCGAGCGCGAGGCGGCGGCACTGCCGACCGCCGCCGAATAGTCACTCCAGCCCGACGATATGGTCGCGAAGGGCGCGCGCATCGTGCAGCGCGTTGTGCGGCACCTTGCTGTTCGCCGCAGTGCTGAAGCCGACGAGGGAAATGAACTCGAACCTCAGGCCCGGCACTTCGGCCATCACCCCTGGCCCGGTGACCAGCAGCGCGTTGAACAGCGCAATGTCCTCGGGCCAGTCGGCGACGATCACCGGGTCCGGGTCGCCGGCGAGGTAATGCGCGATCGTCCGCGCGGCGTCGGCGCGGCTCATCCGCGGCGAAACCAAATTGGCCGGGACCGTGTCGAGATAGGGGACGACGTTGCGCTCGACCCATTGCTCCAGCGCGCCGTCCCAGTCGAGCGTGAGGTACAGCTCTTCGCCGCTGTCCGGCACGAGCGCGAGGCTCAGCAGCGCGCCGCCCCAGCCGTTATATTCGGTGTCGAGGAAGTAGCGCATCCCGGCGCGCTATCGCGTGCCGCGGTGGCGCTGTCCATCTGGACTCTGCGCAAGTCCCCGCTAGCCTTGGCGGCGGCTCAACGGGGGATTGGAGTGACCATGAAGATGCGCGCCTTGGCTGCCTGTGCGGCCTTGCTGTCGACCGCCGCGATTGCGGAAACGCCCAACCGGCCGCAGCTCGAAGCCGCCGTCAAGGCCGGGCACGACGTCAATGTGAAGCGCCTCCAGGACTGGATCGCGCTGCCGACCATCGCCGCCGAGAGGCGCAACGTGCGCGAGGGCGCCGAACTGATGCGGCGCCTCGCGCTCGACGCCGGCTTCCAGCAGGCCGAGATCATTCCCACCGACGGCGTCCCCGGCGTGTTCGCGAGCCTGGACGCGGGGGCGAAGGACTGCGTCGGCGTCTATTTCATGTACGACGTCAAGCAGTTCGACCCGGCCGAATGGTCGTCGCCGCCGCTCGAGGCGCGGATCGTCGACCGGCCCGGCGAGGGCAAGGCCATCGTCGGCCGCGGCGCGGTCAACCAGAAGGGCCCGGAAGCGACCTTCCTCGCCGCGCTCCATGCCTTCAAGGCGACTGGACGCAAGCTCCCGGTGAACCTGGTGCTGGTCGCCGAGGGCGAGGAAGAAATCGCCTCGACCCATTTCCCGCAGGTCATCGCCAATCCCAAGGTGCTGCCGGCGCTCGGCAAGTGCCTTGGCGTATTCATTCCGACCGCGGCGCAATCGGCGACGGGCGCCGCGACGATCACGCTCGGGGCCAAGGGCGCGGTCGAGCTGCAGCTGATTTCCAGCGGCGCAAAGAATGGGCGCGGGCCGAAGAACGACATTCACTCGAGCCTGATGGCGAGCGTCGACAGCCCCGCCTGGCGGCTGGTCAAGGCGCTCGACACGCTCGTCGCCGACGACGGCCACACGCCGGCGATCGAGGGCTGGTTCGAACATGTCCGGCCGCTCACCGACCGTCAGAAGCAGCTCATCGCGCAAGGCGTCGCCAAGCAGGACGAGGCGGCGCTGAAGAAAGGCCTCGGGATCCAGCGCTGGGCGTTCGACGAGGATTTCCTGACCAGCCAGCTGCGGCTCGCCTCGCAGCCGACGGTCAACATCCAGGGCCTCGTCGGCGGCTACACCGGGCCCGGCGGCAAGACCGTGCTGCCCGGCCGGGTCGAAGCGAAGATCGACCTTCGCCTGGTGCCCGACATGACCAAGGACGAAGCGGTGTCGAAGCTGAAGGCGCACCTTGCCAAGCACGGCTTCGGCGACATCGAGGTCAAGGTGAGCGGCGGCTATGGCCCGACCCAGACCGACGAAAACAGCGCGCTGATCCGCGCCCAGCGGGCGGCGCTGACCAAAGCGGGGATCGATTATGCGATGAGCGCGCGCTCCGCCGGATCGTGGCCGGGCGTCGTCTTCACCGGGCCGCCGGCGAAGCTTCCGGCGGGTCAGGTGGGGATCGGCCGCGGCAGCGGCGCGCACGCGCCCAACGAATGGTTCCTGGTCGACAGCAGCAGTCCCAGGATCGCCGGCTTCGACCAGGGCGCGATGTTCTACATCGACTTTCTGTACGAGCTCGCGGGAACCGCGCGCCGCTAGCTAACGCACGATTGCCTCGCAATTGTCGGTCGGGAGCGCTTTGCCCTTGCGGCAGCGCGCCTGCGCCATGCGGAGCTGCTTGCCCCGTTCCTCGTCCTGCCGGCGCATTTCGCGGCCGCGTTTCTGGTCGGCCTCGGCCTGGCTGGTGGTCGCCGCGTCAACCCCGGCGGAGGCAACCTTCACCGGCAGCGTGACGACATCGACCGCGGTCTTGGCGACGGTGCCGACGACGCAGCCGCCAAGAGCGAGCGGCAGGATCAGGAGCAGGGGCTTCATGCAATGAGACTCGCACAGGCGGGCCGAACCGGCAACGCGGCTCAGAGCGCCATTGCCGCTTCGGCCAGCGCTTCGGCTTGGGTCAGGAGCACTTCGTCGGCTTCGGCGCCGGGCGGCAGCGCCTCGCGGCCGACGATGACCATCAACGGCACCGCCATCGG
>JAICVC010000149.1 GCA_025935515.1 Sphingomonas sp.
ATGATGGTTTCGATGCCCGCGTCCGTGAACTCGAGCCGCTCCGGCGTGAGCCCGTGCGCCGAGAGCTGCTTCGGGCAGAGGAACTCGCTCGCGATGCTGCGCTTCTCCATGCGCGTGTAGCCGGGCACCTCTATGACCTCGAGGCGGTCCCAGAGCGGACCAGGGATCGTGTCGGCGTTGTTCGCGGTCGCGAGGAACGTGACCTGCGTCAGATCGAACGGCGTGTCGAGGTAGTGGTCCTGGAACGTCCCGTTCTGCGCCGGGTCGAGCACCTCGAGAAGCGCGGCCGACGGATCGCCCATCACGTCGACGCCGAGCTTGTCGATCTCGTCGAGCACGAAGACCGGGTTCTTGGTCGCCACCCGGCGCATGCCCTGGATGATCCGGCCCGGCAGCGCGCCGATGTACGTGCGGCGGTGGCCGCGGATCTCGGCCTCGTCGCGGACTCCGCCCAACGACTGGCGGACGAATTCGCGTCCGGTGGCCCGAGCGATCGAGCGTCCGAGCGAGGTCTTGCCGACCCCCGGCGGTCCGACCAGGCACAAGATCGGGCCCTTGAGCTTGTTGGTGCGGGCCTGGACGGCGAGATACTCGACAATCCGGTCCTTGACCTTCTCCAGCCCGTAATGGTCCTCGTCGAGGACCCGCTGCGCCTCGGCAATGTCCTTCTTGAGCTTGGACTTCTTCCCCCACGGCAGCCCGAGCAGCACGTCGAGATAATTGCGCGCGACCGTGGCTTCGGCGGACATCGGCGCCATCGCCCGAAGCTTCTTGAGCTCGGCATTAGCGCGGGTGCGGGCCTCCTTGCTGAGGCGCGTCTTGCGGATCTTTTCGGCGAGCTCGGCAAGCTCGTCGCCGCCTTCCTCGCCCTCGTTGCCGAGCTCGCGCTGGATCGCCTTCAATTGCTCGTTCAGATAATATTCGCGCTGGGTCTTCTCCATCTGGCGCTTGACGCGGCTGCGGATCTTCTTCTCGACCTGGAGCACGCCGAGCTCGCCCTCCATGAAGGCGAACACCATCTCGAGCCGGCGCGACGGGTTGAGCTCACCGAGCAGCGCCTGTTTGTCAGCGACCTTGATCGACAGGTTCGACGCCACCGCGTCGGCGAGCGCCGAGGGATCCTCGATCTCGCCCAGCTGGATGCCGGTCTCCGGCGGCAGCCGCTTGTTGAGCTTCGCGTAATTTTCGAACTGGTCGATGACCGAACGCATCAAAGCCTGGGCTTCGGGGCCGGCTATTCCATCTTCCTCGACTTCCTCGATCTCCGCCACCGTGTAACCGTCGCGAGGCAGGAGATTGGTGAGCCGGGCTCGCTTCACGCCCTCGACCAACACGCGAACGGTACCGTCGGGCAGCTTCAGGAGCTGCATCGCGGTCGCGATCACGCCGAGATCATAAAGCGCATCGCGATCGGGATCGTCTTCCCCCGGATCGAGCTGGGCGACCAGGAACAGTTCCTTGTCCGCGGCCATCGCCGCTTCGAGGGCCGCGACTGACTTTTCGCGGCCGACGAACAACGGCACGATACGCTGCGGGAAAACGACAATGTCACGAAGCGGCAGGATGGGCAGAAAGCGAGTCATGGGCGAGTATATGGGCTGCCCCTCTGTCCCACGCAACAAACGCAGGAACATTCGGCCGGCACCGCTCGCTCTACGGGCAAGAACCAGCAAAGGAGGCGGCAATGGCCGAGGACCGCGAGAAGATCAGCACCGGGCCGAACGAGGAGCCGATCAACGAGACCATCGCCGGCACCGGCCCTGGAATTGCCGACGACGCGATTGCACCCGGCGAGGAACCGCCCGAGGCTCCGAGCGATGAAGAAGTCGAACGAATCGCCGAAAAACTCGGTTCGCCCACCGCTGAACGCGACACGCTTCCGCTCGAAGGTGAGTAATTCGCGGCAGAAGTGAACGGACGATTCTGTAATCGTTCAGTTTCGTCAGCTAATACTAAGCTCATGAATATTCGCCATTCCCTGCTCGCGCTTAGCGCGTTGACGATTCCCGCTGCAGCGCTCGCGCAGTGGAACGGCAATTGGCCTGTGCCGGGACCGGTACCGCCGCCGCCACCGCCGCGAGCCTATCCGGCCCCCGCCGCAGCGCCGCCGGCCGCGGTCGCCGAGCCGTGGATGGCCCGCCCTGCTCCGCAAGGACAGCCTTGGCAGTCACCCGCGGCGGAACAAGGGAAGTCTCCGGCACTCGAGCCGATCGACCTGCCACCGGCGATCGAGCAGGGCGTTGACATGATCTATATCGACGAGGAACTGGTCCCCAAGGCCGTCCACGACAACGGGACGATGAGCTTCGCCGCTTGGAGCGGCGCGCCGGTCGACCTCTTCAACTCGGTCAACCCGATCTACACCGATTTGCGGCGCGGCCTCGTCAAGTACCAGCAACGCTGGGGCAGCCTGCCGCAGCTGCCGGTGCCCAATGGGCCGACCCTAAAGGCGGGGATGAGCGGCGATCGGGTCGCGGCATTGCGGGCTCGGCTCGGCCTTTCCGGAGGCGACAAATATGATGCCGCGCTGACTGCGCAGATGAAGGAATTCCAGTCGGTCCACGGGATGAAAGCCGACGGCATCGCCGGCGCCGGCACGATCGAGGCCCTCAACCGCGGCGCCCAATATTATGAGCAGCTGATCATCATCAACATGGAGCGCGCAAAGCGGCTCCCGGCACCCGAGGAGCAGCGCAGATATGTCATCGTCGATGCCGGCGATGCGCGCCTGTCGATGTGGGAAAACGGCCGCAAGGTCGACGAGATGAAGATCGTGGTCGGCAAAGCGGAAACCGCCACACCGATGATGGCAGCATACATAAAATATGCGAGCGTGAACCCTTATTGGAACGTCCCACCGGAGCTGGTGCGCGGCCTGATCGGCCCGAGGGTTGTCGCGCAAGGCGTGAGCTATCTCACCGATCGCGAGTACCAGGTCCTGACCGATTATTCCGACGATGCACAGACCATCGATCCGCGCGATGTCGACTGGCAGGCGGTGGTCGACGGGCGGCAGGAGGTGCGGCTTCGCCGCCTCCCCAGCCCGGCCAACTCGATGGGCATGATGAAATTCATGCTGCCCAATTATTTCGGCATCTACCTGCACGATTCGCCGGAGAAGGAGCACTTCACCAAGAACGAGCTGTGGATCAGCAACGGCTGCGTCCGCGTCGAGGATTACAAGCGGCTCGCGACATGGCTGTTCGGCGGATATGTCCCCAAGGGCAAGGACCCGAAGGTCGAGCAAGAGGTCGACCTGCCGAAACCGGTGCCGGTCTATATGACCTATCTGACCGCGCAGCCGACTGCCAACGGGATCGAGTTCATGCCCGATCACTACGGGCGGGACGCCCATTTGATGGAGCGGTTCGGCACGCAGCTGATGGCGGCGGTCCGGGGGCTTCGCTAACTGCTAAATCGGCCGTTGCGGGCGTACTCGGAGTTCGCCCAGGACGCCTCACATCTTCATGGCCTAGGCGGCGTCGCCTGTTTTGTCCTTGGCGGCATAGACCCGGACCGGTTCCTTGCGGCCTTCGACCACGTCCCTGTCGATATGAACCTCGTCGACTCCGTCCATCGACGGCAGGTCGAACATCGTGTCGAGCAGGATTCCTTCGAGGATCGATCTCAGGCCGCGCGCGCCGGTCTTCCGCTCGATCGCCTTGACCGCGATCGAATGGAGCGCGTCATCCGTGAATTCGAGCTGGACGTCCTCCATGTCGAACAGCTTGGCATATTGCTTCACGAGGGCGTTCTTGGGCTCGACCAGGATCTTGACCAGAGCCGGCTCGTCGAGGTCCAGCAGGGTCGCAATCACCGGCAGGCGGCCGACGAATTCGGGGATCAATCCGAACTTCAGCAGGTCCTCCGGCTCGCAATGCTGGAGGACTTCACCGGTCTTGCGCTCGTCCGGTGCGGCGACATGGGCGCCGAAGCCCATCGACTTACCTTGCATGCGGTCCGAGATGATCTTCTCCAGCCCCGCGAAGGCGCCGCCGCAGATAAACAGAATGTTGGTCGTATCGACCTGCAGGAATTCCTGCTGCGGATGTTTGCGCCCGCCTTGGGGCGGAACGCTGGCGGTGGTCCCTTCCATCAGCTTCAGCAGGGCCTGCTGGACGCCCTCCCCAGATACGTCGCGGGTGATCGAGGGGTTGTCAGACTTGCGCGTGATCTTGTCGACCTCGTCGATGTAGACGATGCCGCGCTGCGCCCGCTCGACGTTGTACTCGGACGCCTGCAGGAGCTTGAGGATGATGTTCTC
>JAICVC010000099.1 GCA_025935515.1 Sphingomonas sp.
AAGCTCGCCGGCGAGGCCTTCCAGCCGCTCTCGAACCGCGCTTCGGCCAATGCCGAGCGCTTCAACACCCTCGTTGCCTGACCCTCTCCCCTCCTAAGTCAGGGCAACGACTGTCGGCGGCCGCTCCAGTAACGGGGCGGCCGCCATTTTTTTACCGATGTGCTGCTAATTGCCGCCTTGCCGCGTTTTGGCGGGCTGCCATATTTTAGAGACTGATGATTTCGAGCCTGATCAGGATGGCGAACGGCCCGGACGGCGACGACGGCCTCGACGAGATCGAGACCGGCGTTGCGACGCGCACCCGGCCCAAGACCAAGAAGCCGTCTAACTACAAGGTGCTGATGCTCAACGACGACTACACGCCGATGGAGTTCGTCGTGCTCGTCCTGCAGCGCTTCTTCTCAATGGGGATCGAGGACGCGACGCGGGTGATGCTTCAGGTCCACCAGCAGGGTGTCGCGGTTTGCGGCGTCTTCACTTATGAGGTCGCCGAGACCAAGGTTACCCAGGTGATCGACTTTGCGCGGGAGAACCAGCACCCGCTCCAGTGCACGCTCGAAAAGGCCTAGCCTTCAGCGTCCCACAAACATGAAGCACGCGGCCCCGGACAGGCAAGCAAAAGCCCCCAGGTAGCGCCAGCCTATCGGTTCCTTCAGAACGACCGCGGCGAAGACCGCGAACACGCCCAGCGTAATGACTTCCTGGATCACCTTAAGCTGGGCGCCGCTGAAGCCCTGAGCATAGCCGATCCGGTTCGCTGGCACCGCGAAGGAATATTCGATGAGGGCAATGCCCCAGCCAATCAGCACCGCGGTGATCATCGGCAGGTGCGGGAATTTCAGGTGCCCATACCAGGCGAGCGTCATGAAGATGTTCGAGATGAGCAGCAGAGCGAGGGTAGACATTCCAAATCTCTACCGCTGCGCCGCATCCACTTCCAGCGATGCCGACGCGGACTTTCGCATCTCTTGAACGCAGGGCGACTCCCGCTAAAGCGCGCGGCGTGGACAGCATCTGGATCAGGGGCGGAAAGACGCTCAAGGGCGAAATCCCGATCAGCGGCGCCAAGAATGCAGCGCTGACTCTGCTGCCCTGCGCGCTGCTGACCGAAGAGAAACTGACGCTGACGAATCTGCCGCGGCTGGCCGACGTCGATACGTTCGCGCATCTCCTCAACCAGCTCGGCGTTTCGACCCATGTCGCCGGGGTCAAGAAGGGCGAGATCGGGCGGCGAATGACGCTCCAGGCCGACGACATCGTTTCGACCGTCGCCCCCTACGATATGGTCCGCAAGATGCGCGCCTCGGTGCTGGTGCTGGGGCCGATGCTCGCGCGGATGGGAGAGGCAACCGTCTCGCTGCCGGGCGGCTGCGCCATCGGCGACCGGCCGATCGACCTGCACCTGAAGGCGCTCGAGTGCATGGGTGCCGAGATCGAGCTTGCCGCCGGTTACGTGAAAGCGAGTGCGCCGAAGGGCAGGCTACCCGGTGGTGACTTCAGCTTCCCGGTCGTCTCGGTCGGCGCCACCGAGAATGCGGTGATGGCAGCGGTCCTCGCCAAGGGGAAAACACAGCTCTTCAACGCCGCGCGCGAGCCCGAAATCGTCGATCTGTGCAACCTGCTCGTGGCGATGGGCGCCAAGATCAAGGGCATCGGCTCCGCGCACCTGACGATCGACGGGGTCGAGGGCCTGAACGGCACGACCTATGAAGTGATGCCCGACCGTATCGAGGCGGGAAGCTATGCGTGCGCGGCGGGGATCACCGGCGGCTCGATCGACCTCATCGGCGCCCGGCCGGACGACATGCAGGCGACGCTCAACGCGCTCGCGCACTGCGGCCTGATGATCGAGTTCCACAACCGGGGGATCAAGGTCAGCGCCAACGGCGGCATGAAGCCGCTGGCGCTGTCGACCTCGCCATTCCCGGGCTTCGCGACCGACATGCAGGCGCAATTCATGGCCATGCTGTGCCGTGCCGAGGGCGACAGCTTCCTCGAGGAGACGATTTTCGAGAATCGCTACATGCACGTGCCCGAGCTCAGGCGAATGGGCGCCGACGTCGATATCCACGGCCGCTCGGCGATCGTCCGCGGAGTCGACGGGCTGACCGGCGCGAGCGTGATGGCCACCGACCTCCGTGCCTCGATGAGCCTGGTGCTGGCCGGCCTTGCCGCCGAAGGGGAGACCGAGGTCCTGCGTGTCTATCACCTCGACCGCGGCTATGAACGGCTCGAGGAAAAACTGAGCGCCGTCGGAGCGACAATCGAACGCCGGTCGGCAGGATAGCGTCATCGCGAGGAGCGTAGCGAAGCGGCGATCCAGTTCTGGATTGTTTCGCTTCGCTCGCAATGACGATTACAACTTCTTGAAGAAGCGGATGCTGGTGCGCTCGTAGCCCATGTGGCGGTAGAAGGCGTGCGCCTCGGCGCGGCGGTCGTTGCTGGTGACCTCAATCAACTTGCAGCCCTGCTTGCGGCACCATTGTTCCGCCGCGTCGACCAGCATCCGGCCGAGGCCGAGCCCATGGGCCTTCTCATCAACCACGAGGATCGTGATCCGGCCGAGCGGTGCGTCGCGGTGGATGGTGACGGTCTTATGCACGCCGCATAGCCCGACGACCCTCTTGCCGATCGTCGCGACCAACGGCTCTTCCTTGAGCTTGGCGAGGGCCCTGATGTTCTTGCGGACGGATTTCTCGTCGATCTCGTGCCCGAGGTAATGGATCAGCTTGGTCAATTCCGCCGCATCGCCCGGCTTCACAGCGCGGATTTTCGGTGCGGGCGGGGGCTTGGGTTCCGCCTTCGGCTTGCTGCGAGCCGTCGCAGGGGCAACCAGTTCCGGCTCAGCGTCGTTGGCGGCCTCGCGCTTCGGCTTGGTCTTGCGCTTGCGGGGCATGACGGCGACGTCGAGCGAGGCCCCCCAGTCTTTCGCGCCGAGGTTGCGGAGGAAATGCTCGGCATCCTCCGGCGAGGCGGTCGGCCCCTTGGCATCCATGCCGAACACCGGCTTGCCCGAGGGGTCGGTCAGCCCGACCTTGCCGAAGCGGCGCTTGCCCGGAGTCCGGACTCGCGAGCGGACCAGCTTCAGGCCGCGGTTGCGCGCGGTTTCGGCGAGCGCATCGAGGCGTTCGTCGCTCACAGGCTGTCGATCACGTGGAGGATCAGGCCGACGAGGCCGCCGACCAGCGTGCCGTTGATGCGGATATACTGCAGGTCGCGGCCCACCGCGGCTTCGAGCCGGTTGGTCACCGTTTGCGCGTCCCAGCCGCGGATCGTTTCCGACACCAGTTTGACGATCTGACTGCCGTAGCTTGCGGCCATGCCGACCACGGCGCGCCGCGCGAACTGGTTGATCGCCGCGCGGATGCGGGCGTCTTTCTCGAGCGTGCCGCCCATCGATTTCAGGATTTCGCCGAGCTTGCCTGCAAGCACCGCGTCCGGGTTGCGCGCAGCCTTGATGATCGCCTCGCGCGCCCGCTGCCACAAGGCATCGATCCACAAGCTGACCGACTTGTTGTCGAGCAACTGTTCCTTGATCGCCTCGACCCGCTCGCGCGTTTCGGGCTTGGTCTGGAGGTCGTTGGCGAGCTGGACGAGGGCCTCCTCGATCTTGATCCGAACCGGGTGGGCGGGGTCGGTCGACATTTCCGCAGTGAGCTTGCGGAGGCCGTCGATGATCGCGTCTGCGAGCTTGGCGTCGAGCCCCGCGAGCTTCAGCACCCAATTCGCCTTCTTGTGCACCATGTCGCGAATCAGCTGCTCGTTGGCGTCGAGCGCGCGGGCGGTCCAGCGGATCGCCGCTTCGAGCATCGGCACGTGGCGGTCGTCGTTGATCGCCGAAGCGAGGGCATGCCCCAACAGTGGCGACACCTCCATGTTGCGCAGCCGTCCCGAGATCGCCCCCTTGACGATCCCGCCCAGCCGCTCGTCGTCGAGGCTCTCGAACACGTCGGCGATCAGCCGCGAAGCGCCGGCTCGTATCCGCGTGCCTTCGCCGGCCGGAGTCTGCAGGAAGCGGCCAGCCGCGCCGGCGACGTCGAGCCGCTGCATCCGCCGCGCCACGACCGCGGGAATCAGGAAATTCTCCTTGAGGAAGTTGGCGAGCGCTTCGCCGATGCGATCCTTGTTCCGCGGGATGATCGCGGTGTGGGGAATCGGCAGGCCGAGCGGATGGCGGAACAGGGCCGTGACCGCGAACCAGTCGGCGAGGCCGCCGACCATCGCCGCCTCGGCGAACGCCTTCACATAGCTCAGCCCGGGATATTGCTGCTCGAAGGCGCGGGCGACGAAGAACACGGCCGCCATCACCACCAGCAGTCCGGTGGCGACCACCTTCATTCCCTGCGCGCCGGGCTGCGCGGGGTTGAAGCGGGACAGAGCGCCGTTGGTCATCGTCTTCATGCCGGCTCAATAACCGACATGCGGCTGAGGTTCACTCCGCTGGAACAGCCGTTCCGGCAGCGTGCGCTTCCTCGCCGATGAGCTTGTGGAAGATCTTGCCGATCCGGGTCTCGATCGAGATGGCGATCGAGAAATATGACGGCACGAGGAGCAACGTCAGCACCGTCGAGAAGATGAGGCCGCCAATGACGGTGATGCCCATCGGTGCGCGCCAGCTGTTGTCGCCGCTGATCGAGATTGCCGTCGGAAGCATGCCCGCGACCATTGCGACGGTGGTCATGACGATCGGCTGGGCGCGCTTGTGGCCCGCCTCCCAGATCGCCTCGTTCTTCGGCATGCCGTGGTTCATCATCTCGACCGCGAAGTCGACCAGCAGGATCGAGTTCTTGGCGACGATCCCGAACAGCATGAGGATGCCGATCAGCACGAACAGCGAGATCGGCTGGCCGGCGATGTGCAGCGCCACCGCCGCACCAAGCGGCGCGAGGACCAAAGAGCCCATGTTGACGAACGGGGCGAGGAAGCGGCGGTAGAGCAGGACCAGCACCGCGAACACCAGCAGAATGCCCGCGATCAGGGCGACCGCGAAGTTGAACAGCAACTCGGACTGCCACTTCTGGTTGCCGAGATTCATCTTCTGCACGCCCTGCGGCAGATCCTTCACGGCCGGAAGCTGATTGACCTTGGCCCACACGTCGCCCTCGACCACGCCGGGCGCGAGATCGGCCCCGATCGCCAGGCGGCGAAGCTGGTTGGACCGCATGATCGTCGTCGGGCCCGATCCGAACCCGATTTCCGCAACCGACTTCAGCGGAACCGATCCGCCGTTCGATGTCGGAACGGGCAAGTTCTCGAGGGTCGAGAGATCGCGCCGCGCATTTTCGGACAGCGAAACCTGGATGGGAACCTGGCGATCCGAAAGCGAGAATTTCGCGCTGTTCTGCTCGATGTCGCCAAGCGTGGCGATGCGAATCGTCTGGCTCAGCGCCGCAGTCGTGACTCCAAGGTCGGCGGCAAGGTCGAAGCGCGGCTTGATCGTGATTTCCGGCTGCGCAAGCTGGCTGCCGACGCGCGGTGCCCGCAGGCCCGGGACCGTTTCCATCTGCTTGGCGATCTGGTTGGCGACGGTTGTCAGCTGAACCGGATCGTCGCCGCCCAGATAGAGCATGATGTCGCGCTGGTCGGCGTCGGGCCCGCCGCCGTTCTGGCTCATGAAGCTGACCCGGGCGTCGGGGAACGCCGCGAGAGTCGGCGACATGCCCCGTTCGAACTCGGTGCTGGTGAGCTCGCGGTCCTTCTTGAGGATGATGTTCACGCGGCCGGAGCCGACATTGACGCGCTCGAACACGCGCTCGACCGTGGGGTCCTTGATGACGATGGCCGCGACGCGGTCGGTGGCCGCCTCGGTCTGCTTTAGCGTGCTGCCGGGCGGAAGCGTGATGTTGACCCGCGAATAGTCGGAATTCTGGGGCGGAAAGAATGACATCGACAAGGTGCCGAACAGGACGACGCTGAGCAGCAGCGTCACGACGCCGGCGCCCACCATCGCCAGTCGATGGTCGCGCATTCGCGCGTTCCAGCGGGCGACGACGAGGCCATGCCATTCGGCGAAGCTTGCGCTGAAGACCATCTGGACGAGACCGGCAATGAGCTTCGCGGCGCCGTAGGCGACGGCGGCGCCGACCAGGAAGGCGATCGCAAACCCGATCGCACCGGGGACGCCGAGCTTGCCGAGCCCCATCATGGTTGCGCCGACGCCCGCCACGAACGCGGCCAGGACCGGCAGGAGGAGCAAGAACGCGAGCGCATAATAGCCGAAGTTGCGCGCAGGCTTGGGGAGCCGGGCAAGGAGCGCATGCGCCTTGGTGGTGTCGAGGCTCCAGTTCAGGACCTTGAGATAGACGTCCATCCACCTCCAGTTGGCGTGCGGCTGGACGCCGTGCGAGCGGAGGAAATAGGCGGCGATCAGCGGCGTGATCATGCGTGCGACGAACAGGCTCATCAGCACCGACAGCACGACGGTGAAGCCGAACGCCTTGAAATACTGGCCGGCGATTCCGGGCATCAGCGCGACCGGGAAGAACACCGCGACGATCGCCATGGTCGTCGCCAGCACGGCGAGGCCGATTTCGTCCGCGGCATCGAGCGAGGCCTGATAGGCGGATTTGCCCATGCGCATGTGGCGCACGATGTTCTCGATCTCGACGATCGCGTCGTCGACCAGGACGCCGGCGACGAGGCCCATCGCCATCGTCGACATGAAGTTCATGGTGATGCCCATCATGCTCATGAACGCGAAGGCCGGGATCGCCGAGAGCGGGATCGCGAGTGCCGAGATGGCGGTGGCCCGGATGTCGCGCAGGAAGATGAGGACCACGAGAACGGCGAGGACCGCGCCCTCGACCAGCCCTTCCATCGCCGAATTGTACTGCGACTTGGTGTAATCAACGGTGTTGAAGACTTCCGAGAAGTGAACCTTGGGGTTCTCCTTCTCGAGCTTCTTCAGCTCCTTCCAGGCGGCGTCATAAGCGGTCACCTCGGACGAGCCCTTGGCCCGCTGGATCATGAACGTGACGACCTGCCGGCCATTCATCTTCGCGATCGAGCGCTGCTCGGAGTTGCTGTCTTTCACGTCGCCGAGGTCGGCGAGCTTCACGAAGCGGCCGCCCGGCAGCGAAATCTGCGTCTGCGAAAGCTGGTAGGCATCCGGTGCGTTGCCGAGCACGCGCACCGATTGTTCGGAGCCCGCGACTTCCGCCCGCCCGCCGGCGCCGTTCATATTGTTCTGGCGAAGCTGCTGGTTGACTTGCGCGGCGGTGATGCCTTGCGCCTGAAGCGCCGCGGGATCGAGGATCACGCGGATGTTGCGATCGACTCCGCCGACGCGGGAAACGGCGGCAACGCCCTCCAGACCGAGCAGGCGTTTGGCGACCGTATTGTCGATATACCAGCTCAATTGCTCGAGCGTCATGTCGGTGGTCTGCGCACCGACGTAGGAGAAGGGCTCGTCCTCGGCATCGACGCGCTGGATCTGAGGTTCCAGAATCCCGTCTGGCAGGTTGGAGCGTATCTGCGAGATTACGTTGCGGACGTCGTTGACTGCGCGGTCGGTTGGCGTGCCGAGCTCGAACTGCACGAACGTCGTGCTGTTCCCCTCGCGGATGGTGCTGCTGATCTCCTCGACGCCGGTGATTCCACGGACCGCGGATTCGACCCGCTGCGTGACTTGCGTCTCCATCTCGCCCGGGGCTGCGCCGGGCTGAGACACCGACACGATCGCCGCCGGGAAATCGATGTCCGGCGCGTTGTTCACCTGCATCCGCGCAAAGGCGATCAGGCCCGCGAGCATGAGCCCGACGAACAGCACGATCGGAAAAACCGGGTTGCGGATGCACCAGGAGGAGACGTTGCGGAAATTCATGAGCTAAGTTCTTTCCTGGCGCTTATTGCGCGGCCTGCCGCCT
>JAICVC010000091.1 GCA_025935515.1 Sphingomonas sp.
GATCGACGATCGGCTCGGGATCGACGGTGTTGCGCTTGGATTTGGACATCTTCTCGGTTCGGCCCGGAATCACCTGCTTGCCGGCGGCAATGGCCGCCTCGGCCTCTTCGGGCAGAAGCCACTCGCCGGCCGCGTCGCGATAGGTGCGGTGGGTCACCATGCCCTGGGTGAACAGCCCCTGGAACGGCTCGGCGATTGAGATCTGCCCGAGCTTCTGCAGCGCACGCGTCCAGAAGCGCGCGTAGAGCAGGTGCAGGATGGCGTGCTCGACGCCCCCGATATATTGCGCGACCGGCAGCCATTTCTCGGCTTCGGCGCGATCGAACGGCCGGTCGTCCGGCTGGCTTGCGAAGCGGATGAAATACCAGCTCGAATCGACGAATGTGTCGAGCGTGTCGGTTTCGCGCGTTGCCTGGCCGCCGCAGCCTGGGCAGTCGACATGCTTCCAGGTCGGATGGCGATCGAGCGGGTTGCCGGGTTTGTCGAACTCGATGTCTTCGGGAAGCACGACCGGCAACCGGTCGCGCGGGACCGGTACTGCGCCGCATTTGGCGCAGTGGATGATTGGGATCGGGGTCCCCCAATAGCGCTGGCGCGAGACACCCCAATCGCGCAGGCGGTATTGGACCGTGCCCTTCCCCCAGCCCGCAGCTTCGGCGCGGCGGATGACCTCGGCGATCGCCTGCTCGGTGGTGAGTCCGTCGAGGAACTGCGAGTTGACGGTGATCCCGGTGATGACGTCGGCTTCGCCAATCACCGGCCGGTCGGCCTCGTCGGCGCTCGCGGCAACGACGCGCCTGATCGGCAGATCATATTTGGTGGCGAATTCGAAGTCGCGCTGGTCGTGGCCGGGCGAACCGAAGATCGCGCCGGTGCCGTAGTCCATCAGCACGAAATTCGCGATATAGACCGGCACGCGCAGCTGGGCGTCGAACGGGTGAACCGCCTCGATGTCGGTGCGGTAACCCTTCTTCTCGGCGGTCTCGATTTCGGCGAGGCTGGTGCCCCCGCGCTGGCATTCGGCGATGAATTCCGCCGCCCCCGGGTCGTCCTTGGCGACGGCCTGGGCCAGCGGATGGCCGGCGGCGACGGCGACAAAGCTCGCCCCGAAGATCGTGTCCGGGCGGGTCGTGAAAACTTCGATCGATTCGACCGAACCGGGAGGCCTCGCGAGACGAAAGCTGAATTGCAGGCCGCGGCTCTTGCCGATCCAGTTCTCCTGCATCAGCCGGACCTTGTCGGGCCAGTCGGCGAGGCTCCCCAAGCCCTCGAGCAGCTCGTCGGCGAAGTCGGTGATCTTCAGGAACCATTGCGCGAGCTTGCGGCGCTCGACGTCGGCGCCCGAGCGCCAGCCCTTGCCGTCGATCACCTGCTCGTTGGCGAGCACGGTCATGTCGACCGGGTCCCAGTTGACCTCGCTTTCCTTGCGATAGACGAGGCCGGCCTCGAACAGGTCGAGGAACAGCGCCTGTTCCTGCCCGTAATAAGCCGGGTCGCAGGTCGCGAACTCGCGGCTCCAGTCGAACGCGAAGCCGAGCCGTTTAAGCTGATCGCGCATCACGGCGATGTTGGAGCGGGTCCAGTCTCCCGGGTGAACGCCGCGTTCCATCGCCGCGTTCTCGGCCGGCATTCCGAACGCGTCCCAGCCCATCGGGTGGAGCACTTCGTGCCCCTGCATCCGGCGATAGCGGGCGAGCACGTCGCCCATCGTGTAGTTGCGCGCATGGCCGACGTGGAGGCGCCCCGAAGGATAGGGAAACATCTCCAGCACGTATGTCTTGGGCTTGCCGCTGTTGCTGTCGGCGGAGAAGCTGCCGGCTTCGGCCCAGCGCTGCTGCCAGCGCCGGTCGGCGTCAGCCGGGTTGAATCGGCTGCTCATGACAAATGCTTATCCCCGGACGGCGGCGCGGCGCAGGTCCCGGGCCCGGGTCAGGATGATGTCCTCGAGCTTCTGGACAGTCGCTGCGGTTACCGGCGCATCGACCCAGCCGCCGTTCTGGTAGACCTGTTTCGAGGCCGACACCCGCAGCGCGTCGGCGCGGAGATCGGGGTCGAGCACCGACACGGTCAGCTTGACCCGCTCGCCGGGCGCCTTGGGATTGGCATACCAGTCGGTGATGATCACTCCGCTCTGCGCATTGGCCTGGAGCAGCGGCGCGAACGACACGGTGTCGATCGCCGCGCGCCACAGGTAGGAATTGATCGCCAGCGTCGTCACCTGCGACGGCGCGAGCTGGCTCGGGATGTTGCGGTTGCGCGAGCAGCCGGGCGTCGCAAGCGCCAGGACCAGCAATAGGGCGGCGGCTTTGTGCAGGCGGGTCATTGAAGGGTCCTTGACGATCGGAACAAAGGGTCGGGCGGCGTTATAGATGGTCGCGCCCTCCCCGCAAGCATCACCGTCCGCCCAGGCCGTATGTGTTGAGTCGGCAACAGGGGTCGACGGAATCGACTCCGGCTCATGGAACCTTCGGATGAGTCCGACTATATCCGCATCAACAGGAGTTCAGTGTGCTGAGAGTCGCGCAGCGTAGGGGAGCCAAGCTGGTTGCGGTCGCCGCCGCGGCCGGCCTCGTGCTGACTCCCGCAATCGCGACCAGCGCTCCGGCCAAGAAAAAGCCGTCCGCGGTCGCGCTGAGCTTCGACCCTCTGTCGTCATTCACGCCGGCCAACGCCGACCCGAAGCTCGGTGCCGCACTTGCCGGCAAGTCGCTTGCACTGACCGATTTCAAATTCACGCCGGCGCCCGCCAAGGGCCGGCCGTCGCAGGTCCGAGTCGCGATCCGCGCTCAGGTCACCGCGCCGGCTCAGGCTCGCCTGGCGGATGCTTCGGCGACGACCGCGGCGGTCAACGCGCTGACCCCGACCGGCTACAACCTCGGCGTCGCGGTCGGCTGGCGGCGGTTCGCGGTCTCCGGCGACGTCGCCAAGGCCAAGAGCGCCGATCCCGCGGTGGGCGGTCGCGAAAGCGCTGTCCTCGGAGTCAGCTATTCGTTGAACAGCAAGCTCAGCACCCGTGTCGCGGTCGGCGCCGAGCGGACCTCGGGCAATCCCGTCCCGGCGCTTCGCCGCGGCGACAATGTCTCGCTGGACGCCGGCGCATCCTACAATCTTTCACGCCGGATCGCCCTGACCGGCGGCGTGCGCTACAATATCGAGCGCGACCGCATGTCGGCGCTCCAGGACGACCGCCGCGACAGCCAGGCGGTCTACGTCGGAACCGCGTTCAAGTTCTAAACGCCGTCATTTCCCTGTAGCGCGACGCGATGCCCAGCGCCGCCGATCGACGCCAGCACATCCTCAATGAAATCGCCAAGGCGGCCGCGCTTGCAAAGCGCGACCCCGCCGACGTCCAGCTCATCGCTGTCAGCAAGGGGCGGTCGGCAGAGGAGATCGAGGCGCTGATCGAGGCTGGGCAGCGCGATTTCGGCGAGAACCGAGTCCAGGAGGCGTCGGCCAAATGGCCGGCGCTGCTGGCGCGCCATCCGCACGTCCGGCTGCACGAGATCGGCCAGCTCCAGTCGAACAAAGCTGCGGAAGCGGTGAAGCTGTTCGACGTGCTTCACTCGGTCGATCGCCCGTCGCTGTTGGGTGCACTGGTCAGGGAGAGCGAGAAGGCCGGTCACCACCCGCCCGTCTATGTGCAGGTCAATATCGGCGAAGAAGAGCAGAAGGGCGGCTGCGCGATCGGCGAGGTGGGCGCGCTGGTCGAGGCAGTGCGCCAATCGGCGCTGCCGCTGGCCGGGCTGATGGCGATCCCGCCCCTCGGCGTCGAACCGGCTCCCTATTTCGCGTTGCTGGCCAAAATCGCGCGACGCCATGACGTCGCTGGCTTGAGCATTGGAATGTCCGGCGATTTCAAAGCCGCTGTGATGCTCGGGGCGACCGCCGTGCGAATCGGCACAGCGCTGTTCGAGGACTGATGCGGTTCGACGCGATCATTTTCGATTTCGACGGCGTGCTCCTCGAGAGCGAATTCGAGGGCAATCGCGAGCTGGCCGAGCTGCTCACGAGGCTCGGGCATCCGCACAGCGCCGAAGATACGTTGCAGCATTATGTCGGGCTTGCCGGCCGCGACTTCATCGCCGCGATCGAGGCGCGAATCGGCGCCGAGCTCCCGTCCGAATTTCACGACCATATGCGGCAGATGAGCGTTCGCGCGCTGCGCGACGGAATCGCGGCCGTCGCCGGCGCAGTCGAGTTCGTCCGGTCGCTTCCGGCCGACCTGCCGAAGGCGGTGGCCTCCTCGAGCTCGACGCGCTGGGTTCGCGGGCATCTCGAGCATCTCGGCCTCAGCGACGCATTCGGCGACCACGTTTACAGCGGCCGCGAGCACGTGGTTCGCGGCAAGCCGGCGCCCGACCTTTACCTTCACGCGGCGGATGCACTCGGCGTCGATATCGAGCGCACGGCGATCCTGGAGGATTCGCGCGTGGGTGCGACCGGCGCGCTCGCCGCTGGCGCGACCGTGATTGGGCTGGCCGCCGGCTCGCATTGCCTCGACGGCCATGCCGACATGCTGCGGGCCATCGGCGTGAAGCATATTGCCGCGAGCTTCGATGAAGTGCGGCGCCTTATTGGGCTGGATCAGCCGAGCAGATGACCTGAGCGCTTGCGCTTGGTCGCAAGATAATCGGCGTTGTGGGGATTGGCCGGCATCCGGTGGGCAACTCGCTCGGCCACCTTGATCCCAGCAGCCTCCAGCGCCGTCACCTTGCCGGGATTGTTGGTCAGCAGCCGCACTTCATCGATGCCCAGTGCGTGCAACATCGCCGCCGCATGGCCGTAGTCGCGTTCATCGTCGGCAAAGCCGAGACGCTGGTTGGCGTCGACCGTGTCGAGCCCACGGTCCTGCAGCGAATAAGCCCGGATCTTGTTGATGAGGCCGATGCCGCGGCCCTCCTGGCGGAGATAGAGCAGGACTCCGCCGCCGGCCTTGCCGATGATGTGCAGGGCCTCCTTGAGCTGCGGGCCGCAATCGCACTTCAGCGACCCGAAGACGTCGCCGGTCAGGCACTCGCTATGGAGCCGGACCAACGGCGGCTTTCCGCCGAACGCGCCGATCACCAGCGCGACATGCTCCTGTCCGTCGTCCGACGCGCGGAAGGCGAAGATCTGGGTTGGCGGCATGCCGTCGAGGGGGAGCCTGGCGCGGGCCACGATTTCGACCGCAGGCTGCTTTCGTTCGCGCAAGATGTCGCCGATTGCGACGCAGGTTTCGGCGGCATCCTCATCGAGCAGCCACAGGGCGGGCAGCAGTCCGGCCGCTCGGGCGAGGTCCAGTGCAGCGCGCGCCGTCTCGGCGCACTCCGGCGCCACCGGATGGAGCGGGCCGATGGGTGCCCGGTCGAGATCCTTGCCGGGATCGGCGATTGCCAGCGCGGTTGCGGCGTCCAGCCACTCGGTACGACCCACGACCACCGCCGCCGCCGGGTCGGCGGCATCGCGTTCGTTCGAAAGGTTCAGCGCCGCTGCGCGCTCGCCGCTGATCATCAGCTTCGCGCGGTGATCGGGATCGAGCAGATCGAGCAATTCCTGCGTTGCCGTCTCGACCGCGAGGATCGCGGTCGCCGCCGGACCGGCGATCCGCACCGGCCGGCCGGCGCGCAACATGGCGATTCCGGTCCGGACGGCGCCGGCGCTCACACCTCGATCTCGCAGATCAACGGCACATGGTCCGACGGCCGCTGCCAGTTGCGGCACGGCTCGAGCACGTCATGCGCCTTGAGCTGGCCGGCGAGCGTGGGCGAGGCCCACATATGGTCGAGCCGCCGGCCGCGATCATTCTTCGTCCAGTCTGGCGAACGGTAGCTCCACCAGGTGAAACAGCGCTACGGGGCGGGGACGAACCTGCGGCCGATGTCGATCCAGCCGTGCGCCTGTTGCAGCCGGCTCAGCGCGTCCACCTCGACCGGCGTATGGCTGACGACCGTCAGCAGCGCCTTGTGGCTCCAGACGTCGCATTCCAGCGGCGCGACGTTGAAGTCGCCGACGATGATCGTCGGCTCGCGCAAGCCCTCGGACCAGCGCGTCATTCGCTCGATGAAGTCGAGCTTCTGCCCGAACTTGGGATTGATGGTGCGATCCGGGGTGTCGCCGCCGGCGGGCACATAAACGTTCTCGAGCCGGATCCCGCAATCGAGCCGGACCCCGACGTGGCGCGCCTCGCCATTGTCCTGCCAGTCGTGCTTGCCGGGATCTCTGAGCGGCACCCGGCTCAGGATTGCGACCCCGTGGTGCATCCGCTGGCCGTTGAGCTGGCGATGGACGTAGCCGTGGCGGTCGAACAGCTCGAACGGGAAGATGCTGTCGAGCACCTTAGTTTCCTGCAGGCACAGGATGTCGGGCTGCTGCTCGACGATCAGCCGCTCGACCAGCGCCGTCCGCGCGCGCACTGAGTTGATGTTCCAGGAAGCGATCTTCAGCCGTTTGCTCACTTGGCCGCGCTTAGCCCGCCGATGCCCACAAGAGAAAGGCCCTCGCTCCGGGGGCATGGAGCGAGGGCCGCCGAGCGTGTGTCACGCAAGGGACCTGCAGACCCGGGTAACAGGGGGAAACCCCAGGCAGTCTACAGGGTCAGAGTCGGTTCTAGGCGCGAGCCCCTGTCGCGGCGATGAACAGGTCGCGAATCGAAACTCTTCCCGTCACTTTTTCTTCTTGGGCTCGGCGTAGGTGAACGCGCTCTCGGGCACCGCGACGTTGAACCGCACATTCGAGAGCTTGACCGTGGTGCGATGCTTCTGCGGGTCGATGGCGGTCCAGCCGTAGAGCTGGAGGCCGCCCGGCGCCGAGGCGTTGCGGAGAAAGGCGAGAGTCAGCTGGCCGTACTGTCCCGTACTCTTGGCGCGGGCGACGACGATGCGATTGTCCGGGTTGGGCAGGATTTCCGCCTTGCCGTTGAAGTCGGGCGAACTGGACAGCAGCGGCCCGAGCGGCGTCCGGCCGAGCGGCCAGCTCGATTTCTGGCCAACGGCATAGTCGACGAACGTCAGCGTCTTTCCATTGGCGACCAGCAGGACGTCCCCGCCGCCATACTCAAAGCGGATCCGGCCGGGCCGCTTCATCTGCAGCGTGCCGCTGTCGGTGCGGCCCTTGGCGTCGGTCTGGGTGAAATTGGCAGTCATCGTCTGCACGGCCGACAAATGCGCTTTCAGCCGCGCAAGGTCCGGCGATGGTGCTGCGGCCACGGTCGGCGTGGCGACGAGCGCGATCGGCAATAGCGCGCGCGCAAGGGTCGAGGGGGTCATGTGACGAACTCCTGGAAGATTTGGGCCGGAACTGCCGTTTCGCCCTTGAATGCGCTCTGAACCTCGCGGTTCCGCTCGGTTCAGGCTCAGATTGGATGCCCGTCGGGGTCGATCAGCACCTCGCGGCGACCGACGTGGTCCGGTTGGCCGACCAGGCCGTCCTTCTCCATCCGCTCGATCAGCCGGGCCGCGCTGTTGTAGCCGACGCGGAGCTGGCGCTGGAGGTAGGAGGTTGAGGCCTTCTGGCTCTCGGCGACGATCTGGACCGCCTTGCGGTACAGCTGGGTTTCGGCGTCGTCCTCACCGGTCGGCTGGCCGTCGAACAGATAGCCGCCGTCCTCCGGCTCCTCGGTGACGGCCTGGATGTAATCGGGCGCGCCCTGCTTGCGCCAGTGTTCGGCGACCGAGCGCACCTCCTCGTCGCTGACGAACGGGCCGTGGACCCGGATGATCTGCTTTCCGCCCGGCATGTAGAGCATGTCGCCCTTGCCCAGCAGCTGCTCGGCGCCCTGCTCGCCGAGGATCGTCCGGCTGTCGATCTTGCTCGTCACCTGGAAGCTGATGCGGGTTGGTAGGTTGGCCTTGATGACGCCGGTGATGACGTCGACCGACGGCCGCTGGGTCGCCATGATCAAATGGATGCCCGCCGCGCGCGCCTTCTGCGCAAGGCGCTGGATCAAGAACTCTACTTCTTTTCCCGCCGTCATCATCAGATCGGCAAGTTCGTCCACAACGACCACAATCTGCGGCAGCACGTCATATTCGAGCTGCTCGGTCTCGTAGAGCGGCTGGCCGGTGTCGGCATCGTAGCCGGTCTGCACCCGGCGGCCGAGCTTGGCGCCCTTGGCCTTCGCCTCGCGCACCTTGGCGTTGAAGCTTGGCAGCGCGCGGACGCCGAGGTTCGCCATCATCCGGTAGCGCTCCTCCATCTGCTCGACGGTCCACTTCAAGGCGCGGATCGCCTTGCCGGGCTCGGTGACGACCGGCGACAGCAGGTGGGGGATGTCGTCGTAACTGCTGAGCTCCAGCATCTTCGGGTCGATCATGATCAGCTTCACCTGGTCCGGGCCGTACCGGTACAGGAGCGAGAGGATCATGCAGTTGAGGCCGACCGACTTCCCCGAC
This sequence comes from Sphingomonas sp., assembly GCA_025935515.1. Lineage (GTDB taxonomy): Bacteria > Pseudomonadota > Alphaproteobacteria > Sphingomonadales > Sphingomonadaceae > Sphingomicrobium. The sequence continues at coordinate 8,370 of JAICVC010000091.1, forward strand.
CCAGTCGTTCCCGCGACGAGTAAATGCGGCATCGGCGCGATGTCGGCAATGACCGGGTCGCCGCTGATGTTCTTTCC
>JAICVC010000040.1 GCA_025935515.1 Sphingomonas sp.
CAAGAGTCACCGGGGCGCCCCCTTCCCGGTTGGAGATCATCGAGTCGCGCTCGAAGAATAGTGGATTTAGAGCAATTTACCCAAACATCATCAATAGGAATTTAACCATAGTTAAATTTCCCCTCTGGGCTGCCTGTCTCGCAGCGGGATTGTGGGTGGACGGAACCGGAGGGTTGCTGCAGGCCTTTTACCGCCGTGGCGAAACTCGATGAAACCAATCGACTGTCCTGGCCGTGGTGGGCGCCGTGGGCTCTGCTCGCGGTCGCGGCGACGTCGGTCTTGACCATCGCGGCGACGCTCTACGACATTTTGTAGCGGCGTGCCGCAAGCGCTGCCGCCACCGCCTCCGGCAATCGTCATCACCGGCACCGCGCTGCCTGAGGCCCGGGCGGACCGAGTCTATACGGTCGAGCGGATCAGCGAGCGCAGGATCGCGCAGTCCCCCAGCCATGAGCTCGACCAGTTGCTCAAGGAAGTTCCCGGCATCCAGCTGTTCCGCCGCTCGGATGCCCGGAGCGGTCATCCCACCAGCCAGGGCGTGACCCTGCGCGCGATCGGCGGGAACGCATCGAGCCGCGCTCTGCTGGTGCTCGACGGGGTACCGCAAAGCGATCCCTTCGGCGGCTGGATCAACTGGCCCGCTTATGACCCCGCCGGCCTGTCCGGAATCCGGGTTATTCGCGGTGGCGGAAGCGTCGCCAACGGGCCAGGCGCGCTCGCCGGGACGATCGAGATGACGAGCCGTGCAGATGCCGGGGCTGGTGGCGAGATTTTCGTCGGCAGCCGCGACTCGCTCGAGGCCCGCGGCCGGATCGGACTCGATGCCGGCGGGGGCGTGCTGAGCCTCAGCGGCCGCGGCGCGCGCAGCGACGGATTCGTGCCGATCACGCAAGATACGCGCGGGCCGGCCGATCATGCCGCGCCCTATCGCGAATGGAGCGGCCGCGGGCGCTGGGTCGCGCCGGTCGGCCCATCGACCGAACTGCAGGCGAGCCTGTCCGGCTTTCACGACTGGCGGACCCGCGGCACTGACTTCAGCAGCGACCGCACCAATGGCGCCGATGCGTCCGTGCGCCTGGTCGACCGCGGCCGTTGGCAATGGAGCGCGCTCGGCTATTGGCAGTGGCGAAACCTCAGGAGCAGCACCGCCAGCCTGAGCGCCGGACGCACCAGCGCGACCCGGGTCCTGCTGCAGGACAGCGTGCCTTCGCGCGGGTTCGGCGGCAGCATCGAAGTGCGGCCGCCGCTGCCGGACGGTATCGAGCTTCGGCTCGGTGGGGACGCGCGTCGGACCACCGGCGAAACGCGCGAGCTCGCCAATTTCGCGGCCGGCCAGCCGACCCGGCGGCGCCGCGCGGGCGGCGAGACCTGGACCGGCGGCGCCTTTGCGGAAGCCTCGGCCGAGCTGAGCGGCATCGTGCTGAGCGCCGGCGCGCGGCTGGATCGCTGGCAGATCGAAGGCGGCCATCTGTTCGAACAGACGATCGCGACCGGCGCGGTGACCCGCGACGAGCACTACCAACCTCGCCACGGCTGGCGGCCGACGGCGCGCGGCGGCCTGATTGCGCCGATTGGAGCCGGCTTCAACCTGCGTTCGGCGGCTTATCTCGGCTGGCGCATGCCGACGTTGAACGAATTGTTCCGGCCGTTTCGCGCGGGAGCGGACGCAACGGCGGCCAACCCGGGCCTCAATCCCGAGCGGCTTGCCGGGATTGAAGCTGGGATCGACTATTCGAAGGGGCCGTGGCGCGCTTCGGTCACCGCATTCGCCAACCGGCTGAAGCACGCGATCGCCAACGTCACGCTGGCGGCGGGTCCGGGCAACTTCCCCCAGGTCGGATTTGTCGGCGCCGGCGGAAGCTTTCGCCAGCGGCAGAATGTCGACGCGGTGAAGGTGCGAGGAATCGAGGCCGCGGCGGAATGGACCCGCGGGCCGTGGGCGGTTCGCGCCGGCGCGAGTTTCACCCATGCGCGAATGCAGACGGGCGGAGCAGCGGCTCTCCTCGACGGACTGCGGCCCGCGCAGACGCCGAAATTCGCGGCGACGCTGGCGGGGAGCTGGGAACAAGAAGGGCGGGGTGCCCAGCTCGTTCTGCGGCGGGTGGGCGCGCAATATGAGGACGATCTCAACACGCGGTTACTCAAGGGGGCGACGACGCTCGACGCCTTCGCCTCATGGCCGCTCAGTGGCCGGCTGCAACTCGTCGCGCGCGCCGAGAACCTCACCGACGCGCTGGTGATGGCGGGTATCGGCGGGGACGGCTCGGTTGAGCGCGCGACTCCGAGGACGCTGTGGATCGGCGTCAGGCTCCGATAGAAGCCCCCAATGGACGATCGCGCTCAACAGCTCAGCAAAGTGCCGGCGATCACGCTCGGGTTCTGGATCATCAAAATCCTCGCGACGACGCTCGGCGAAACCGGCGGCGATACCGTCAGCATGAGCTGGCTCGGCGAGACCACGCCTGAAGCAGGGGCGTCGGGCCTCAATGGTTACCTGGTCGGAACCGGCCTGTTCGGGGTCGCGCTGATCGTTCTCGTGTGGCTGCAGATCCGCGCGCGCAGGTTCAACCCGTGGCTCTATTGGGCGACCATCGTCGCATCGACGACCTGTGGCACGACGCTCGCCGATTTCTGCACGCGATCGCTCGGCATCGGTTATCCGGGCGGGTCGCTGCTGCTGCTCGCTTGCGTCCTCTCATCGCTGTTCGTGTGGCACCGGACACTGGGCACGGTCGACGTCAATTCGATCCGGGAGCCCAGGCCCGAGGCGTTTTACTGGCTGACCATCACTTTCTCGCAGACGCTTGGAACCGCGCTTGGCGACTGGGTCGCGGACGCGGGCGCGGGATATGGCGGCGGGGCGTTGCTGTTCGGCGCTGCGCTAGCGGTCCTGGCCATCCTCTGTTTCGCGACCAGGGTCAGCCGGGTCGCTCTGTTCTGGGCGGCCTTCATCCTGACCCGGCCGCTGGGCGCAACGGTGGGCGATTTCCTCGACAAGCCGGTGGCAAAGGGCGGGCTCGATCTCAGCCGTCCGCTGGCGACGCTGGCCCTCCCGGTGGCGATCCTGGTGCTGATCCTGGCAATCCCGCAGCGCCCCGGTGCGCACCCGCAGGGCGCGAGCGGCTGATCATTTGGCGCGGGTGTAGAGGAAGGCCGTGATATCGCGCGCGTCGCCTGCGCCGACGCTGAGGTCGGGCATCGCCGTGCCTGGCGCGACATGCTGCGGATCGCGAATCCAGCGCTGCATGTTGGCGGGGTTGTTGGCGAGATGCCCGCCGATGACGACGCGGAGCGCGACCCCGTCCAGCGGCGGGCCGACCATGCCGGTCGCGGTGCGCACGTTCTTGAGCGCGTGGCAGCTGCCGCAGCCGTACTGGATGAACAAGGCCTCGCCGCGCGCCGGATCGCCACCGGTTTCGGCGGCGGCATGCATCCGCATCCGGCTGCGCTGCTCGGCATATTCATAGATGATGCCGACGAGGGCGACCACGACGAGGATCGCGGCGACCACCGCGAACGTGAGCTTAGTTGGCGGAGAGCGCACGCGCGCCTCCTTCGGAATAGCGCAGCCATTTGTAGAACAGCACCATTGCGGCAATGCCGTGGAAGGCGCCGCCGGGAATCCACATGATCAGCCCCGCCAGGCGCTGGTCGTCGACGGGATCGAGGCCGATGCCGGTCATGCCCATCGCCGCATAATCCGCGTACCACGGGCTCGACGACAGGCTCATCAGCGCGCCCAAGGCGCCGCCGATCAGCGAGGTCGCGAACAGGCAGGCGGCCGAGACTCCATAACCGCTGGCGCGCCCGCGCGGGTGGAGCATCGCCCACCAGAACAGCAGCGAGCTCAAGAAAAAGCAGGCATGCTGGGCGACGTGCCAGCCGAAGCTGTCGAGCGCCCGGTCGAACAGCGGCGGGGCATGCCAGACCCACATCACCGCGCCCTGGATGACGGTCGCCGTGACCGGCTCGGTGAGGCGGCGCCAGAGCTTTTGCAGCGGCGATTTCCAGCTGCCGGCGAGCGTATGCCGGAGCGGTCGCGGCAGACCCCAGGCGAGGATTGCGCCGGCCCCCGATGCGGCCAGCAGCAACGTCGCAACGAGCATGATCAGCTCGTGCTCGACCATGTGCATGGTGAAGCTGCGCTCGCCCGCTTCGTGGAGCGGCGAGGTCAGCGATAATGCAAGCACCAGCCAACCGCAGAGGAACAGCGTCGGCCGCACCGGGGTCGAAGCCCGCTTCGAGAGGCGCGACCAGCCGACCGCGAAGATGAGCAAGGCAAGTGCGAGCGGGACGGTCAGCAGCGGATCCAGCGTCCAGCCGAGCGCGTCGCCGTGATGATGTTGGTGCATCACGCCCAGCACCGCGGAATGACCAGCGCGGCGATCAAGGGCAGGACCACGCCGATCGCGTAGAGTCCGCAGGCGAGCAGGCCGACGACCGCGACGAGGCGGCGCGCCGGGCTCTCGGCACGCGCCGCGTAGACCCCCCACGAACCGAACGCTCCGACGCCGATGACGATGAGGCCGAGCAGGACGCCGCCAATGACGACCCACGCAGCGCCCACGCGGCAGTCCTGGAAGGTCGCGTCCGAGCCGATTTGGTGCGCGAGGAAATAACCGGTGGTGCCGAGCGCGAGCCCGGCCCAGGGCATGAAGCCGTCGCGGATGCGCTCGCTCGTCTTCACAGCCGCGGGACCCAGTAGATCATCAGGTAGATCGGCAGCCACAGCAGCCAGACGTAGCGCCAGTAGAGACAATTCTCGTCGGTATCGACGAGGCGGCGGCCATCCCAGCCGAGGTTGGTGCGCATCAGCAGCCACAACACGATCGTATCGACCCAGTCGGTGAGAATGTGTGTCGTGTGCAGCAGAAGCAGGGCCCAGATGATCGAGCTGTAGGCGTCGTCGGTCCAGCGGCAATTGAGGCTGTTGAACTCGAACCCTCGGATGACCAGCAGCACCGCGCCGATGGCGACGAGCAGCGGCATCAGCATGCGGATCGCCGGCACGTCGCGCTTTTCCGCCGCTTTCTTGATCATCGTATTTGGAATTTCACTGAGCAGGATCAAAATCGTAAATAGCGTTCCGGCAAGGACGTCCGGCGCCTGCCGGCCCTCGGGCGGCCACCCCTGTTCGTGGCCCATCAGGAAGAAGTACGCAGCGAAGGCGAGGCCGAACGCCGCGCCCTCGATCACCATGAAGCCGATGATCCCCCACCAGGTGAGGCTGCTCGGGCCGAACTTGTGCGTCGGCAGGTCGGCGACCGAGTCGGTGAAGCGCGGCGCCGGGATCATGTGATAACCGGCTCCGGCTCACGCTTCATCTCCTTGGGCCAGAACCAGGCGATGATCGCGATCGCCGACGGAATCGCGCCGAACACCACGGCCCAGGGCGAGAAGATCGAGGCGATGAAGAAGATCGCGACGGCGATCGAGGTTATGAAGGGCCACAGGCTCGCCGCGGGCACCGGCTCGCGAAGGTCGGGCGTAGCGGCGACGACGGTGGTCAGAAGGATTTCTTTCTCATCGACGCGAAGGCCGGTGACCACGGGCAGCTCGCCGGCAATGTCCCACAGCGGCGTTCGGCTTTCGACGACGGGCACATGCGCGAAATTGTAGACGGGCGGCGGGGAAGAGGTCGCCCATTCGAGGCTCGTCGCGCCCCACGGGTTCGCCGGTGCGATGGCGCCGCGGTAAAGCGAGACCAGCCCGTTGATCACGAACAGCACGACCGAGGATGCAACGACGAAGGCGCCGATAGTCGAAAGCAGGTTGGGCAGTTCCAGCCCGAGGCCCGCGGGGTAGGTATAGACTCGCCGCGGCATCCCGAGCAGCCCGCTGAGATGCATCGGGAAGAAGGTCAGCTGGAAGCCGAGGAAGATCGTCCAGAAACCGATCTTTCCCAGCGTATCGCTCATCATCCGCCCGGTGATCTTCGGATACCAGTAGGTGAGGATGCCGAGCAGCGGGAAAACTGCGCCGCCGATCAGGACGTAATGAAAGTGAGCGACGATGAAATAGGTGTCGTGCAACTGGAGGTCGAGCGGGACCGAGGCGATGATGACTCCGGTCAGGCCGCCGATGACGAAGGTGATGATGAAGCCGATCACGTACAGCATCGGCACCTGCAGGCGCGGACGCCCGTCCCACATCGTCGCAAGCCAGCAGAAGATTTGCAGCGCCGTCGGGATTGCCACGGTCATGCTGGCGGCGGTGTAGAAGCTGTAGCCAACCCGCGGCAGGCCGGTCGCGAACATGTGGTGGACCCAAAGGCCGAAGGCGAGGATCCCGGTCGATACCAGGGCGAGCACGACGACTGGGTAAGCGAACACCGGCCGGCGGCAGAAGGTCTCGACGATGACGCTGACGAAGCCGGTCGCGGGGAGGAAGATGATGTAGACCTCGGGGTGGCCGAAGAACCAGAACAGATGCTGCCACAGCAAGGCGTCGCCATGCTCCCAGCTGTTGTAGAATTGCGTCCCGACGAGCCGGTCGGAAATCAGCATCGACGAGGCCAGCGCGACCGCCGGCATCGAGAAGATGATCATCACGGCGACGACCAACATCGCCCAGGCGAACAGCGGCATGCGTGCCAGAGTCATGCCGGGGGCGCGGGTCTTGAGGATGGTGCAGACGAGCACCACCGCGGCGGCGAGCGCCGAAATCTCGGTGAAGGTGATCATCTGGGCCCAGATGTCGGCCCGCTTTCCCGGCGAGAATTGCGGGCCGGACAAGGGGGTGTAGGCGAACCAGCCGATGTCCGGCGCGATGTTGAGCGCGAACGCGCCCCACAAGAGAAGCCCGCCGAACAGGTACATATAATAGCTGAACGCGTTGAGCCGCGGGAAGGCGGTCGAGCGCGTGCCGAGCATCAGCGGGATGATGTAGACCGCCACGCCTTCCATCACCGGCACGGCGAACAGGAACATCATCGTCGAGCCGTGCATGGTGAACAGCTCATTGTAGCGCTGCGCGCTGATGAGGTTGCTGTCGGGCCGCGCCAGCTGGAGCCGCATCAGCAAGGCGAGGAAGCCGCCTGCGGCAAGGAACAGCAGCGCAGTGACGATATAGCGGCGGCCGATCTCCTTATGGTCGACGGTCGCCAACCAGCCGAGGATCCCCGGCGGGCGGTGCCAGGTCCGCTCGAGCCGGGCCTCGAGCTTTGCGCCCTTGAGCTGCGGTCCGTCGCGGGCGAGCTTCTCGCGCTCCTTCGCAAGCCGTTCGTCCTCTTCGCGGACCTCGGGCGGCTCGTTCATTTGAGCGTCTCGAGATAGGCGACGACCGCGTGCAGCTCGTCCGGTTCGAGGGCGATCGTCGGCATCTTGGATCCCGGCTTCAGCGACTGCGGGTCGGCGACCCAGCCGTAGAGATTGCCCTTGCCCATGGGCATCGTCCCGGCGGCGATTGTCCGGCGGCTGGCGAGGTGCGTGAGGTCGGGCCCGACAGTGCCGCTCGCCGGCGTTCCAGCAATCGCGTGGCATGCGCTGCAATTGCGGCCGGTGACGAAATTGTACCCGGCGAGCGCGAGCGGCGTCGCCGGCGGCGGGGCCGGCTGCAATTGGTGGCGCCACCATTTGAGGAAATCGGCATAGCTGTCGACGTTGACGACGAGCGCCATGTGCGCGTGCTGGGCACCGCAATATTCGGCGCATTGCCCGCGATAGATTCCGATTTTGGTCGGGGTGATGCTGATGTCGTTCTGGCGGCCGGGAATGAGGTCCTGCTTGCCGGCGAGGCTCGGGACCCAGAAGCTGTGGATGACGTCGTTCGAGTTAAGGATGATGCGGACCGGCACGCCGACGGGCAGGTGCAGCTCATTGGCCGTGCGCAGCGTCTTCGAGCTGTCGGCGCTGTTGTAACGCACGTCCCACCACCATTGGTTGGCGGTCAATGTGATGGACAGCTTCTCGCTGGCTGCGGCATTGGCCATCGAGCGGTCGGCGATGAAGCTGGCGATCGCCAGCCCGACCAGCCCGGTGCCGACCACGACGCCCCATCCGATGAGTGCGGTCCGCAAAAGCGGATCGGATTCATGGTGGCGTCCATCTTCCATCACGTTCGCAAGCCGGCGCCGGCGGCGGACTAGCCCGGCGACCAGGAACGCGATCACGGCCAGGTACATGATCGCGCAAATGACGAGGAAGATGACGAACAGGATGTTGAACTGGCGGACTTCGACGGCGGCGTCGCTGAAGGTGCTCTGGTAATGCTGGATGCTGCACGCGCCGGTGAAGAGGAGTGCGACGGCCGCCGCGCGCGTGCGCCTGCTCATTGCTGGGCGCTATCCGAACTGCGCACCGGCTCGCGCGGAGTGAGGGTCGCCGGACTCGTTGCGCTCATCGCATCGGCGCGGCTGTTGACCACGTCCTTGCTCGGCTGGCCCGACAGCGAGCGGACATAGGCGGCGAGCTTCCAGATCTGGTCGTCGGTGAGCTTGGCGCGCCACGCCGGCATGCCGTTCGGCCGGCCTTCGGCAATGCTCGCCGCGATCTGGTCGAGCCGTCCGCCGTAGCGCCACTCGTCGTCCATCAACGCCACACCCATGCCGCCGCCGCCGTGACTGTGGCAGCCGACGCAGTTCATCCGCGTGTAAAGGAATTGTCCCTCGGACAGCGCGGGCGCGTTGTTGTCGTAGAGGCTGGCGCGGGCATCGAGCGGCTGGGCAGTCGTGCTGCCGGGGAAAATCGTGTCGGGGCTTTGGCCGGTGGGAACGGTTTCGCCGATCGGCTTGGCGCGGCTGTGACGCTCCTCGCGGTTGCACGCAGCCAGCGCGGTGGCCGCGACCCCCAAGATCAGCAGGCTAGCGCGGAAGCGTGAAGACATAGAGCATGCCTCCAGCCGTCGATTTCATCGGCAGGTCCTTGACGGCATTGGCGAAGCCAAGCGCGCCGGTCGGGTCGCGCGGGTCCATGTTGCCGACGACGATCGCGCCGGCCCAGCCGCCGACGCCGGCGACGACCGCGATATATTGCCGGCCGTCGGGTCCGCGATAGCTGATCGGCTGGCCGATGATTCCGCTGCCGGCCTTGAACTGCCACAGCAATTTGCCGTTGCGCGCGTCGATCGCTTTGAACCAGCCGTCCATCGTCCCGTAGAACACCAGGCCGCCGGCGGTCGCGAGCGCAGGGCTCCACAGCGGCAGGTCTTCCTTTATCTCGAACACCTTGCGGCGGTTGACCGGGTCCCAGGCGGTGAAGACGCCGCGGTTGCCGCCGGGGCCGGCGTACATCTTGGCGTCGGCGCCGAGGTAGGGCGTGCCGGAAATGTAATTGGCCTCCATCACACCTTCGTCCATGCAAAGGTTGAGGTGGGGGATGTAGACGAGCCCGGTGAGCGGGCTGAAGGCCGAGGGGTTCCAGTCCTTGGCGCCGGGCGCCGCCGGGCAGATGTCGCGCGTGACCCGGCTCGGCTTGGGTTCTTTCGCTGCGACCGGGATCAGGCGGCCGGTTTTGAGGTCCACTCCCTTGGCCGAATTGATGTAGCCATACGGCGTCGCGCTCAGCACTTGTCCGGTACGGCGGTCGTGCACGTAGAAGAAGCCGTTGCGCGCCGGCCGCAGCAGCGCCGCGCGGCGCGCGCCGTTCCACGGAATGTCTGCGAGGATGATCTCGTTGATGTCGTCGTGGTCGAACAGGTCATGCGGCGAACTTTGATAATACCAGACGGCTTCGCCGGTATTGATGTCGCGGGCGAACACTCCGGTCGACCATTTGTTGTCCCCCGGACGCTGATCGGGGTTCCACGGTCCGGGGTTTGACGTGCCGTAAAAGACCAGCCTGGTTTCCGGATCGTAGCTGAGCCAGCCCCAGACGGTCGCGCCGCCGATCTTCCAGGCTTCGGGCGGCCAGGTCTTGACCCCCAGGTCCTTGCCCTGATCCATGGCGTAGAAAGGCTTGAACCGCGGGCCGATCAGCACGTCCTTGTCGGGACCGGTGTTGAATGCCTTCCAGGCGACCTTGCCGCTGCCTTCGTCGAGCGCGGCGATCCAGCCGCGGACTCCCATCTCGCCGCCCGAATTGCCGACCAGCACTTTGCCGCCAGCGACCAGCGGCGCCATGGTGATCGTCTCGCCCTTCTGGATATTGCCGAGCTGGGTGCGCCAGACCTGCTGGCCGCTGTTGGCGTCGACGGCGATGGTCTGCCCGTCCAGCGTGTTGAAAAAGATCTTCCCCGAATCATAGACCGCGCCGCGGTTGACCGTGTCGCAGCAGGCGACGCCTTGGGCGGCGGCGAGCGGCTTGGGCTTGAACACCCATTTGGTCGGCGCACCGGGCTTGGTGAGGTCGAGCGCGTACAAATAGTTGGGGAATGGCGTGACGAGGTACATCGTCCCGTTCACGACCAACGGCGGCGCTTCGTAGCCATGCGAGGTCGCGGTCGAGAAGGTGAAGTTCAGCGCAAGCTTCGAGACGTTGGCGGGCGTGATCTGGTTGAGCGCGGAAAAGCGCGTCGCCGCATAATCCTTGCCGGGCATGACCCAATTGCCGTCGTCGGCCGGCGAGGCCGCCGGGGAAGGAACGGCGCGATTGCCATCGGCCGGCAAGTTGGCGCTGACGATCGGAGCGCCCGCCTTTGGTTCCGGCGAACGGTCGCAGGCGGTGAGCGCAAACAGCGCAGCGCATAAAGTGCCGACGACAATCGCGGTATCAACTCGCCGCATCACGCCCCCGTGAAAGACGCCGACAGCAGATCCCAATTTTTGTCGAGAAAGGTCCCTGTCGCCCGCATTAATCCGCGGCGCCCGTGCGAGTTCCTTAGGATGAATTCGAATTCACATTTGCAGCGCTACGCTTGGAAGTCTTGGACGCGCGCTCACCAACACCCTCCCATTATGAACCGTTCGCCCCCAGCGGCGTTGCAAACCGTGAGAAACAGGAGGCGACAAGATGGCCGGAACCAAGAGCACGGGTTCAAAGCGCGGGTTCGCCGCAATGGATCCCGAAAAGCAGCGCGAGATCGCAAGCAAGGGAGGAAAAGCAAGTCACGGCGGCGGACGGCGCCCGGCTTCCGCTTCCAGCCGCTAGGGCGCGCCAGTCGTGCGCGGGAAGGCGCCGGGCGCTCGTCGCATGCGGCCGGCGCTTTCTCCTTGTGGGCCACCCGCAACGCCAGGGGCGGTCGTCGCGTTGAAGACCGGTGGCCTATCGCACGGACATCAGCAACCGCGACCGCAGCGGTGCGATCGCGCTGGTCGCCGCAATCCATGCGGCCCTGCTGTTTGCCTTCCTCCACCTGTCGGGGAAGATTGATCTCGCCGACCCCCAGGCCACACTGAACGTGTTCGATGTCGGCGAAACGCCGCCCCCGCCTCCACCGCCGCCCCAGCAGCGGCAGCAGCCCAAGCCCAAAGAACCAGAGGGAGGTTCGAGCCCCAAAAACATCAAGAGCGAAGCCACGCCCGTGGTCGCGCCAAAGCCGAGGATCGAAACGCCGCCCGTGCAGCCAATTGCAGCGAGCGAAACTCCGCGGCAGGGCGCCGCGCCGACGCAGGGCGCCTCGAACGTGCTCGGACCTGGCACAGGCGCCGGCGGCGCCGGGACCGGGCCGGGCAGCGGCACCGGCGGCAGCGGCCCCGGCGGCCGCGGCAATGGCGTCGCCGAGCCGCCGCATCTCGCGACCCCGGTGCTGCGCGGCTATGATTTCCCGCGCGACATGCTGAGCGAATGGCCGCCGCGAGCGACCATCTTCCTGCGGCTGCGTATCGACGCGCGCGGAACCGTCGCCGAGTGCCTGGTCGACCGCGGTTCGGGCGTTCCGACGATCGATCGTCAAATCTGCAACATCGCGCACGAGCGGCTGCGTTTTCGGCCGGCGCTCAATCGCAGCGGGCAGGCGGTTGCAGGATGGTTCGGATACGCGCAACCAGCGCCGCGATAATCACAAAGGGATTCGCATGATCGAAGCGGAATGGTGGGAATATGATTCCCTGGAGGAGCTTGCCGACGCGGTCGGGGGCGACGTCGGGTTCATCGTCGAAAGCGCCGTCGACGCGCGCGGTGCGTCGCTGATCGCGCTTCCGGGCGGGACGACCGGGCCGGTCATCTTCCCCAGGCTGGTGAGCCAGCAGCTGCCGTGGAAGAAGGTCACGGTCATCCCGACCGACGACCGCCTGGTGCCGATGGATGACGAACGCAGCAATGTGCGCGCAATCGCCAAGGCCTTCCTTCCCGCCGGCGCGCGCGTGATTCCGATCGCGACCGAAATCCCCGACTACAAGCTGGCGGGCAATTCCGCCGACGCCCGGCTGCAGGACCTGCCGTGGCCGCCCGATCTCGTGTGGCTCGGGATGGGCAAGGACGGCCACACCGCCTCGATCTTCGCCGGGCCCGACCTTCAGGAGGCGCTCGATGCTCCCAAGGCCCGCCGGGCGATCGGCGTGATGCCGGAACCAATGCCGGTCGACGCCCCGGTGCCGCGGGTGACTCTGACCCGTGCATCGATCCTGTCGGCGCGGACGATCCTGATCACGGTCACGGGCGACGAGAAGCGCGCGGTGCTCGAACAAGCCATCGCCGACGGACAGAGCTCGAAGGTGGCGATCGGCCGAGTGCTGAGCGAAGTCGATCAGCCGATCGACATCCACTGGTGCCCTTAATGGAAATTGGCGGCGCTAGATTTCCTGCAGCCTCCGGCCGGCGGTTTCCTTGAGGAAAAACAGCGACACGAACACTGAGATTGCGGTGAAGAAGACCGAGTACCACAGGCCCTCGTAGATGTTGCCGGTGATCGCCACGATCGCGAAGCTGGTGACCGGCAGGAAGCCCCCGACCCATCCGGTTCCGACATGATAGGGGAAGGACATTGCGGTATAGCGGACGCGCGTCGGGAACATCTCGACCAACGCGGCCGCCTGCGGCCCATAGAGCGCGGTCGCGGCGACCACGAACACGAGCAGCAGGATGATCAGCAAGGTCATGTTGGCGTGCGCGGCGTCGGCAGTCTTCGGATAGCCAGCCGACAGTAGCTCGGCGCCGATCGATTCGGCGGTCCGGGCCTTCAGCGCCTTGAGGTCGGCACTGGCGAGGCTTTCGCCGCCGGCGATCGGCACGCGCTCGGTGCCGACGACGACATAGGTGTTGCCATCGCGCGACTGGCGCGTGGTGAAATTGATGCCCCTGGTGACGAGCGTCGACTTGGCGATGTCGCACGCACTGACAAACTTGGCCGTGCCGACCGGATCGAACTGCACCGAGCAGGTCGCCGGGTTGGTATCGACGAAGATCGGTGTCGAGCGCTGCGCCTCGACCAGCCGCGGATTGGCGGCGCCGGCGATCCAGTGCGATGCCGGGAAATAGAGCACAAGCGCGAGCAGCATGCCGCCGATCATTACCGGCTTCCTGCCGACGCGGTCGCTGAGCCAGCCGAAATAGACGTAGAGCGGCGCGCTGACGACGGTCATGACGATCAGCAGAAGGTCCTTGGTCTGGCTTGGAAGGCCGAGCGAGCGCTCGAGGAACACCTGCATGTAGAAGAAGGTGAAGTACCAAACGGCTCCTTGCGCGCACATGATGCCGAAGAAGGCGATGAACACGCGTTTCGGGTTCTTCCTGTTGCCGAAGGCTTCGCGCAGCGGCGCCTTGGTGACCTCGCCTTGCTCGCGCAGCCGTGCGAACTCCGGGCTTTCGGCGAGCTTGGCGCGCATCCAGACCGAGATCGCGAGCAGCACCGCCGAGACGAGGAACGGAA
>JAICVC010000140.1 GCA_025935515.1 Sphingomonas sp.
CGAATTGAGGTTGGCGCTTTCGCGAATGCCGTAGATGAGAAGACCGGCGATCACCGCGATGATGAACACCGCGGGGAAATTGAACACCCCTCCGAGCAATGGCGCGGTCGCAAGCTCCTGCGGAATCCCGACCAGCGGCGCGAAATATCCCGACCACCCGACGGAAACTGCGCTGACCACCAGGCTATATTCCAGGATCAGCGACCAACCGACGAACCAGGCGATGAGCTCACCGAACACCACGTAGCTGTAGGTATAGGCCGAGCCGGAGGCGGGAATTTCGGTCGCGACTTCGGCATAAGCAAACGCCGCCGCCGCGCAAATGACGCCGGCGATCACGAAGCTCAGCATCATCGCCGGTCCCGCTTTCCCCGCCGCGGTTCCGATGAGAACGAGAATTCCGGTGCCGACGATCGCACCGACTCCAAGGAAGATAAGGTGAGGCCACGACAGAGTCTTTTTCAGGCGATGCTCTTCCGGCATCGCCTCGGGCGGCACGATGATCTTGCGGACGTTCCAGTTCTTCATGCGGTTGTGACCCCCTGCCTCCCCGTCATTGCGAGCCTAGCGAAGCAATCCAACGGCGCAACTGGCTTGCCGCCTAGTGACGCAGCCTAATAATCCTTGCTGACGCGGACGCTCGCGCTCGAGCGACCGATGGTCGACACCGTTGACAGCAGCGAAAGCCAGCGCGTCATCTGATATTCGACCTGCGTCGCCGAATAGCCCTGACCGTCGGTCACCACTTCGACGAACAATTTGCGGGTGATGTACTTGCCTGCCGCGATCGCGGTGTGCTGGCCGGTGGCGACATCGGCGGGAACGATCCGCAATCGGTCGAGGCCGACGGCACGGCGCAGGGCGTTGATCGGGTCCAGGCTGCCCGACCCCGACTGGAGCGCGGCGACCGCCGAAGCGAGCTGGAGTGCCTCGGGCGCCGACAGGTTGGTGATCGACGTGCCGAACAGGATGCGCGACAGCAGCTCGTCCTGCGGCATCGGCGGTGAGCTGGCGAAGGTGATCTCCGGCTTGAGGCCGGTCCCGACCACCGTGACCGTTGCGTCGAGCCCCTGGACCGCGGCTTGGGCGTGGATATCGAGCAATGGATCGACCGGGCTCTCACCGCGGAAGCGGATAATGCCGCGGTCGAGGCGGAAGATTCGGCCGGCGAAATCGTAATTGCCCTGGACGAGGTCGGCGCGGCCGGTGAAGCGCGGGGCGTCGGCGAAGCCGCCGATCTGCAGGTTGGTGGTCCAGCGGCTGTTGATTCCGAGCCCCGTCACCTGGAGGTCGCTGCCCGCGAGCTTGAGGTTGAGCCGCCACGGGTGAAGCTGCGCCGGCTCAATCACATCCTCTTCGTCCAGGCCCGTTTCGCGGACATTGAGTCGGGGCACCCCCGCAGCAGAGCTGGCGCGGCCGAGCTGGAAGCGGCCCTTGTTAAGGTGCAGATCGCCCGAGATCGTCCCACCGTTGGCGTCGGACTTGAGCTGCAACGGTCCCGTGACCCGCGCCGCCACGTCATCGCGGTTGAGCAGCAACGCCTGGCTGGCGTTGAACGACAGGTTCAGCATCGCCTTTCCGCCCGAGAAGGTGACGTTGCCGGAGCCGGAGAGGCTGCCGCCGCCGGCGGTCTGGCCGGTGATCTGGCTGAAGATCAGCTGCGGGCCGGAGAAGCGGGCCTGGGTTGCGACATGGTCGATTACCATGCCGGTGACCTGGCTTTCGAGCCTGCCGTTGGCGGTCTTCAGCGATCCGCGGATGACCGGGTTCGCAAGCCTTCCCCCGATGTCCGCGCCGACCGCGAGTGGACCCGACATGTCGATCACTTCGCTGCCGGTCAGCCGCCAGAGCGTATCGGCCGGACCAGCATAGCGAAGCTGGGCGAACAACGGCGCGTTCATCAGCTCGGCGACCAGCGGGCCCCGACCGAGCGGAGCGAAGCGCGCCTGGGCGCGACCGACTACTGCGCCGTCGCTCGCCGCCACCGCGCGCAAGCCGGCCTGATTGCCGTTGACCATCGCCGCTATGCCGACATCGATCGGCTTGGAGGCGAGCACCAGCCCCGCGCGGCTCAACCCTTTGACCTTGAGGTCGAGCCGACCGGTGCGGTTGCTCTTCCAGGCATAATCGACGCGTCCGGTCGCCGAGCCCGACAGGTCGAGGCCCGGCCAGAACAGGTCGAGCACCTGCAAGGGCATGCCGCCGAGCTGGGCATGGACTTCGGGCGCCGAGCCGCTGCGGCCCGACACGGTCGCATTGCCGCCGGCGAAGCTGATGCTCGTCGGCGCCAGCGCCCAGCCGTCGCCGGCGCGCGTCAGCACCGCGGCCTGCTTGAGCACCAGCGGCTGGCGCTCGATCCGCCCGCTCCCGGTCAGCCGGATGCGGCCGGGCGCGATGTCAGCCAGCGTCGAGAAGGCGAAGGCGGCGCCGCGGCGGCCGGCAAAGGCGGCGCGCACCTGACCGACGCCGTTGGTCAGCTTGGCGTTGGCGGTCAGCCGCGCCAGCGTCACCGCGCCCGACGCGATGCCCCGCGCGTCGACGGTCCCGTCGACGGTCGTCTTGTCGTCGGCCAGGATGATGATCCCGTCGGCGCGGCCGCTGCGCACCGAGAAGGCATCCTGGAAAACGGCATTGTTGGCGGTGACATGCGCATCGATGCGCTGCGCCTGCCCCGCCGGCGCGAAATCGAGCGTTCCGCCGAGGGTGCCGTTGGCAAGGACGAGGCGCCCCCGGAACCCGCCGGGCAGCGAGGTCAGATTGCCGCTGGCATGAGCGCCGCCGGCATCGAGCGCGGCAATCGCGACGACCGTCGGCGCGCCTTGCGGAAGCAGGATCTGGCCAGTCGACGTGAACGGGCCGAGCCGCGAACCGCCGCTCGCACGATAATTATAGCCGGCGGCGATCAGGTCGAGCGCGAGCCGCATGTTGGTGATGCCGAGCGTGTCGTTGGGCCGGTCGAGGAAGATTTCGAGCTTGGGCCGCTCGATGCGGCCATCAAGGACCAGCTTCACCGGGCCGTACTTCGCCTGACGCCCGCTGGCGACGATGTGGAAGGTGCCGTCCTTGAACCGCTGGCCCGCGCCCGACAGCCTGAGCCTGGGCGAATAGAGCTGCAGGTTCGAGAAGTGGACGATCCCGTCGTTGCCGCGCTCGAGGTTGGTCGTCAGCGACGGCAGGCCGCCGGTCAGGTCGCGGAAGAAGCTGTTGTCGAGCCGCCGCACCCACGCATTGGCCGTGCCGACCACGTGGCTGCCCTTCTTGTTGGGGCCGGGCACGACCTTGAGGTCGGTGATCACGTCGACGACGCCGAGGCCCGGGATCAGGTAGCGCTGCATGGCGCCCGACAGCAGGACCTCGAAGCGGCCAGTGACGAGGTCGATCAGCAGCGACAGCTTGCCATTCCATTTCGCGCTGGTCAGCCTGAGGCCGTCGCCGCGAACCAGCTTCGGGGTGATCGTCAGCCAGCCCTCGATCGTCGGATTGGCGAGCATCGCGCCGGCGACATCGCCGATGCCGGTGATCGCCTTCGCGGCGAGCCGGATCGGCACCCGCATCGGCCACGGCGTCAGCCGTCCGCGCCCCTCGGCATGGAGGCCCGTGAAGCCGTTGTTGTCGAACTGAACATAGTTCGACGTCAGCCGGTAGGAATAAGCCGCGGTCGCGAACGGCCCGTCGAGCGTCCACACCATCCGCACGTTTCTGCCGGTCATGTTCGGGAAGAGCGCCGGCGGTTTCAAAAGATCGATGCCGAGCCGCATTCCGCGATATCGGTTGCTGGCAAGGTCGAGCGTCCCGCGCGCGACCGCTCGAAGCTCGGGCGAGGCGGCGCTGAGCTGGCCGTCGAGCAACCGGTTCTTGAGCGTCGCATCGCCCCGGATCGTCACCAGCGGCACAGTCAGCCTTCGCAGCTTGCCGGTGAGGAACTGCGCCGGCGCCCATTGACCTTGCAGCCGGTAGCGGCCCTGATCGACGCCGAGCGCCAGCCGCGCGGTCGGCCGCCCCGACAGGTCAAGCGCCGCGCTCCCGCGCCAGCGCGTCCAGCTACCGCGACCCCCGATTGCCAAATTGACCGATCTCTTGGTCCCGACCAGCGCCGGCACCAGCCCGTTTGCGGGCGCGATGACCCGGGCGCCGATGTCGAACCGGTCCCGGTCGGGCTCGGCGTCGAGATGGAAGGCGATGCGGTCGCCGCCGTTGTTGATGAGCGCCTGGAGCTCTACCAGCGCCCGCCCCGAACGCACGTCGGCCTTGCCGCGAACGCGTCCGCTGCGCGCCGTTCCGCCGACCTGCGGTCCGATGTCGAGGCGATTGATCCTGAGGTCGCCGATGTGGATGTCGAAACCCGGGAGTATCGGCCCCTTCTTGGTGCTTGGCTTCAGCCTGGGCAGGCGGATGAGGGTGACGCGCTCGGCGGTCAGGCTGTCGATGTGCAGCTTGTTCTCGAACCACGCGCCGGGCGTCCAGTCGAGCTTGATGTTCGGCGAGGTCAGAAACACGCCGCCGCCGTCGGCGACCGTCACGTTCTTCAATTGCGATTTGCCGAAAATCGATCCGTCGATGCGGCCGATACGAATCCTCAGGCCCGACGCGGTCTCGATGCCGCCAATGCGATCGACGATCCAGCGGTGCCCTGGCGCGCTGTCGAGCAGCACCAGCAGGCCGGCGAGCAGGAAGAGCAGCGCGACGAACAACGCGAACAGCTCGTTGAGCAGCCGCCGGCCCCAGTCCTTCCGCAGGCGCCGGCGCGGCTCCAGCGGCTCGCCGGTCCGGGCGTCGACGACGATCATCAGAAGGCCTGACCGAGCGAGACGGTGACGGCGAAGGACCCGTCACCCTTCTGGCGATTGAGCGGCACGCCGACATCGACGCGGATCGGCCCGAAGCTCGAATAGTATCGAACGCCAAGGCCAGCGGCGAAGCGCCAGTCCTTGAAGTCGGGCAGTGTCTCGGTGCTGAGCGACCCGCCGTCGAAGAACGGCACGATCCCGAAATTCCCGCCAAATTGCTTCAGCCGGATGCGCGCCTCGAGGCCGAACTCGGCCAGGCCGCGACCGCCGATCGGGTCGCCATCCTGGTCCTTGGGGCCGAGCCGCTGGTAGCCGTAGCCACGCACC
>JAICVC010000109.1 GCA_025935515.1 Sphingomonas sp.
CGGCGCGGAGTGAATCCGCGCCGTCGGTCCTGTCGGGCTGCGCCCGCAGGCCGTCCGTGGCTCGATGTCTCTCGCCCAACGACGCTTGCTTCGCGCCGCTTTCGTTGCGCTCGGCATCTCGCTCACTCGATCACCTTGGGGACGGCGAAGAAGCCATGCTGGGCCTCGGGCGCGTTGGCGAGGACCTTGTCGCGGATGTTGCCGTCGTCGACGACGTCCTCGCGCAGCCGGAGCTTCTGGTCGATCACCGCGGTCAGCGGCTCGACGCCGTCGGTATCGACCTCGCCGAGCTGCTCGACCCAGCCGAGGATGTTGTTGAGCTCGGGCACCAGCGCCTCGATCTCGGCATCGCTCATGCCGATGCGGGCGAGCCTGGCGATGTGCCGAACCTGTTCCGATGAAACTGACATTGGGGCGGCGGATAGCGGCGGGGGTCTGGAGCGGCAAGCTACGGCGTAGCGGTAGCCGCGCACCTTAACGCAGGATAGGCTTTTGGGGGATTGGTTTGGCCTACGGTTGTTTCTACGTGAGGAGACGAGACCCGCCTCTCCGATTCTTTCGAAAAGGCGAGTCTCCGGCTCGACGGCAGTTGCCCCTGCGTCGAGCCGTTACCCTTTCGCGAAGCTTGCCGAGGCCGAGAGGGGCCAATAGGGCCGCCCGAAATGTGCGCCCGCCGCTTCCTCACGATCATCTTCGTCCTGACCCTGCTGTTCGTCGCGGGCGCATTCGCAATCTATCAATGGGGCGGCCGAGTCCTGATCAGGGAAGCGGTCCCGAAGGGACATTTCGAGGCGGCCGAGGCCGGCGGCGGGCCGGACTACACGCAACTAGACTCATGGCTGTGTCACCCAACGGTTTTTGGACCAGACAAAAGCATTCAAGACATCGATGATCCTTGTCGGTGGCAGCCGCCGCAGGAAGTTCCGTATGACCTAAAACGGTATTCTCAGACCTTTTACATTCATCCGACAACGTATCTGGAGCGCGATCGCTGGAACGCACCCCTTCACGGGGATCAGCAAACCGAGTTCCGAAACGACCTCTTCGCGCAAACTCAGGCAAGCGCTTTCTATGGTTCCGGCCAAGTGTGGGCTCCCCGATATCGGCAGGCTGCTTACGGCGCGTTCCTGTTAAGGAGCGAGGATGCAGAGAAAGCGCTCGACTTCGCCTATCAAGATGTCTCGGCGGCATTCGATGAGTTCCTGAAAGAAAACCCGCAAGGCCCTATTATCCTTGCCGGCCATAGTCAGGGCGCTCTGCACCTCGAGCGACTGCTCCAGGAGAAAGTTGCCGGTACCCCGCTTTCGAAGCGGATCGTCGCTGCCTACGTTGTCGGCTGGCCGATCAGCACAACATCCGACCTACAGGCGCTCGGCTTGCCCCCTTGCCGCGCCCCAGACCAGTCCGGTTGCATTCTCTCGTGGATGACCTTCGGCGATCCAGCCAATCCCAACTTCATCTTCGATCAGTGGACCAAAACGAAAGGCTTTAACGGCGGCGATCGCAAGCAGGTGGATACGCTCTGCGTGAATCCCGTAACAGGCACTCAAAACGGCGTCGCTCAAAAGGGTGTCGGAGGGATGATTGTGCCAAGCGCGGATCTACGAACGCCGACCGTCAGCTATGACGCTGTGTTGGCTCATTGCGACAAAGGTCTGTTAATCCTTGACGGCCCCCTTCCTGCGCTTGGCCCTTACGTCCTGCCCGGCAACAATTATCACGCTTATGACTATGCGCTGTTCTGGGGAGCGATCCGGCGCGACGCGGAGCGGAGGCTGGGCGCATGGCAGCGCTGATCACCACCGCGGCCGGCGAGTTCGCAGCGGCGCTGCCGAGCGGCGGCAAGCTCGTCGGGCTCGACGTCGGCACGAAGACGATCGGGCTCGCGATCTGCGATGCGGGCTGGCACTTCGCCGGCCCCGCCGAAACCATCCGGCGCACCAAGTTCACCAAAGACCTGGAAGCCCTTCAGGCATTCGCGGCGCGCGAGCATGTCGCCGGACTCGTCGTCGGGCTGCCGCTCAACATGGACGGCAGCGACAGTCCGCGCACCCAGTCGGTCCGGGCGTTTGCGCGCAACCTCGCGCCGCTCGGCCTGCCGCTGCTGCTGTGGGACGAGCGCTGGTCGACGCAGGCGGTCGAGCGGGCGATGATCGACGCCGACGTCAGCCGCGCCAGGCGCACCGAGAAGATCGATGCACTGGCCGCCGCGCACATCCTGCAGGGCGCGATCGATGCGCTGGCCAACCTGCCGGGACCGCAATAACGACAGCGCCCGTGGACCTGCTCTCCATCGATTCGCTGAGCGATGCCGAGATCGAGGACATCCTCGACCGGGCCGATCTCTATTTCACCGGCAACCGCGGCCGAAGGTCGAACGAACGGCTGCACGGCCGGATCGTCTTCAACGTCTTCTATGAGAACTCGACGCGAACCGCGATGTCGTTCGCGACCGCAGCCCACCGCCTCGGCGCCTCGGCGATTTCGCTGTCGGTCGAGCGAAGCTCGGTCGCCAAGGGCGAGACGCTTGAGGACACGGCGCGGACCCTGAACGCGATGCGGCCCGACGCGCTCGTCATCCGCCATCGCGAGAATGGCGCTCCCGCGGCCGTCGCGCTGATCATGGACGCGCCGGTGATCAACGCCGGCGACGGCACCAACGAACACCCGACCCAGGCGCTGCTCGACGCAGCGACCCTGCGCAAGCGGATGGGCCGGATCGAGGGTATCAAGATCGCCATCTGCGGCGACATCCGCCACAGCCGGGTCGCGCGCTCCAACGCCAGGCTCCTCCCCCGCCTCGGGGCTGAGGTTCGCCTCGCCGGCCCGCCCGAGCTGATGCCCGATGGCGTTGCGCCGCTGTCGATCGACGAAGCGATTGCCGGCGCGGACGTGGTGATGATGCTGCGCGTTCAGCGCGAGCGGCTCGAAGCCGAGCTCGGGGATGGCCCCGGCGAATATCTTGCGCGCTACGGCCTCACCAGCGAGCGACTGGCGACCGCATCACCGGACGCCGTCGTCATGCATCCCGGCCCGATGAACCGCGGCATCGAAATCGAGGATCGGATCGCCGACGACCCGGAGCGGTCATTGATCGCGCTCCAGGTCGAGATGGGCGTGGCCGTACGGATGGCCTGCCTGGAAATGCTGGTCGGAAGCGGCGCCTAGCGCGACGCGTACTGGACCGGCGCGTCCCCAGCGACGTTGCGAACGAAGCAGCTGCCGCCCTTGCGGCGCAGCGAGTTGCACAGCCCAGTGGCCTCGCCAAGGCTGTCGAAACCACGCACCGACAGGCGATAGAAAGTGCCTTTCGGGCTGGCGAATCGCGCGCTCATCGGAGCGTAGGCCTTCAGCGCACCGTACTTCTTCTCGGCGTTGGTCCAGGCGGTGAGCACCCGCTCCGAGGAACCGTATGCGCCGAGCTGCACGACGATCGGCGACTTGCCGGCCGGGTGAGCAGCGACGGAGCGGCGCACAGCGGCGGGTTTCGCCGGCTTCGACGCACCGAGGGTGCCCTCCGGCAGAACCGATGCGAGCACCGCCTTGGCTTCCAAAACCGCGGTCGCGGCGAGAGTCGCGAGCGTCGGCCGCATCGGCGGCGGCGCCGGAGCAACGGCCGCAACGGGAACCGGCGCCGGCTGGATGGCAGCCGCCTGAACGACCGGCGCTTCGGGAGCCGGAGCCGGAGCCGGAGCTGGAGCCGGAGCGGCCGCTTCCGCGACACGAGTCTCGCTTTTGGTCAGCGCAAGCTGGACCGGCTGACCGGCGTCGGCTGCGGCCGGGACCACGCCGACCAGCGCTGCGACCTGGTCGGCGGCATGGGCCGGCTTTGCAAGCTGCATCCATTGCTGGATGCGCCCGTCTAGCTGGCCCGGGGGCACATCCTGCGATGCAATGATCTTCGCCTCGTCCCACTCGCCGGCAAGCGCATGGGCAAGTGCAAGGTTCTGGCGGACAGTGGCGTCGGCGCCGGGCCGGCGCGCCGCCGGATCGAGCACCGCGATCGCCTGCGACGTGTGGCCGGTCAGCGCCAGCGCGAGGCCATAATCGGAAGGATCGAGCAGACGTCGATTGGCGTTGAGGAACGCGGTCGCCTGGTTCGCCTTGCCCAGCGCAATCTGGACCAGCGCATATTTCAGCGCGACCTGCGGCTGATTGCCGTCGAGTGCCATTGAATCGCGGAACGCGGATTCCGCCGACTGGAACCGGCCGCCGGCGAAATAGGCATTGCCGAGCAGCGCACGAAGGCCGGCGTCGCCCGGGGTCCTCGCCACCGCGCGCTCGGCGAAATCGATCGCCATCGGCACATTGTTGGAATTGAGCGCGGCGACTGCCCTCAGCCCCAGTCCGGCATCCGAGTCCGCCTTGCCGTCGACATGCGATGCCGAGCCCATGCGTCCCTGCGGCGCCGCGCAGCCCGCGATCATCGAAGACAGAATGACCAGCGAGAGTGCCGAGCTGGTACGAAGCGGCTGGTTCATCGGATTACCCCCTAGTTTTTGCCTTTGCGGCCAGCCCGTCGAGATCGGGCATGCGCTCGAGCAGATGGTCGAGCGCGTCAGTCACCAGCTGCTGCGCCGACCTTCCGTCGACGGCACAGGCGAGCCGGAGTTTCAAATGGCGATCGGGATCGAGACGAAGCGTGAAGGCCGCCTTGGCCTTGCTTCCCGCAGCGGCGCGCGGACGCGGCGCGCGGCGCGCGGGAGGCGCGGGCACGACGAGCGGCGCGACGACTGCGATTGGCGCGGCCGGCGCTTCTTCGGTCTCGGGCTCGCAAACCTCGGCGGTTTCGTCGACCTCGTCCTCGTCGGACGCATCATCGTCGCTGCCGTTCAGCCGTTCGGCAATCTCGGCCTGCTGGTCGTGAACCGGCGACTGGATCGGGGTCAGGCCCGTCGGATGCGATGCGCGCGGATGCTCGACGACCTCGTCGCCGAACGCATCATGATCCGGGTCACGCAAAACTTCCGCCGGCTTGGGCGCTTCGAAGCCCATGTCGTTCCAGCCAAGGTCCTCGAGGCCGTTGCCGACCTGCCCGAAGCCCTGCGGCCGCATGGCCGGGCGGGCAGCACCCTTGCGGGCGAGCAGACCGGAAGAAAGCGAGGCGAAAGGCTTGGCTTCAGTGGCCACCTAGTGCCTCCTCACTGACCGACGACGCGGCGGCCGAAGCCGCCGACCGGACGCGGACTGGCCGCGGCCGCGCCTGGCGCAGCTCCGGGAGCAGCAAAGACGGTCCGGCGGAAATTCTTTTCGAGACGGTCGGAAATATATTCCCAGAGCTCGGTGACTTCCTTCGCCGAGCGGCCCTGCGGGTCGATTTCCATCACCGTGCGGCCGTCGATCATCGAGGCCGCAAAGTCGGTGCGGTGGTGAAGGGTGACGGGCGCGACGGTGCCGTGCTGCGACAGCGCCACGGCGGCCTCGTACGTGATCTTGGCCTTGGGCGTCGCCGCATTGACGACGAAGATGAGGGGTTTGCCCGCGCGGTCGCAAAGGTCGACCGTCGCGCCAACGGCACGAAGGTCGTGCGGGCTCGGGCGGGTCGGGATGACGATCAGCTCGGCGACAGCGATGACGCTCTGGATGGCCATGGTGATCGCTGGCGGGGTATCGATGACCGCCAGGCGGAAACCCTGCTGGCGAAGCACTTCGAGGTCGCTGGCGAGGCGCGCTACGGTGGTCTGGGCAAACGCCGGCATGTCGGCTTCGCGTTCGTTCCACCAGTCGGCGAGGCTTCCCTGCGGATCGATGTCGATCAGGCAGACCGGGCCAGCTCCCGAAAGCTGGGCCTGCACCGCAAGATGGCCAGACAAGGTGGTCTTGCCGGATCCCCCCTTCTGCGATGCCATTGCCAGGACGCGCATGCTTTTCCCCTCGCGTGAATTTGACGTCAGTTCAGCGAGCGGAGTGACACCAGAGGCTCTAAAATCTGGTTAACATGCGCCAGAGGCTGTTTGCGGTTTCCGCCCGGCGCGGTAAGGGAAAACAGGGGTGGGTTAACGTATGAGTCCCAAACACTTAGTTGCTGCAGCAGTGCTGGCGCTCGCGGGCGCACCGCTTTCCGCGCAATCCGTGAAGGCGGGCATCGAAGCGTGGCAGCGGGCCGATTATGGCTCCGCGGTCGCGATCTGGAAGCCGCTCGCCGAAAAGGGCGATGCCGACGCGCAGTTCAATCTTGGCCAGGCCTACCGCCTCGGCCGCGGGGTCAGCATCAACCTGTCGGTTGCGCAAACCTGGTTCCAGCGCGCTGCCGCCAGCGGGCACGTCGATGCGCAGACCACGCTCGGACTGCTGCTGTTCCAGAACGGCGACCAGGCGCAGGGGCTCAAATGGCTCAAGCAGGCAGCCGAGCAAGGGGAGCCTCGGGCGCTGCTCGTCTATGGGACCGCCTTGTACAATGGCGACGCGGTGACGCAGGACCGGGTCCTCGGATACGCCTATGTAAGCCGGGCCGCGGCGGCCGGACTTGCTCCGGCGAAGGACACGCTCGCCCAGCTCGACGCGCTGATGCCGGCCGGCGACCGCCAGAAGGCGCTCACGCTCGCGCGGTCGATTCCGAACGGCACGCCGGTGGCGGCGAAAACTCAGCAACCGGCGAGCGTCGCGCCGACCAGGCCGGCAAGGGCCAAGCCCGCGCCGCAAAAGCCCAAAGCCGCGGAGCCCGCCCGGCCGAAGGCGACGCCAGTATCTCCGGTGAGCGGCGACTGGCGAATCCAGCTCGGCGCCTTCTCTCAGCGCGGCAGCGCCGAAGCGCTTTACCGGCGGGTGTCAGGGAAAGCCGCGCTCGCCGGCCGCCGGCCGTTCTATGTCGCCGCCGGCAATGTCATCCGCCTGCAAGTCGGGCCGTTCGTCAGCCGGGCGGCGGCGCAGGCTGCCTGCGGATCGCTCGGCACGGCCTGCTTCCCCGTCTCCGCGAAGTAACTATTTCCTGAACCAGTCGCGGCGGCGAACGCCCTGCACCCACAAGAGCGCGTCGAGGCCGTGGCTGCGAAGCTCGGCATCGGCGACCTCGACCAGCGCGGGCTTGGCGCGGAATGCAATGCCGAGGCCGGCTTCCTCGATCATCTTCTTGTCGTTGGCGCCGTCGCCGATCCCGAGCACGTCTTCCCGCCTGAGCCCGAGCTGCTCGCGGGCCTCGATCAGCGCATCGCGCTTGGCCATCGCATCGACGATCGGGTCGCCGACTTCGCCCGACAGCTTGCCGCCTGCGAAGACCAGCCGGTTGGCGCGCACCCGGTCGAAGCCGACCGCCCGCGCGACCGGCTCGGCGAAAGAAAGGAAACCGCCGGAGACCAGCAGGCAGCTTGCGCCGCCGGCCCGCATCGTCTGCACCAGCGTTTCGGCGCCCGCGGTCACGTGCACCCGCTCGTC
>JAICVC010000060.1 GCA_025935515.1 Sphingomonas sp.
AACCATCGGCCTGACATCATGTACAAGGCGTTCGCGATCGCCGGTTATTCACGCGAGGAAGTCGAGGCCCGCTTCGGCGGGATGCTGAGCGCCTTCCGCTACGGCGCACCGCCCCACGGCGGCTCGGCGCCGGGCATCGACCGGATCGTCATGCTGCTCGCCGACGAACCGAACATCCGCGAGGTCATTCTCTTCCCGATGAACCAGAAGGCGGAAGACCTGATGATGAACGCTCCGGCTCCGGTCATGCCGAAGCAGCTCAAGGAACTCGGCATCAAGGTCGTCGCCGACAGCTGAGCTGAAACAGGGCAGGCCGCGCCACTGAGGTTTGCGCGACACCGCTTGGTCCCGGCCACCGCACCATTGGCTAATCCGGGTAGCGGATCTCGACCACTTCGTAGCTTTTCTCGCCGTTTGGCAGGCGGACAATCCGCTCATCGCCAACGCGCGCGCCGACTAACGCCCGAGCAATGGGCGCGCTCCAGCCGATGCGGCCGGCGGATGCATCGGTCTCGTCGTCGCCGACGATGGTCAGTGAGCGGCGGTTGTCGTCTTCGTCGGCAAGCTCGACGGTCGCGCCGAAGCGGACCTGGTCGCGCGCTTCCTGCTTCGCCGGATCGACGACCTTCGCCCCCTTCATGATCCGGGACAAATGCGAGAGCCGCCGATCGATCTCGCGCAGCCGCTTCTTGCCGTAGAGATAGTCCGCGTTCTCCGACCGGTCACCCAGCGACGCAGCCCAGGACACGATCTCGACGATCTTGCGCCGCTCGATGCCGAACAGCTCGTCATATTCGGCGCGGATGCGCGCCAGCCCGCCGGGAGTGATGTACCGATCGCCCACTGGAGCCCGCTATCAGCCCGGGCGGTTCTTCCCAAGATAGCGCGAGACGTGGACCGCGGTCTGCTGGGGCTGGGTCGAGCGGATGGAATCATAGACCACGCTGTTCTCGATCACCCGCTGCACATAGGCGCGCGTTTCGGTGTACGGGATCGCCTCGATCCATTTGAGCACGTCGACCTGGCCGCGGGGGTCGCCGTAGCGTCGGACCCACTTGCCGACATTGCCCGAGCCAGCGTTGTAGCTCGCGACCGCGAGCGGAATGTTGCCGTCCCAGATATTGAGCATTCGCTGAAAGTAGGAGGAGCCGATCATCACGTTGTAGCTGGGATCGCTGATCAGGCGGTAACCGTCGTAGCCGATGCCCATCTTGCCGGCCTGCTCGCGCGCGGTAGCTGTCATCAGCTGCATCATCCCGCGGGCCCCGGCATGGCTGACGGCGTAAGGATCGAAGGAGCTCTCCTGGCGACTGATCCCGTGCGCAAGAGACCATAGCGAGGTCGAAACCGAGCCGGGCAGGGTCGGATAGGCCTGGCGGACGTAGAACATCGAACCCTTCACCCGCGCCATCCGCGCAACCCATACCGCTACGTCCTGCCTTCCAATCTGCTGGCCGAGCTCGATCGCGAGGTTGCGGTCGGTGTCATTGTCCAGCGATTCCGCGAGCGCCCGCACAAACAAGGCCTGCTCGGTCGAGCGGCCCTGTTGGCCAAGGAGCCGGATCGCCTGGACGACGCGGCGGCTGTTGAACGCCGTCCGCTGCAATTGCGTCGTCACATATTGCGGGAGTGCCGCCGGCGGCGGTGCGACCGAGCGCCCCAGCCGCTCCAGGGCGAGCTGGCCGTAAAATAGTTCCGGGTAGGCGGCGGCGCGCTGGAAATAGGCATTGGCGTCCTGAAAGCGCCCAGCCGAAAGTGCTGCCCGGCCGGCCCAATAATAGCCCTTGGTCTGGACCTGCAGCGACCGCCCTGCGCGGGCGTAGCGGTCGAACATCGCGATTGCGCTCGCCGGGCGGTTCATCCGGTCGAGCGCCGCGGTGCCGGCGAGCCATGCAAGCGTCGTGTAATCGTCGCGGATCCCGATCGGCTGCTCGGAAACGGCAGTTCCTGCGGGCAGGACATCGTCGATCTGGCTAGCGATACTGTAAGCCGCTTGCCAGTTGCGGTCCTCGACTGCATCGCCGGCGATCAGGATCAGCATGTCGTAGAAACGCTCGGGATCCGCCGGCCGGTAAGTGAACTGGTGGTCCCGCGCCGCGAGATCCTGCGCCGAGGAGCCATAATTGTTCGCGCGGAGCCAGCGCGCGCGGTCCATCATCAGGCCCGCGTCGCGCGTCACCGTTCCGATCACCGCGCCGTACCGGCTCTCGGCCTCGGGCGAGTTCTGCTGCATAGCGACCCGCGCGTAGAAGGTGGCCTGGCGCTCAGGACTGCTGGCGGAAATGAAGCGCGCAGCGTCGTCGGCCTTCTTGGCGAACAGCAAGGCATCGACCCGGTCGTCATTGTCGCCGCGGGTGAAGCTGCCGCCATAGCGCGCCCAGATCGCATTCTCGTCGGTCGCGCCGAGGTCGGCGGAGCGCCACGCCTGCCGCGCCGCGTCGAGCGCCTGCGCCATTTGGCCAGTGGCCGCATAGGAATCGGCGAGCCGCGCCCAGCCGTTGCCGCTCCGCGGCTTGTTCGCGGCATAGAAAGCGAGGACCGTGGCCGGAGTCTCGCCCGGCTGCATCGCTTTTTCGGCCCAGCCACGCATGCGCGACTCGTCGGGCCAGTCGGGGTTGGCGATCAGGAAGCGGGCATAGTCCGCGAACCGGTAGCCGCTGCTTTGGCGCAGGGTGCGCCAGTCGTTCAGCGCGTAGGCGACGCTCTGGCTGGTCGCGTTGGCCGGTTGAGCCGCAATGTTGCCCGGCGCGGCATATTGCGCCGAGCTCGACGGCACGGTGGCCAGAAGCATGGGAATGGTCACAGCAGCACGCCACATGCTGGACATTTTGCAGTCCCCCTCCTTATCAGCCAGTGAACGCGGCCAATCCGTCCACAGAAAACCTGCATTCGAGAGGTAAGTTCATGTTTTTCGGCTCGATTCCGGCGCTGGTGACGCCATTTTCGGGCGGTCGTGTCGCGGAAGACACATTCCGCGAGTTCGTCGAATGGCAGATCGCGGAGGGCTCGAACGCGCTGGTGCCCTGCGGGACAACCGGCGAGGTCGCGACTCTGACCGCCGATGAGCATCGCGAAGTCATCGCGAACGCAGTGCGCGTCGCCAGCGGGCGCGTGCCGATCATCGCTGGATGCGGGACCTATTCGACTGCGCATTCCATTGAGCGGGTCCGGGCAGCGGCCGACGTGGGCGCCGACGCGGCGCTCGTCGTCGTGCCCTATTACAACAAGCCGAGCCAGGCGGGGCTCGAGGCGCATTTCATGGCGATCGCGGACGAATCCCCGCTGCCGATCGTCGTGTACAATGTGCCCTCGCGCACGGTCGCCGACATTTCGGTCGAAACCCTGGCCAAGATCGCGAAGCATCCGAAGATCGTCGCGGTGAAGGACGCCACCGGGAATTTGGGACGCGTCTCGGATCAGCGGCTGAATTGCGGCGAGGACTTCGTTCAGCTGAGCGGCAATGATGACATGGCGCTCGGTTTCAACGCGATGGGCGGGGTCGGCTGCATCTCGGTCACCGCCAACGTCGCTCCCAGGCTCTGTTCGGATTTCCAGAAGGCGATGAGGGAAAAGCGCTGGGACGAAGCGCTGGAGCTTCAAGACCGGCTCTATCCGCTGCACGCGGCCTTGTTCACCGACGCATCGCCGGCTCCGACCAAGTATGCGCTGACGCGGGTGCGGCCCGGGTTCCCGGCCGAGCTGCGACTACCGCTGGTGGAGGCGTCGGACGCATCGAAGCGTGCGGTCGACGCGGCCCTCGAACATGCTGGGCTGATCTAGCGCGGGCATGGCCAAGCCGCTTTCGCAACCGTTCGACAAACAAAAGGTCGTGGCTGAAAACCGGCGCGCTCGGTTCGATTATTTCGTCGAGGAGCGCTTCGAAGCTGGCATCCAGCTGGCCGGGACCGAGGTGAAGTCGCTTCGCCACGGCGAAGGGTCGATCGCGGAAAGCTATGCGACGGTCCAGGGCGACGAGATTTGGCTGATCAACAGCCACATTCCCGAATACAGCCATGGCAACAGGCTCAATCACGAGCCCCGGCGGCCGCGTAAATTATTGCTCAAGACCCGCGAGATAGCCAAATTGCAGGGCGCGGTGACGCGCCAGGGGCTGACGCTCGTCCCGCTGTCCATCTATTTCAATGGCAGCGGCCGGGCTAAGGTCGAGCTGGCTCTCGCCCGCGGCAAGAAGGTGCATGACAAGCGCGAGACGATGAAGGAGCGTGACTGGAAGCGGGAGCAGCAGCGGCTGCTGAAGAGCAATGGCTGAGGCGAAGGCCCCTGCCGGCCGCTTCCGCTGGGTCATGCGGCATATCCCGACCCGGGAAACCGTGCACCGTCACCGCCTGCTGCGCCCGTTCGCGCCGCATCTCACGCACAGTTCGCTGTGGCGGATGACCCGCCGATCGGTGCCGCGCGGAGTCGCCCTGGGCCTCTTCGTAGCGGTGATCATCCCGGTCATGCATACCGCCATCGCCGCGATCCTGGCGATACCGACGCGGGCCAATGTCGCGGTTGCGGCGCTATTCACCTTGGTGGTGAATCCGATCACCATCCCGCCGCTCTACTACGCCGCCTACCGCATCGGCGCGTGGGAGCTTCATCACGATTCGACGCTGCTGAATCCGGCCGCGGCCGAGCGTTTTTCGAGCGAGCTCAGCCGGCTGCTGTTCTGGGTTCACCAGGCATCGGGATCGATTGCGATCGGCGTCCTGACCATCGCGGCCGCGTCGGCGGTGATCGGCTACGTCGGTGCCGCCGTGGTGTGGCGCTTGTGGTCGCGTAGCCGCTGGCAGCGCCGCCGCTCCCGGTCCTGATTACATTGCCCTTCGCAGCTTAGGTGCGGCCAATCGTCGATTGAGAGTCGCCGCGTTGCGGCGCTAATTGCCCAAGCGACGCACATTGCATGGAGTGGATTGGAATGGCTCGAGTGTTTGCTTTCGCTCTTGCGACAACTGTCTTGGCTGGCTGCGCGACGCATGCGCCTCCGCCACCTGCCGCCGTCACGCCGGCAACCGCGGATGCCGAAGTTCCCGCCGCGCCCAAGCCGCAATACGGCACGTTCGGTTTCGACCTTGCCGGCATGGATCGCAGCATCCAGCCGGGCGACAATTTCTACCAATTCGCCAATGGTGCGTGGGCCAGGAACACCCCGATCCCGGCTGACAAGGCCAATTACGGCGCGTTCAATTTCCTCGATGATCTGTCGCATACCCGCACGCAGGAAATACTGGAGCAGGCCAAGACCGACCCCAATTCCAGGATCGGAACCGCTTACGCGACCTATCTCGATACGGCGGCGATCGAAGCCAAGGGATTGGCGCCGATCGAGCCCTGGTTGAACCAGATTCGGGGCCTCAAGTCGAAAGCGGGCTATCCGGCTCTCGCGGCGACCGCGGCGCGCAACGGCGTCGGTACACCCTTTGCCGCGCTCGTCACCCAGGACCGCAAGAACCCCGACGTCTATGCGATGAACCTGTTCCAGTCGGGGCTCGGCATGCCCGACCGCGACTATTATCTCTCGGCCGATCCTAAGCTTGCCGAAACCAAGGCGGCCTATGAGAAGCATATCGCGGCAATGCTGTCGCTTGCCGGCGAAGCCAACGCCGAGGCGCGGGCGAGGGCGCTGGTCGGCTTCGAGACGCAGATCGCAAAGGCGAGCTGGACGCGCGTCCAGAGCCGCGACGCGAACAAGACCTACAACAAGATGACCTTGGCCGATCTTCGGAAGGCCGCGCCAGGCTTCGATTTCGCGACCTATTTCAAAAGTCGCGGTGCGCCGATCGATGAAGTCATCGTCGGTCAGCCTTCGGCTGTCGCCGGTATCGCGAAGCTGGTCGGTCAGGCCCCGCTGGGCGTCCTCAAAGATCAGCTGCTCGTCCGCTCGCTCGACTCCTTCGCGGATGTCCTTCCAAGCGCGTTCGATAAGGAGAATTTCGCTTTCTACGGCACCGTGCTCTCGGGGACTCCGGAGCAGCAGGCGCGCTGGAAGCGCGCCGTCGACTATACCGTCGGCAGCCTGACCGACGAGGTCAGCAAAATCTACGTCGCCAAATATTTTCCTCCGGAAACCAAGGCGGCGGCCGACGAGATGGTGAAGAACATCATCGCGGCGATGAACCGGCGCATCGACGCGCTGGACTGGATGACTCCAGAAACCAAGGCGAAGGCGCACCAGAAGCTCGCCGCCTTCACGCCGCGGATCGGCTATCCCAGCCAGTGGCACGATTATTCTTCGATGGAGGTCGTTGCCGGGGACGCCTTTGGCAACGAGCTGAGGTCGAACCAGTGGGCGACGGCCGACAATCTCGCCAAGCTCGGCCAGTCGGTGCGGCGGTGGGAGTGGGGCATGACGCCGATGACCGTGAACGCCCAGGCCAATCCGCCTTTGGTCGCGATCACCTTCCCGGCAGCGATCTTGCAGCCGCCGTTCTTCGACCCGAAGGCCGACCCGGCGGTTAATTACGGCGGCATCGGCGCGGTCATCGGTCACGAGATGAGCCATCACTTTGACGACCAGGGCTCGAAATACGACTTCACCGGCAAGCTCACCGAGTGGTGGACGCCCGCGGACGTGGCCGCCTTCAATGCGCGGCTCGACAAGCTCGAAGCGCAATATAACGCCTACGAGCCGCTGCCGGGTTTCCACGTCATCGGCAAGCTGACGATGGGCGAGAACGTGGCAGACCTCGCCGGTCTCACGACCGCGCATGATGCCTATCTCGCCTCGCTCGGCGGCAAGGCGCCGCCCGTGATCGACGGGTTCACGGCGGACCAGCGCTTCTATCTGGGATGGGCACAGGTGTGGCGGCGCAATTATCGCGAGGCGGATCTCAGGCGACGGCTGCTGACTGACCCGCACTCGCCTTCCGAGCAGCGCGCCAACATCGTCCGCAACATGGATCCCTGGTACCAGGCGTTCGGCGTACAGCCCCGACAGAGGCTTTACCTCGTTCCGGCGGCGCGCGTGCACATCTGGTAGCGCGCTGAACAACTGATAGGATGTGGGGCGTGCTGTACCAGGAGCTGCCCCGCATCGACTCGACGCCGCTCGACGGTTGGGGCCGCTGGCTCGTCCCGGCGCTGATCGGCGCTGCGGCGATCACGGGCGGCGTCGTCATGCTGTTGGCCGGTCAGTCATTGTTCGCCGGGATTGTCTTGATTGCCGGGATCATCGGCGCAGGGATCAGCCTGCGGTCCTCTGGCACGAGAGAGGGTGGGATTGAGCCGCTCGTCGGAGGCCCCGACTACTCGCTGTTGGGTTCGGCACTGAGCCTCAGCCGCGATCCCGTGGCGCTGACCAACGGCGAGGGCTCGGTGCTGGTCGTCAACATTCCTTATCGCGAGCGCTTCGGCAGTATCCCGCCGTCGAACGTGGCGATCACCGACGAAGCTCGAGAAGGGCTGAAGCTCGCACAGACCATGGCCTGGCGCGACGGCGCCGGCTGCGTCGCCGGGATCGAGACGGCCACCGGGCTCAGCCCGGTCGAAGTCGATCGGGTCGGCGCGCGGAACGACCTATTGCTCTGGCGCTTTCCCGACGCTCCCGCCCCGGACCAGCTGTCGATCGCGGTTCGGCGGGTCGAGGGCCTAATCGGGCAGCGGCTCGCCGCCGCGGGCGTCGCGGCAGCTGTGGTCGACCCAACCGGCCGCCTGCTCGCCGCGAATAGCCTGTTTGCTGAGCGCGCACTCGGCGCCGATCAGCCTGTCCAGAACATGCGGTTCGGCGAGCTTGTCGAGGTTGGTGAGGACGAGCAGATGCGGCTCATCGCCGAGGGTGAGTCCGCACATCCAGTCCGTGTCGTGCACGTTCCGGCGGACCACGTGGGGGAGAGCGGCGCGGGCACTTTCCTGCTCTTCGACCGGAGCGGAGGCGCGTCCATCGCCCAATCGTCGAACCTGCAGGTGTTGCTCGATGTCTTGCCGATCGGGCTTGCCTTGGCCGACCGCGACGGTCGCTTCCTGACCATGAACAGCGCCTTTCGCCAGGCAGCCGGCCTGAAGGGCACGACCATGCCGGTCTATCCCGGCGACCTGGTGGTAAAGGAAGACAAGGCGCCGGTCGCGGACGCGGTTCGGCGCAACGCGCGGGGGCCGGCGATGTCTGGCGACCTAGCGGTTCGCCTCACTTGCCAGCCGGCCGAACCGGTCGCGCTGACCATCGCCGGACTGCGCGGGCTCGGCGATGCGACCGTTTTGCTCCTGCTCAAAGACAATAGTGAGGAAGCCAAGCTCAAGCGCCAGGTCGCTCAGGCGACCAAGATGCAGGTGGTCGGCCAGCTGGCCGGCGGCGTGGCGCACGACTTCAACAACATCCTGACCGCGATCATCGGCCATTGCGACCTGATGTTGATGCGCCACACGCCGGGCGACAGCGATTATGACGACATCCAGCAGATCAAGTCGAATTCGAACCGTGCTGCCGGCCTCACCCGACAGCTGCTTGCATTCTCGCGGCAACAAACCCTGCGTCCGCAGGTCCTCCAGCTTCCCGACGTCGTGTCGGAGGTGTCCCATCTGCTGAAGCGCCTGCTCGGCGAAACGGTCGAGCTCGTCGTCAAGCACGGCCGCAGCCTCGGGCCGATCCGCGCCGATCCCGGCCAGCTCGAGCAGGTGATCATCAATCTCGCGGTAAACGCGCGCGACGCGATGGCGGCGAAGGGCGGCGGTACGCTCACCATCCAGACCTATCCGGTGAAGTCGGACCAGGTTGCAGAGATAGGCTCCGACATCCTGCCGATCGCCGACTATAGCGCGCTTTCGGTCGCCGATACCGGCACCGGCATTCCGCCAAGCGTGCTTGGCAAGATTTTCGAGCCCTTCTTCACCACCAAGGAAGTCGGAAAGGGCACCGGCCTCGGCCTGTCGACGGTCTACGGCATCGTCAAGCAGTCCGGCGGGTTCATCTTCGCCGATTCGAAGGTCGGCGAGGGCAGCCGCTTTGTCATCTACCTTCCCGTCCATCGCGAAGAGGCGACCGCAGCGCGGTCGCGCAAGACGGAAAAGGCCAAGAAGGACGAACTGTGGGGCAGCGGTACGGTCCTGCTGGTCGAGGACGAGCCGATGGTCCGAAGCGTCGCCGAACGCGCGCTTACCCGCCACGGATATACCGTGATCACCGCCGACAACGGTGAAGACGCCCTGGAAATCCTGGCCCGGAACGAGCCGATCGACTTGCTGATCAGCGATGTCGTTATGCCGGGTATGGATGGGCCAACGATGGTGCGCGAGGCTCGACAAAGCCGGCCCGACCTCAAAATCCTCTTCATTTCGGGCTATGCCGAAGAGCAGCTGAGGAAGTCGATCGACATCGAGAACGTTAACTTCCTGCCCAAGCCATTTTCGGTGACCGAGCTTGCCGAGGCGGCGAGGCGAGCGGCGGTTCCAAAATAAATTTGCGCTTTCGCCACCCGGCTTTATTCGTTCAGTTTAATGTCGGGGCAGCGTTCCATCCTCATTGTCGAAGACGAGCCGCTCATCGCGATGATGCTCGAGGACTTCCTCGATTCGCTGGGCCATAGGGTCAGCGGCACCTGCGATACGGTCAAATGCGCCCTCGACGAGGTGGAAAAAGGCGGATTCGACCTCGCGATCCTGGACGTCAACCTGAAGGGCGAGAACGTCTGGCCGGTCGCCACGAAGCTCCGCGAGCGCAAGGTCCCGTTCGTGATCGCGACCGGCGGTCATGTCGACCCGCCGCCGCCAGAGTTCAACGATGCGCCGGTGATCGAGAAGCCGTACACGGTCGATCGTGTGACGCCCGCGATCGAGGCAGCGTTCGCCGGCTAGTTTGGGTCGCAATCGCCATTGCGGCCCTGCTGGCGGCCCCGTTCGCCATGTTTGAATTCCACAATCAGATGATCTTCCCGGTGCATGCCGTGCCCGCTGCAGGACCATGGCCCGTGAGCGCGGAACGCCTGACGGTGAAGACGCCCGACGCTGAGACGCTCCAGGGGATCCACATTCCCGCCGATGAACCCGACCCAAGCAAAACCGTGATCCTGGGTTTCGGCGGCAATGCATGGAATGGGCAGGACGTCGCAGAATATCTCCACCAGGTGTTTCCGGAGCACGATGTCGTCGTCTTCCACTACCGGGGCTACAAACCGTCGACGGGTTCGCCCTCTGCCGATCGGCTGACTGCCGATGCGCCGCTGGCGTATGACGAAGCGGTCCGTCGGCTCAAGCCGAAGCGAATCATTGGCGTCGGTTTCAGCATCGGCACCGGTATCGCAGCCCAGCTCAGCGCCAGCCGGAAGCTTGACGGCCTGGTCCTCGTGACGCCGTTCGATTCGCTGAAGGCCGTTGCGCAGGGCATGTTCCCGTGGCTTCCCATCGGCCCGTTCTTCGGCCCCGATATCGAGGCTGCGGCACCGTTGGGCGCCGGGCAGGTTCCGGTCGCCATCATCGCCGGCGAGCGCGACGAGATCGTCGCACCGGAGCGCACCGACGCGCTCCGCAGACAGGTTGCGAATCTCGTTTTCGACAAGACCATTGCACGCGCCGGCCACAACGACATCTACGCTCGCTCCGACTTCCAGGAGGCGATGCGGGCAGCATTGGAAACGGTGGTTGGCTAGGCCGGCCTATTCTGAAACACGGTAAGGTTACCGGCTGCTCGAAACGGGCTTGCTAGGGCGCTGGGGCGCATCCATATTCTTGATTACAAAGGACCAATTGCGGCGGGGGACACGTTAACCGACCCGCAGAGTTGATTGTGTCATAAAGCGGGCTAGCATGCCCATCAGAGGACGGTCGCTCGCGACCGCGATATAAGGACGGGAATGACCAAGCTTTCAGGCGGCGACAGCAAGAGCACACTTTACTGCTCGTTCTGCGGCAAGTCGCAGCACGAGGTCAGGAAGCTCATTGCCGGTCCGACCGTGTTCATCTGCGATGAATGCGTCGAGCTGTGCAACGACATCATTCGCGAGGAGTCCAAGTCCGCGCTGGTAAAGACGCGCGACGGAGTTCCTACCCCTTCCGAAATCTGCAAGGTCCTCGACGACTATGTGATCGGCCAGAGCCGCGCCAAACGCGTCCTCTCGGTCGCGGTCCATAACCATTACAAGCGCCTCAGCCACGGGTCGAAGACCGGCAATGAGGTCGAGCTCGCCAAGTCGAAC
>JAICVC010000111.1 GCA_025935515.1 Sphingomonas sp.
CCCGCTCGTCGAGGCAGCGCTTCAGCTCGCGCTCATCGAGACCGGCGAGCAGCCTCACCCGTTCCCTGAGCGCCCCGGGAAAATCGAGCTCACCCTGCATCGCCCGCTGG
Organism: Sphingomonas sp.; assembly: GCA_025935515.1. GTDB lineage: Bacteria > Pseudomonadota > Alphaproteobacteria > Sphingomonadales > Sphingomonadaceae > Sphingomicrobium. The sequence goes on from JAICVC010000111.1 coordinate 111, forward strand.
GTGATCCGTGCGACCCGGTCCTTGAGGCCGGCATAATCGGCCAGCTCGTCGATGCATTCCTGGCCGATGATCGTCGAATCCATGTCGGCAACCAGCAGCCGCTTCCAGCGCGGCTCCTCCGGCTGGAGGACAATGTCGACGCCCTCCAGTCCGTCGACGGCCCAGCGGGCGTCGCGGGCGTTGCCGGCAAAGCGCAGGTCGGCGGCGTCGCACTCATCGATCCAGTGGAGGAAGGCCGCCTTGGGGTCGAGCTCGCGGAGCAGCCCGAGCGCGCGGTCGACCAGCCTGTCATCGAGCCGTCCCGCTGCTATCAGCGTCGCGATTCCCATGCCTTCGCCCAAACCTCCGCTTGTCGTCATTGCCGGGCCGACCGCGAGCGGCAAGTCGGCGCTGGCGCTCGCCCTTGCTGAGCAAATCGGAGGCGTGATCGTCAACGCCGATAGTGCGCAAATTTATCGCGACCTCAAAGTGCTGAGCGCGGCGCCGACCGAGGACGAGCTGCGGCGGGCGGAGCACCGGCTCTACGGAATCCAGGACGGCGCGCTACCTTGTTCGGCCGCCGAATGGGCCGAGCATGCAAAGGCCGAGATCGCCGGCATCCACGCCGGCGGACGGACCCCGATCCTCGTCGGCGGGACCGGCCTTTACCTGCGCACCTTGCTCGAAGGCATCGCGCCGGTGCCAGCGATCGACCCAGAAGTCCGCGCCCGAGTCCGGGCAACCCCGACCGAGGAGAATTACGCCAAGCTGCGATCGATCGACTCCGAGGCGGCGGCCAGGCTCAAGCCGCGCGACTCGTCGCGGGTCAGCCGCGCGCTGGAAGTCATCCTCTCGAGCGGCCGCACCCTCGCCGAGTGGCAGCAGGAGCGCGAAGGGGGCATTGCAGGCGAGGTCGAGCCGAAGCCGCTGATCCTGCTGCCGCCGCGCAAATGGCTTTACGCCCGGTGCGACGAGCGCTTCGCGCACATGATCGACCGGGGCGCAGTCACCGAGGTCGAGACGCTGATGGCGAGAAAGCTCAACCCCAACCTGCCGGTGATGCGCGCGATCGGGGTGCGCGAGCTTTCCTCCTATCTCCTTGGACAATCGACCCTCGACCAAGCAATCGCGGCCGGGCAGCAAGCCACTCGCCGCTATGCCAAGCGGCAATATACGTGGTTCGCCCACCAGCCGCCCGCCGACTGGCCGCGGTTCAAGGAGGCTCTCGACCTCGACCGGCTCGGTGAAGCGCTGGAACTGGTCAAACCGAACAGCTAGGCGGCGGCAATGGACTTGCTCCGCGACGCCGACATCGATCCCGCCGCCCTGGCCGGCAAGCGAGTCGCGATCCTTGGCTATGGCAACCAGGGCCGGGCGCAGGCGCTGAACGCCCGTGACAGCGGCATCGATGTCGTCGTCGGGCTGCGCGGTGGATCGGGCAGCGCCTTCGAGGTCGAGGCCGCCGGGCTAGAAACGTCTCTGGTCGAGGACGCCGTCGCGTCGGCCGACGTCGTGATGATGCTCGCCCCCGACGAAATCCACGCCGCGCTCTACCGCGAGATCGAACCGCATCTGCGCCAAGGTGCCGCGCTCGGCTTCAGCCACGGGCTGTCGGTCCGCTTCGGCTTGGTTGATCCGCGCGCCGACCTCGACGTCTTCCTGGTCGCGCCCAAGGGACCGGGCACCGCGCTGCGTTCGCTCTACACCGAAGGCAAGGGCATGATCGCGGTCTGGGCGGTGGCACAAGATGCGACCGGCAAGGCGCGCGAGATCGCCCTCGCCTACGGGCGCGCGATCGGTTCGGGCCGCGCCGGCCTGATCGCCTCCAGCTTCGCCGAGGAAGCCGAAGCCGATCTGTTCAACGAGCAGGCCGTAGTGTGGGGCGCGGTGCCGGAGCTGCTGATCGCCGGCTTCGAGACATTGGTCGAGGGCGGGGTTTCGCCCGAGCTCGCCTATCTCGAATGCGTCGGCGAATTGAAGTTGATCGCCGACCTCATCGAAGCGCGAGGGATTGCCGGCATGCGCGAGGCGATCTCCAACACCGCCGAGCTCGGCGCCTTGCTCGGTGGCCGGCGGATCGTCGATGCCGGCGTACGGCAGCGGATGGGCGAAGTCCTCGCCGAAGTCCGCGCGGGCGAATTCGCCAGGGAGCTCAACGCGGAAGAAGCGAGCGGCTATGCACGGCTCGAGCAGGCACGCACCGCCAATCGCAAGACCCTGCTCGAGGAAACCCGCCGCCGGCTCGGCGATTCCGGCTGATCAGCCGATGGTCTCGGACAGCGTGCCGGGGCGTTCGCCGATACTCGCGCGCTCGAGATAGGCGCGCTGCATCTTGCGATGCGCCTCGGCGACCTCGGGGTCGTGCGCAGCGGTCGCGAGTTCCTGCTCTTCGGCCGCGCGCTGCGCGAAATAGATGCGGTCCTGGTCCGCCATGACGCGCCTCCTTCGGCTGTAAGCGCGCAAAGCTAGCAGAATCAGGCGGGTGCGGCGATCTTTTCCTTCGCGCGGTCGATCGCCTCGATCAGGATGCGGCGGGCGTCGGCCGCATCGCCCCATTTGCCGACGCGGACCCATTTGTCGGGCTCGAGGTCCTTATAGTGGGTGAAGAAATGCTCGATCTGCTGGAGCACGATCGACGGCAGGTCCTGCCGCTCCCCGACGTCCGAATAATATGGGAAGGTCGTGTCCACCGGCACGCAGATCAATTTCTCGTCGCCGCCATGCTCGTCCTCGAGGTTGAGAACTCCGATCGGCCGCGACCGGACCACGCAACCGGGCACGAAGGGCGAGCGGGCGATCACCAGCGCATCGAGCGGGTCGCCATCGGGCGACAGCGTGTGCGGCACGAAGCCGTAATTCGCGGGATAACGCATCGGCGTGTGGAGAATGCGGTCGACGAACAGGGCGCCCGACTTCTTGTCGAACTCGTACTTCACCGGCTCCCCGCCGACCGGGACCTCGATGACGACGTTGATATTCTCCGGCGGATTGTCCCCGGTCGGGATGAGATCGATGTTCATTGCTTGGCTCTAGGGCAGGTGGCCGCCGCCCCTAAACATCGCCAGCCCGAAGAACAATGCCGAGACGCTCGCCGCGACCGAGCCTACGGCATAGCCGGCCGCGAGGCCGTAGGAATGGCGCTCGACCAGCAGCGCAGTGTCGAGGCTGAAGGCGGAAAAAGTGGTGAAGCCGCCGAGGATGCCGGTGGTGAGAAACAACCGCAAATGCTGCGCAATGCCGGGCCGGAACGCGAAATAGCCGGCGAGCAGTCCCATCGCAAAGGAACCGGCGACGTTGACGATCAGGGTTCCGAACGGAAAGCCGTAGCCAAGCAGCTTCGCAGCGCCGACGTTGACCCCATGGCGAAGCGCCCCGCCGATTCCGGCACCGAGAAAGACGATCAGGTAAAGCATCGGGCGAGCGCTTACCGCCGCACGAACAATTTTTCGACCTCGGAACCCGCCCGGTCGCGCCCCCCCTAACCGATGCCCAGCAACCCCGGCAGAGCCGCCGCCACCCATTCGGCCCCATATGCATTGGCAAATCCGAGGGTCAGCGATGAGCCGACCAACGACGCGCCGACGTGGAGACGTTGATTGCCTCGCATCGACGCAAGGCAGGCGTTGGCCCAGGTTCGGGCGCACACCAGTGCAAGGCCGCGCGGATCATAATATCGAGCCTTGTCGTTGGCGCTCTCGAGCGTCTTCATCCAGCTCTCCGCCCAGGCGATAAACTGCCGGGATTGAGGCTGCTTCTTCGGTGCGCCGAGCGTGGTATGCCGATCGAGGTCCAATTCGGACGGCTCGATCCCGAGGCGGCCCAGAAGGTCGCGGAGCAACACCCCCTTCAGATGGCGCACCTGCGCGCTTTCGACGCGCCCGATCTGGCCCTGGTGGAGGCGCCGATCGATCAGCACCTCCTTGAGGTTCGCGAGCCGATGCTGCCGCGAGATCCGGATGAACATGTCGAGATCCTCGCAGACCGGGAACTCGGGCCGGTATTCGAACGCCTTCAGGACTTCGGCCCGCCCCATGATCGACGACTGTTGAAAGGGTGACCGGAACAGAAGCGCGGGAGCCAGTGTCTCGTGGGTGAGAAAAGGCACGCGCGTACGGCGCTTGGGCCGGCCCTGAGCGTCAAGCCGGCCAGCCGCCGCTCCGACCAGCGCCACGTCCAGATGCCGGGCAAGGAAGTTCACCTGACGTTCCAAACGCTGCGGACGCGCCAGATCATCGCTATCGAGCCAGGCAATATATCCGCTACGCGCGGCCTGGAGACCGGTATTGCGCGCGGCCGGGATGCCGCGATTGTTGGGGTGGCGGATGACGCGGACCGGCTTTCCGCGGGCGGCGGCTTCGGCCACGTCGGCCGAGGAGTCCGAGGAGCCGTCGTCGACGACGATGATCTCCATATCCTCGAGCGTCTGCCGGGCGAGGCTCGCCACCGCCTCTCCAACCACGGCCTCGCGGTTGAAGACTGGAACGATCACCGACACTCGTGGCGAATTCACGCGGACACCCCGCAGGAACGCAAATGCTGGTCAGGCTTGTGCGCCATTTGATGACGGGCGGATGGCCGGAAGATGAATTCGGGGACGGTCGCCGCTATTTTCTGCCAAAGAGTCTTTCGATCTCGGCATGGCCAAGCTTCACCCAGGTGGGGCGGCCGTGGTTGCATTGGCCCGAGCGCGGCGTGACCTCCATCTCGCGCAGCAGGGCGTTCATTTCGGCGACCGAGAGCACGCGGCCGGCGCGGACCGAACCGTGGCAGGCGATGGTCGCGGCGACGTGGTCCAGCTTGTCGCGCAGGCTGAGTGGACCGCCCAGCTCGGCGATCTCACCGGCGAGATCCAGGAGCAAACCGCTGGGATCGGTTTTGCCGAGCGCGGCCGGGACCGCTCGAACCAGCATCGCCGTTGGGCCGAATCTTTCCACGTCGAGACCCATGTCGGCCAGTTCGGCCGCCGCGCCTTCGAGCCGATCGCAGTCGGGCTCGTCGAGTTCGACCACCTCCGGAATCAGCAGCGCCTGACGGGCCACCGCCCCGCCCTGCCGTGCCGCGCGCATTCGTTCGAGCACCAGCCGCTCGTGCGCGGCATGCTGGTCGACGATCACCAGCCCGTCCTCGGCCTCGGCGACGATGTAGGTCGCGGCGACTTGGCCCCGCGCGACACCGAGCGGGTAGCTAGGGACAGGATCCACCGCGGTTTCGGCGCGGCCTTGCGGCACGAAGCTCACCGGAATGAAGGATTGTTGCTCCTCCCGCACTCCGGCGTCCGGGGGCCGCTCACGTTCGAGGTCACGCGCATAGCTGTCACTGCTGGTCCACATCACGGGCGCAGCCGCTTGGCTCCGCGCGGCGCTGCGCTGGCTTTCCTCGTCGAGCGCGTGGCGGAGCGCGCCGATAATGAGTCCGCGGACCGCCGAGGGATCGCGAAAGCGCACCTCGGTCTTGGCCGGGTGGACGTTGACGTCGACCTCGTCGAGCGGGACCTCGACGAACAGCGCCGCAATCGGATGCCTGTCGCGCGCGATGAGGTCGCGATAAGCGGCGCGGAGCGCACCGACCAGCAACCGGTCCTTCACCGGCCGCGAGTTGACGAACAGATATTGCTGGTCGGCGACGCCGCGGTTGAAGGTCGGCAGGCTGATCACGCCGGTCAGCCGCGAGCCTTCGCGCACACAGTCGATGCCGATCCCGTGGCGGTCGAGCTCGTGGCTGAGCAGCTCGGCGACGCGCGCCGGCGGCTGCGCCGGCTGGAGCGTCAGAATGCGCCGGCCGTCGTGGTCGAGCGTGAAGCCGACGTCACTCCGCGCCATTGCCAGCCGCTTCACCGCGTCGAGGCACGCGGCATATTCGGCGCGGGGCGAGCGCAGGAACTTGCGCCGCGCCGGGACCTTCTCGAACAGGCCCTCGACCCGGATTCGCGTGCCGGGCGGGAGCGCGGCCGGCCCCTCTCCCATCCGCTCGCCATGGTCGATCGCGATTCGCCAGCCCCCACCCTCCTTATTGACGCCGCCGCGCGCCCGGCTTTCGAGAGTCAGCCGCGACACGCTGGCGATCGACGGCAGGGCTTCGCCGCGGAACCCGAAGCTCGTCACCCGGTCGATGGCGTCGCTCGGCAGCTTCGAGGTCGCGTGCCGCTCGAGCGCGAGCCGCATCTCGTCCGTGTTCATGCCCGAGCCGTCGTCGGCAACCTCGATCAGCTCGAGCCCACCGGCGTGAAGCCGCACCGCGACCTCGGTCGCGCCCGCGTCGAGTGAATTTTCAACCAGCTCCTTGAGCGCGCTCGCCGGGCGCTCGACCACCTCGCCCGCGGCGATGCGATTGATGAGCTCGGGCGGCAGCCTTCTTATTGACATGTTAACCGTTCCTAGCCCATTCGGACGGGGCCGGCGAAGCACTGTTTTTTCCCGAAAATTCAGATTGCATTCAATGGCCTGAGAACAATCGGGAATTAAGCTCGCGTGGGCGCGCGGCGGCTGGCAAAATCACTTCGAGAGGGCGGGGAATAGATGTTCTGGAATCGTTGGTTCAAGTGGATGTCGCACGACATGGCGATCGACCTTGGGACCGCCAATACGCTCGTCTACGTCCGCGGCCGCGGGATCGTTCTCAACGAGCCCTCGGTCGTCGCCATCGAGACCATCAACGGGGTCAAGAAGGTCAAGGCGGTCGGCGACGACGCCAAGCTGATGATGGGCAAGACCCCCGACCAGATCGAGGCGATCCGCCCCTTGCGTGACGGAGTCATCGCCGACATCGACGTCGCCGAGCAGATGATCAAGCACTTCATCCACAAGGTGCATGGCGGCAAGATGCGCGCCTGGCGCTTCCCGGAAATCGTGATTTGCGTGCCCAGCGGGTCGACGTCGGTCGAGCGCCGCGCGATCCGCGACGCCGCGTCGAATGCCGGCGCCAGCGCGGTCTTCCTCATCGAGGAGCCCATGGCCGCCGCGATCGGGGCCGACATGCCGGTGACCCAGCCGATCGGTTCGATGGTCGTCGATATCGGCGGCGGCACCACCGAGGTCGCCGTCCTGTCGCTCCGCGGCCTCGCCTACACCACCTCCGTCCGCGTCGGCGGCGACAAGATGGACGAAGCGATCAGTTCCTACGTCCG
>JAICVC010000163.1 GCA_025935515.1 Sphingomonas sp.
GTAGAGGAATTGCTTGAGCTCGCGCTCTTCCTCCGTCAGCGCTTCGGAGAAGCCGGCGAGCGGCCGGCCCGTAGCCCTAACCTCATCGATGGTTTCGACGCCCGCATCCCGCACGCGCTTTTCGGTCTCGGCGAGGACGTCGCCGACCATATGCCCGATCATGTCGCGGACCAGCGCGCGCTGCTTTTTTTCGGCTGAAAGGCCGGGATGTCGCTTGCCGATCGCGTGCCACAGGCGCCCCACGAGCGGAAGCTGGACCAGCTCATCAATCTCGAGGAGACCCGCGCGAAGCCCGTCGTCGATGTCGTGATTGTCGTAGGCAATGTCGTCGGAGATCGCGGCAACCTGGGCTTCCAGCCCCGGCCAGCTGCCGAGCTCGAGGTCCCATTCGGCATCGGCTTCGGCCATCGCCCAGGTTGGTGCATCGACCGGTCCATTATGCTTGGCGAGGCCTTCCAGCGCTTCCCAGCTGAGGTTCAGCCCATCGAAATCGGGATACGGCGTCTCCAGCCTCGTGACGATGCGGATCGTGTGCGCATTGTGGTCGAACCCGCCAGCGTCGGCGAGCGCGCTGCTCAGCGCATCTTCACCCGCATGGCCGAACGGCGGGTGGCCGAGATCGTGCGCCAGGCACAACGCCTCCGTCAGGTCTTCGTTGAGGCCGAGTGCGCGCGCCATCGTACGGCCGATCTGCGCGACTTCGAGGCTGTGTGTCAGGCGAACGCGGTAATGGTCGCCGTCAGGGGCGACGAACACCTGGGTCTTGTGGCGGAGGCGGCGGAAGGCGACCGAGTGGATCAGCCGGTCGCGGTCGCGCTGAAAGATGTCGCGAGGGCCTCGCGGGCCGCCGCTATCTTCGTGATGGAGCCGCCCGCGCGACCGTGACGGGCTTGCAGCAACGAGCGGCGGGAGCTTCATTCACCGCCAAGTGGCGCAATCCTGTCGGCTTGGGAATTGGTGAAATTCAAGGCCTCGATCCCGACCGAGCCGAAGTCCTCGGCGAGAATCTCCGCGTCGGAGCGCCCACGGAAGGGCCCGACGAGGAGCCGCGCGCCGCCCGCAGTCCGCGCCACATAGGGCCGAAGACCGTCGAATAGGTCCGGATTCTTCGACTTCAGGCGACGGAATTCGCTCGACAAGGAGGCGTCGTCCGTGCCGCTGGCGAGCTGCAGCCAGATTTTCGACTGCGACTGAGAGGCCGTCGGCAAAGGACGCGCATATGCGACCTGCACCGGTCGAGCCGTCGAGATAACCGGCGCTCGACCTGCTTGCGGTGGCGGTGATGCGCGCAGCAGCGCCTCCAGGTCGGAGAGGCGATCCGCGGACGGAGCGGCGGCCGACGCATAGGCGCTCTCGCCACCGTCGGGGAAGATCCCGAGGTTGACCGCGGCGGCCCTCTGGGCGGCGGAAAGCGACGGCAGGCGCTGCACGAATGGCTTCACCCGCGACCAGCTTCCCGGCATTGCCGCATTGATCGCGGTCATCGCCGAATTGCTGTCGCCGGTCAGCGCGAAGATGAAGGCGCGGATCCGGGGAACGCCGGAATCGCCGCGGGCCGACAGTGGCGCCAGCATCTGTAGCGCCGCATTGCGGTCCCCGCTGATCGCTAGACTCAATGCGAGACGGCGGCGCGCCTCGTCGCCGTCGCGGCCACTGAGGGCGACGCGATAGTCGTCCTGGGCCTTGGCTTGCTGCCCAAGCAGGTCGTAGGCGAGGCCGCGGTCGCAAGCGAACGATGCCACCGGGAGCCCGAGCTGTTGCGCACGCTGGAAATAGGGCAGCGCCGCCTGCGGGTCGCCGTTCGCGACAGAAACCGCGCCCATTCCTGCCTGAGGCAGCGGGCTCCGCGGATTCGCATCGTCGGCGCGGGCAAAAAACCCGGCAGCGGCCTGAGCATCGCCGAGCTCGAGGGCAGCCTTCCCGGCGCCGATCAGTGACTGGAAATCCCTCGGGTCGGACGCGAGCGTACGCACGTAGCGCGCCAGCGCCGCCGCGGGGCTCTCGTCATAGGGCGAGTAACTACCCTGGGCATGCGACGGCGTTGCCGCCACGAGCGCCGAGGCGCACGCGACAAGCGCTCCCGCCAGCTGAAATTTCAACGATCCCCGCATTACGTCCTTCCCCGTGGGGCACAGAATCTTGCTGCGGGGTTTCTGGCTAGAGGGTTTACGGTGAGCCGTGCGGGTCGGGCGGCAGGGAGTGCTCGGCACATGCAAAAAGGGCGGCCCAGCGGACCGCCCTTCTTCAAAGTAGCGCCTCGGCTACTGGTTGTTCTGCCGATTCAGAAAGCGCGGGATGTCGATCGGATCGCGCTTGTAGCTCGGCTCGTCCTCTTCGATCTGCGCCTTGGGCGCGCCGCGAGCAATGTTCGACATGCGCTCGAACAGGGTGCCGCCGCTCGCCGCCGCCGGCTCGCCCGCGTCTTCGTCCTCGGGCGGCGCGATCGGCGCGGAGCTGACCGGGCTGGTGAGGATGTCGTCAGCGCCGAGCACCAGCTCGTCCTCATCCTCGAGCGAGTTAGTCTCGGCATCGGCCTCCGCTTCGGGATCGCCGGTCGGCGTCTCGGCCACTTCGACCGGAGCCTGAGCTGTCGCATGTGTCCGCGCCGGGAAGCTGAAGACCTTGCCCGGGGCAGGTTGCGCGACCGCATCTGCCTCGATGCCAGTCGCGACGACCGATACGCGGATCTTGCCGCCAAGGTCGTTGTTGAATGCCGAGCCCCAGATGATGTTCGCATCCGGGTCGACCAGTTCCTTGATGTGGCTGGCTGCCTCGTCGACCTCCATCAGGCGCATATCCTCGCCGCCGGTGATCGAAATGATGACGCCCTTGGCGCCCTTCATGCTGACGCCGTCGAGCAGCGGGTTGGAGATCGCCTTCTCGGCAGCCTCAATGGCGCGGTTGTCGCCGTCTGCCTCGCCCGTGCCCATCATGGCCTTGCCCATCTCGCTCATGACCGAGCGGACGTCGGCGAA
>JAICVC010000102.1 GCA_025935515.1 Sphingomonas sp.
CGCCGGCATGGTGGTCGCGGTGATCGCCGCGGTCAGCGCCTTCGGGACCGCCAACGCCCTGCTGCTGTTCGCCGCCGAGATCAGCCGGACCCTCGCCCAGGCCCGCGACCTGCCCGCGGTGTTCCGCAAGACCAACTCGGTCGGTGCACCGTCAGGCGCGGTGCTGATCTGCGCCGGGATCGCGGCGCTGCTGGTGCTCGCAAGCTCGTCCAAGAACTTCGTCGCGCTCTATGTGTTCATCACCCTCGTCTCGACCGTGGCCGCGCTGGTCTTGTACGCGGTCTGCGCCGGGGCCGCGCTCAAACTTCGAGTGACCGGCAGCCATGCCATCGTCGCCGTGATCGCGCTGGTCTACGCGGTCGCGATGTTCATCGGCGCCGGGTGGGAAGCGACCCTGTGGGGCCTCGGCCTCGCCCTCGCCGGCCTGCCGGTGCGTGCTATCTCGCGCTGGCTGAACGGCTCCAGCCGGGCGGCGGCGGCGAATCCAGCCGCGTCTCGGGAATGAGCTTCCTCAGCTTCCGGGCGAAGCTCCTCAGGCAGACCTCGCTCGTGCCCAGCGGCCCCGGCCGGTAGCTCGGCGACTGCATGCCGAGCTGGACCCGCGTGATGAGCTCGGTGTCCTCGGCGTTCACCCGGCGGTTGATCCGCCAGTTGAGGTGCCGCGCAGCCCGCATCTCGCGCCGGTCATCGGGAAGCGCGTAGCTGATCTCGCGGATCACGGTCTCGGTCGCGCTCACGGGCAGGAACTGCATGAAGTCGACCTGGTCGGGGTAGATGTCGAACGCGACATTGGGGAACAGCTTGTAATAGAGCCATTTGCGCTGGTGGCTGTCCGGCAGGTGGTCGACCCGGGGAAGCAGGCGCTGGTAGGCCCGCTCGGAGGGGTTGGCCGACTCCTTCTCGACCAGCTCGCCCTCCATCCGGTCGACATGGGCGTTGGCCTCGATCCGGTAGTTGCGGCCGAACAGCCGGGTCAGGCCGGGGTGGCCGACCGGGATGTGCAGCCCGTCGGAATAATTGTCGGCGATAGTCTTCCAGTTGAGCGGGCGCGGGCGCAGCGTCACCCGGCCGATCGCGCGCAGATCCTCGAACCGGTAGGGCGCGACCTCGTCCTCGTACGGCGCCATCATCTCCGCCACTGGCGGGGCGCCGGCTTCTAGGGTCACGAACAGGAACCCGCGCCACTGTTGCAGCGCCACCGGGAACAGGCCGTGGTCCTCGGTCCTGAGGCCGGGATATTGATCGCGGTGCGGCACCCCGACCAGCCGCCCGTCCCGCGCGTAGCTCCACGCGTGATAGGGGCAGGTCAGCACCCTGGCGCAGCCGCCATTGCCGTCGACCAGCCGCGAGCCGCGGTGGCGGCAGACGTTGGCGAACGCGCGCACCGCGCCGTCGTCGCCGCGGATGACGATGATGCTTTCGCCGAGATAATCGAGGCTGCGCCACTCGCCGGCCTCCGCGATCTCGCTCTCGTGGCACACCACCTGCGGCGCGGCGCGGAGGAAGGCCTGCTTCTCGCCCTCGAAGAATTCGGGGTCGAAATAGAGCCAGCCGGGGAGGCTCATGCCGTCGAGCGGGTCCGGCGTCGGCTGAACGGAGCGAAGATGCGTGGCCATGGCCCAGTCTACCCGTTCGAGCGGAGTGAAGTCGAGAACCGGCGAAACACGGTCTTCACCGATCTTCGCAGTGGAGGCGGCGCTTTGCGCAACTTTCACGCCGAAGGCGAAATGGGTCGAAGTGGAATGCGACTGCTTGAAAACGGGGCTCCTTCCACTTCCTCCACTTTGTAACCTTCGGATCGCGGAGCGCCTTCAGGAACGGCAACGCAAGGCCATGCCAGAAAGCCGCGGTTGTAGGACAGCGGAATCGTGCACCCCTGCGAAGGCAGGGGTACAGAAGGAGTACAGCGACCCACCCTTGCGCCGCGAGTCCCGGCCGTGCCACGGTGGCGGCGCTCGGGGGGAGGCTTTGCCGGCCATGACGCCGCATGAATTCGTGAATAAATGGCGCGGCGTCGAGCTCAAGGAACGCTCGGCCTCGCAGAGCCATTTGAACGACCGTTGAGCCTGAAGAACGGACCGGGGCCCGTCGGGCAGGGCATCGGCTGCGGGATCCTGCTGATCCCGGTGCTGTTCATCGGCGGCGGGTGGGGGCTCGGCAAGCTGGTCGAGCTGCTCAGGTGGATGTTCGGGTGAGCCATCAGGGGAAATGCTCGCCGAACGCTCTACCAAGTTCGCTCGCCATTATGCGCGTTCGCGCACCCACCCCCGGCCCCTCCCTTCCAGGGAGGGGAGAGTGCCTTTCGCGCTCTCTTCGACACAAAGGCCGCGTTCGCTTCTCGCAAACGCTCCCTTGTGCTCGGGCGCTCGGCTAATACCTTCGGGGGAACTGGGCGTGGATGATGGTTCCCGTCGGCAGCTGGCACTGGCCGATGCCGCCGCCCGCCATCCCGGCGCTCGGGCTCATCAGGCGGAAGTTGCAGCGCATGAAGCCGCCCGGCCCCTGGAGGTTGGCGAGGACCTGGCCGCTATAGTGGGTGATAGTCTCGTCGGTGGGTCCCCATGGGCCCCAGCCGCCCCAGCCCCAGCCCCACGGCCGGCCGCCCCAGCCGCGGCCCCAGCGCCAATCGGGTCCCCAGCCGTTCCACAGCCCGCCATAGTTCATCACCCGGTTTTCCTGGGTGATCTGGAACATCGGGCCCTGGTAGACCTGGCCGTTGCTGAGCTGGGCGAGCATCGTCCCCTGGGTGCCGCCGGTCTCCCGCCAGGTGAAGGTCGCGCCGATGTTGCCGGTCGCCGACTGGCCGGTGCCGACGCCGGTGGTGGTGCAGCCGGCAATCGCGAGCGCGCCAAGCGAGGCGGCCGCGGCCCGGATCGAAAAAGCAGTCATGACCATGCTCCTTTCGCGGGCTCAACGAGGAAGCCCGCCTCCCGGCTCCAACGCCGTCGCAGTTTTAATGGGTTAGTGGGGAGGAAGGCGCCGCGAAGTTCTACGTGCCCGGCTTGCCTTTTGGGGGCGGTTCGGCCATAGGCGCCGGCGATGGGGTGCGAGCTTGCTCGTGCCCCAGTATTTTTACCGACAGCCGGAGGGGCGTTGCCATCGGGGCGCGTCAGCGATCGGCCAAAGAAAGACGTGAAGCATGCCGCTCTACGAGCATGTTTTCCTCGCACGCCAGGACTTGTCGCAAGCCCAGGTCGATGCGCTCGCGGAAAACGCCACCAAGATCATCACCGACAATGGCGGCAAGATCGCCAAGACCGAGACCTGGGGCCTACGCAGCCTCGCCTACCGAATCGCCAAGAACCGCAAGGCGCATTACGTGATGCTCGACATCGACGCGCCGGCGGCCGCGATCGCCGAACTCGAGCGCCAGTCGAACATCAACGAGGACGTGATCCGCTTCCTGACGCTAAAAGTCGACGAGCATGAAACGGGCCCGTCGGCGATGATGCGCCGCAGCGACAAGGAGCGTTCGTCGCGCGCCGACCGCGGAGACCGCGGGGACCGCGGCGACCGCACCGAGTTCCGCGCCCGCGAAGAGGAGGTCGAATAATGGCCCGCGCATTCTTCCGCCGCCGCAAGTCGTGCCCGTTCTCGGGCAAGGACGCGCCGAAGATCGATTACAAGGACGTGCGCCTGCTCCAGGGCTTCGTCTCCGAGCGCGGCAAGATCGTGCCGTCGCGGATCACCGCGGTGTCGTCCAAGAAGCAGCGCGAGCTGGCCCGCGCGATCAAGCGCAGCCGCCACATCGGCCTGCTGCCCTACATCGTGAAGTAAGGAGAGCTCGAGATGGAAGTGATCCTGCTTGAGCGCGTCGAGAAGCTTGGCGCCATCGGCGACGTGGTGAAGGTCAAGGACGGCTTTGCCCGCAACTACCTGCTGCCGCGCAAGAAGGCGCTCCGCGCCAACGACGCCAACCGCAAGGTGTTCGAGGCCAACCGCGCCAAGATCGAGGAGGAGAATGCCAGCCGCCGTTCCGACGCCGAGAAGGCGTCCAAGGGTGTCGACGGCAAGACCGTCCAACTGATCCGCCAGGCGTCGAACACCGGCCAGCTGTACGGCTCGGTCAGCGCCCGCGACATCGCCGAGGCGCTCGAAGCGGCCGGCGCGCACGTCGCCAAGAGCCAGGTCGTGCTCGACCGCCCGATCAAGGCGATCGGCATGCACGAGATCAAGGTCGCGCTCCACCCCGAGGTCGCGGTGACGGTCAAGGTCAACGTCGCCCGCTCGCCGGAGGAAGCCGACCTGCAGGCGCAGGGCGTCGACGTCATGGCGCAGATGTTCGAGCGCGACACCGCGGCGTTCACCGAAGAGTCCGAGCCGGGGCTCGAGCCGGGCATCCCGCCGGCGCCGGAAAATCCGGGCACGCCGGAAGAAGCCGAAGTCGGGATCGACGAAGAGCAAGCCTGAGGCTGCCCGTCAGCATAGCGAACAAGCGAGGCCGCCGGTCGCGACGATCGGCGGCCTTGTTTTTTTGCGGCAAGCGGTTCGTCGCAAAGTTCGTTGGGCGGTCGGAACGGTCCGCTCGCTCCCCCGGTTTAGCGTTCGGAGCAAACGGGGCCATGTGAGGGAGTAATCTCGATGGCTGAAGAACGTGACGATCAGGAAGCTGGCGGAACCGAAGGCCGGCTGGGTCAACAACCGACGGGCCAGCAGGCTCAGCAGCCCACCGGGCAGCAGGGCCAGCAGGGTGAGTTCGGGCAGCAGCAAGGCGAGCAGCCGACCGGCAGCCAAAGCGGCCAGCCGATCGGCGGCAACGACAGCAACACCGGCAGCGGCACGATGATGAGCCAAAGCGCCGAGTTCGGCGGCCAGAGCTCGAGCGGCCAGGCCCAGCAGAGCAGCAGCGGCGACACGCTGACCAGCGACGAGGGGCCCGGCGTCGGCACGCAATCGACCAGCAGCGGCAGTGGCGGCGGCTCCCAGGAAGGCTCGCAGGACGAGGGCTTCATCGGCTCGCAGGGCAGCGGCTCGGATGACTATCTGCAGGATCGCGGCGGTTCTTCCGGCGCGAGCGGATCGTCATCGTCCAATGCGACCGGCGGGTCCGATTTCGCCGACCAGGGCCGCGGCGCCACTGAAGGCCAGTCGGAGACGCGGGGCCAGGCCAATCGCGACGAAAGCGATTCCGAAGGTCAGGACGACAGCGGCAGCTTCTGAACGGTTGCCACTGGCTAGGGCGCCGCGCTCCTTCGGGGGCGCGGCGCTTGGCTTTACGCCGGCTCTTTCGCCAGCATCGCCGCCTCGCGTTCGATCCACGGCGCAAAGCTCGGCCGCGAGAGGATCGAGTCCGTCCAGGCGCGAACCCGTCCATGCCGCGAGGAATCGATCTCGCAACCGAGGTGACCGAGGTTCGCGAACGGGCTGGCGACCGCGATGTCGGCGAGCGTGATGCTGTCGCCGACGAGATATGCTCCGGCGTCGGGGACGACCCGCTCCAGATAGTCGAGGATAGGTGGCAGCTCTTCTCGTTCGGCCGCATCGGCCGCGGCGAGGTCGCCCTCCCGCCCGAGAAAGCGCGGAGCGACAATCCGGTTGAAGAACATCTTGGCTCCGCAAGCGCAGAGGATGGTGTCTGAAAATTCGTCAAACCAGATCACTTTGCCGCGCGCCCGCGGCTCGGCCGGGATCAGTGGGGGTTCGGGCTGTTTCGCTTCGAGATAGTGAATGATCGCGCTGGAATCGGCGAGCGTGTAATCGCCGTCGCGGAACGCCGGCATCTTCCTGAACGGGCTCGCTTCCAGATATTCCGGCAGATAGTTCGGCATCCCGGTTGGCTGGAGCTCCAGCTCAACGCCCTTTTCTGCCGCAAATGCGAGCACCTTGCGCACAAACGGCGACAAGGACGAACCATAGACGATCATCGGCTGCCTCCCCTCTTTCACGCGGCGAGCGGCGGACACATGCACCCGGCTCGCCCGTTGACGGTCAAGGCCCAGTAGGAGTGCCAGCGATGCGCAGCAACAGCGGCAAGGACGAATCCCGCAACAACATGCACGACCCGACCATGCGTGACCGCGAGCGCGGCGACACGGCGGTCGCGGAAAAGAAGCCGAAGGCGCCCGCCGATCATCGGCAAGGCCGCAAGGACTAAGGGATCCGGTAGAAGGCCGCGACCCGGTCGAGCGCGAGGGTCAGCACCAGCTTGCCCGCGCGCGCCGGCCAGCCGAGCGCAGTCTCGGCGTCGCGCATGCCTTCGCCCGCGCAGACCACCCGCCAGAGGATGTCGGCCAGGCCGGGACCCGCGCTCGCCACCGCGGAGTCGAACCGGCGCTTGGCGTCGAGTTGCGCACCGCAAAGGTCGGGCGCCGAAGCCGAGCCGCCGCGGCCGCGAGCCATGGGCGCCGCGTCCCATGCCATCGTCACGCCGGGGGCCAGCTGGGCCCGCTCCCAATCGCTCCGAAGGCGCTCGCCGGCATCATATTGACGCTGGTTCAAATGGCCCCGCGCGAACAACCATCCGAGCGGCGATTCGGTGAGATTGACCGTGACCGACCGCGGGTAGCCGCTCGTCCCCCGTTCCGAAGCAATTCCCTGCTCGATCGCTCGTTCGCCAAGCAAGCGCGCCGATGTCCGTCCCATTGTTCCTCCTGCAGTCGAGTCGATGCCCACTTGCCACATCGGCAAAACTGTAGGACAGACTAGAAACCATCTTGGTTCGCCGGGGAACGTTATGATCACTCGAATCCGGGAAGTCCGCAGAGCGCGGGGAATGACCCTCGACGATGTCGCGCGGCAATGCCATCCGCCGACGACGCCCCAGACCATCGGCAGGCTCGAAACCGGGATGCGCACGGTGTCGGTGGGCTGGCTCAACCGAATCGCGAACGCGCTCGGCGTCGAGGCGCAGGACCTGGTCGAGGGGGGCGACAAGGCCGAGCTGAAGGTGGCGGCGCTTGTCGGCCCGGGCGGCGCAATGGCGCCACGCAAGACGGCGATCGCCGTCTCGCCGCGCATCGAAGATGGACAGGTCGCGGTGCTGGTCGCGGGCAGCGTCGGCGACTATCGCGCCGGTGACGAATTGTGGTGCGATACGCTCCAGCCGGGCGACTACGCCCGGGCACTCAACCGCGACGTGCTGATTCCCCGCCCGGCGGGGCGCTTTCTGTTCGGGCGACTGATCAACCGCGACGAGGAGAAGTTGCAGGTCCTGCCCCTCGAGGCCGGAGGCCGTCAGCAGATCGTCTCGAACCCGCCCTGGCTCGCCGTTGCCGCGAGGCTTGTGAGAGCGCTTTAGTCCCCCTAGTCCCGGCGGCCAACGCAAGGAGACCGGATGGTGGCCGACGGGGACTCGGGGCTGATCGACGCCAAGATCGAGGCGCTTGGCGACTGGCGCGGGGAGATGCTTCGCGGCATCCGCACGTTGATCAGGCAGGCCGACCCCGAGGTCATCGAAGAGGTGAAGTGGCGAAAGCCCTCGAACCCGTCGGGCGTTCCCGTCTGGTCGCACGGCGGCATCATCTGCACCGGCGAAACCTATAAGGACAAGGTCAAGCTGACCTTCTCCAATGGTGCATCGCTCGACGATCCGGCACGGCTGTTCAACGCGAGTCTCGAAGGCGGCACCCGGCGCGCGATCGACCTCAGGGAAGGGAGAGGATCGACGGGGCAGCGTTCAAGGCGCTGATCAAGGCGGCCGTTGCACTCAATCTCGGCGGCTAAGGATCAATGGCGCGGCGTCA
>JAICVC010000174.1 GCA_025935515.1 Sphingomonas sp.
ATGCGGGCCGATGGTCCTCGACGCGCTGATCAAGATCAAGAATGAGATCGACCCAACCCTGACCTTCCGCCGCTCCTGCCGCGAGGGGATTTGCGGGTCGTGCGCGATGAACATGGAAGGCCGGAACGGCCTTGCCTGCACCACTCCGATCGAGGACCTCAAGGGCGATGTCCAGATCACGCCGCTGCCGCACATGGACGTGGTCAAGGACCTCGTTCCCGACCTCACCCATGTCTACGCCCAATATACGCTGATCCAGCCGTGGCTGAAGACCGCGAGCCCGGCGCCGTCGCGCGAACGGCTCCAGTCGCCCGGCGACCGCGCCAAGCTCGACGGGCTCTACGAGTGCATCCTTTGCTTCTGCTGCTCGACCAGCTGCCCGAGCTATTGGTGGAACAGCGACAAGTTCCTTGGGCCCGCGGTCCTGCTCCAGGCCTACCGCTGGCTCGCCGACAGTCGCGACGAGGCGACCGGCGAGCGGCTCGACCAGCTCGAGGATCCGTTCCGCCTGTATCGCTGCCACACCATCATGAATTGCGCGAACGTCTGCCCCAAGGGGCTCAACCCGGCCAAGGCGATCGCCGAGACCAAGAAGCTGATTGCCGAAAGAGCGGCGTGAGCGACGACAGAAATGAACTGATGGAGGACGTCGGGCTGCCGCGCGGCGCGACTCCCGATCCCGACAATGAAGGCTGGTTCAGTTGGGGCGATTTTCCGCGCTCGAGCTTCGCCGCGGCGACCGGGCGCCTGTTGTTCAAGCCGGACGGACCCGGCCGCGGAATCGCGCGGATGATGCCGACCGAAGACCATATGAACATGGGCGGGTCGATCCACGGCGGCGCAATCATGAGCTTCATCGACATGTCGATGTTCGCCGGCGGCCTGTGCGCGGGCATGGAGAAGGCGCATTACGTCACGCTCGACCTCACCACCCATTTCCTCGCGCGCGGCCAGGCCGGATCGCCGCTCGATGCCCATGTCGAGCTGGTCCGGCAGACGCGCGGGCACGCGTTCCTCCAGGGCGTCGTCAAGCAGAACGGCGAGAATTGTTACAGCTTCAGCGGGACCCTCAAGAAGGTGAACGTGCCGAACGGCCCATCGTCGCGATGAGCGGACCCGTTCGGGTCGCCTACGACGAACTGATTGCCGCACATGAGCTGAAACCCGACGCGGCGCAGGCGCGTGCGGTCGCGGCGCTCGACCGGCTCGCAGTCGACCTGAAGGCCGGCCGATTGTTTGCGCGGCTGCTCGGATCGAAACGCGACGGACCGGCCGGCGTCTATCTGTGGGGCGGCGTCGGGCGCGGCAAGTCGATGCTGATGGACCTGGCGTTCGATCGGCTCGACATCCATCCGAAGCGAAGGGTCCATTTTCACGAGTTCATGCTCGAAACCCATGGCCGGCTCCGCGCTGCGAGGGAAAGCGAGGAAGGCGATCCGATCGAGCCCGTCGCCGAGGGGATCGCGGACGAGGCGAAGCTGCTGTGCTTCGACGAGATGCAGGTGACCAACCCGGCCGACGCGATGATCGTCTCGCGCCTGTTCGGCAAGCTGCTCGATCACGGGGTGAAGGTGGTGACGACCTCGAACCGCCCGCCACGCGATCTCTACAAGGACGGGCTCAACCGCGAGCTGTTCGAGCCGTTCATCGAGCTGATCGAGCGGCGGATGCTGGTGGTCGAGGTCAACGGCCCAACGGATTACCGGCTAGATCGCCTGACCGGCGTCGAGGTGTGGCACGTGCCCAACGGCCCCGAGGCCACCGCCGATCTCTCGCGCGCGTTCTTCCAGCTGACCGATTATCCGGTCGAGGACCGGGCCA
>JAICVC010000017.1 GCA_025935515.1 Sphingomonas sp.
ATCCCGCCGCTGACCTATATCCAGCGGCTGCAGGAGGTGATCCCGCTGACGGATCTCTGGATCGCGCTTATCAAGGCGCCGGTGTTCGGCTTCATCATCGCGCTCGCCGGCTGCTTCCAGGGCATGCTGGTGCAGGGCAACAGCGAGGAAGTCGGAACGCGCACCACCAACGCCGTCGTCCAGTCGATCTTTCTCGTGATCGTGCTCGACGCAGTCTTCGCCGTCTTCTTCAGCTCGATCGGCTGGGTATGAGCGAACCGAGGGACTGCCATCCGATCATCACCGTTCGAGGGCTGCGCAACGCCTTCGGCGAGCAGGTCATCCACGACGACCTCGACCTGACCGTCTGCCGCGGCGAGATCCTCGGCGTGGTCGGCGGTTCCGGAACCGGCAAATCGGTGCTGCTGCGCTCGATCATCGGGCTGCAGACGCCCGAGGCCGGTGACATCGAAGTGCTGGGCGAGAACATGGTCGGCCGCGATGAAGACGAGGCCAAGAACATTCGGCGGCGTTGGGGAATCCTGTTCCAGAACGGCGCGCTGTTCTCGACGCTGACCGTCGCGGAGAACGTCGAAGTCCCGATCCGCGAATATTACCCGTTCATCACGCCGCCGCTGCTCGACGAGATTGCGTCCTACAAGATCGCCATGGCCTTGCTGCCGCCGGATGCCGGCCCGAAATATCCGGCGGAGCTTTCGGGCGGCATGGTCAAGCGGGCGGGCATTGCGCGCGCGCTGGCGCTCGATCCCGAACTATTGTTCCTCGACGAACCGACCTCGGGCCTCGATCCGATTGCGGCGGCTGGTTTTGACGAATTGATCCGCTCGCTTCAAAAACGTCTCGGCCTCACCGTCTTCCTCATCACCCACGACCTCGATACGCTGCATTCGATCTGTGATCGCGTCGCAGTGCTCGCGGACAAGAAGGTGATCGGGATTGGAACGATCCCGGAACTCTTGGCTTTGGACCATCCTTGGATACAAGAGTATTTTAACGGACCGCGGGGGCGCGCAGCCGCCGACAGTTATGAAGAGGGGGCTCGAGCCTAGTGGAAACCCGCTCGAACTATGTGATGGTCGGCGCGGTAACGGTGGCTTTGCTCGCCGGCGTGCTCCTGTTCATCGTCTGGCTCGCCGGCCTCTCAAACAAGGCGACCAAATGCTACGACATCTATTTCGCGCAGGGCGTCGGCGGCCTCAACAAGGGCTCAAATGTCAGCTTCTCCGGCGTGCCGGTAGGCCAGGTGCAGAAGATCTCGCTGCTGCCCAACCGTCCCGAATTCGTCTGGGTCCGGGTCGAGGTCGATGAACAGACCCCGGTTCTTCAGGGCACCAGCGCGCAGATCCATGGAGTCGGCTTCACCGGCGTTTCCGAAATCCAGCTCGCCGGCGCCGAGCGCGGCCGCCCGGCGATCGAGCAACTGGGGCCCCAGGGCTGCCCGGTGATTCCCGCCACCTCGGGCGGAATCAGCGCGCTCCTCAACAGTGCGCCGGAGCTGATTGACCGCATCCAACGGCTGACCGAGCGGCTGACGGAGCTTCTCTCCGACAAGAACCAGAACTCGATCTCCGACATTCTCGAAAATATCGACGTCACGACGCAGGAGCTGAGGAAGCATGCGCCCGAGATGGGCCAGACGATCGCCGAGATCAAAATCGCGTCGCACAATGCCGGTATCGCGGCGAATAATGTCGCCGCTCTGTCCGACAATGCCAATCGCCTGGTGACCGAAGACGGCAAGCCGGCGATGCAGAACCTCAACAAGGCCATCGCGTCGGTTCAGCAGACCACCGAGAATTTGAACAACATGATCAGCGACGCCCGCCCGGGCATCCAGAATTTCAGCAAGTCGACGCTGCCGGAGGCGAACAAGCTGGTGCACGACCTGCGTGACCTGTCGAAGTCGCTGCAGGCGGTCTCCAACCGGGTCAACCAGCAGGGCATCGGCGGCGCGCTCGGGCCCGAGAAGCTGCCCGACTACAAGCCAGGGAAACGCAAATGAGGCTTCTGAACAAGACCGCGGGCGCGGTCGCCCTGTCGCTCGCGTTGAGCGCTTGCATGGGGGGATTGCTCGGCGGCGGGGGCAAGCCGCCGGCGACCCTGGTGACGCTGACCCCGGAGGCGGCTGAACCGGCGCAGATCGCGCGCTCGGCCGCGGCTGGGCAGGCGGTCACCGTCGCGACGCCGTCCGTCGCGCGCGAGCTCAATACGGTCAGGGTGCCGGTGCAGGTGACCCCGACCGACGTCCAATATGTCCCCAACCTCCAGCTCGCCGACACGCCGGCGAAGCTGTTCGCCGATCTCGTCGCCGAGACGGTGCGCCGCACAACCAATCGGGTCGTTCTCAATCCCGACCAGACCACGCTCGACCCCGGTTTGCAGGTGAACGGATCGCTGCAGCGGTTCGGCTATGATGCATCCACCGGGCAGGTGGTCGTGAGCTATGACGGCGCGCTGTCGACGGCGGGCGGCGGTCGCGTCGAGACCCGCCGCTTCACCGCCACCGCTCCCGCCGACGGCACTGGCCCGAGTGTCGGCCCGGCGCTCAACCGCGCCGCCAACCAGGTCGCGGCCGACGTCGCCAAGTGGATCGGGAGTTCGGGCTCCTAATCAGCCCGTCATTGGGAGCGTAGCGAAGCAATCTAGCTCGATTGCCGCGTCGCGAAAGCTCCTCCCAATGACGACCTATGCCAGGCTCTTGGACACCTGCTCGTAGACATCCTTCGACAGCCCGGGCGTCGCGACGATCTTCTCGAGCGCCTGCCGCATCATGACCGACCGCTTCGGCTCGAATCGGCGCCAGCGGCCGAACGCGGGCACCAGCCGCGCCGCGACCTGCGGATTGAGCTTGTCGGCGGCGATGATCATGTCGGCGAGGAACTTGTAGCCGCGGCCGTCGGCCGAGTGGAATGCCCAGTGGTTGCCGCCGAACATCCCGACCAGCGAACGCAGCCGGTTGGGGTTGGTGATCGTGAAGTCCGGGTGGCCCGACAGCTTCAGCACCTGATCGACCGTGTCAGGCCGCTGGGCGGCTGCCTGGAGCGCGAACCATTTGTCGAGCACCAGCGCGTCATCCTTGAACCGCACGTAAAAGGCATCGAGCGCTTCCTGCCGCTCGGGTGCGTCGAGCGAGACGAGCACGCCCAGCGCACCCTGGCGGTCGGTCATGTTGTCGGCGCCGTCGAACTGGGTCTTGGCGAGCGCCGCTGCCTTTTCCTCGTCGGCGCTCGCGATCAGGCTGAGCGACATTGTGCGCAGCCGCCGGATTCCCTTGGCGCGAGGGCTGAGGTCGTCGCCGTCGACGCCGTCGCTGCGATGCGCCGCCAGCAGCTCGCCCGACAAAGCGCTACCGATTGCTGCGCGCAGCTTTTCGCGCGAAGCATGGATCGCGCCCGGGTCGACCACGTCCATTCGGTCGGCAATGAGGCTCTCGCTCGGCAGCAGGATCGCCTCCGCCTTGAACGCCGGATCGAGCGCATTCGATTGTAGCGTCGCGGCGATCGCCCGGATCACCGGCGCCGAGTCCGCGGACTCGCCGCGCGCGCCGGCGGTCAGCGCCGCCATCATCAGCTCCTGCATCGCCTCGTAGCGGGCGAACGGATCGGTATCCGCCTGCGCGAGCCGTTCGAGCTCGTCCGGCCGCCGCTCGGCAGTGACGAGCACCGGCGCGGAGAAATTGCGGTTGATCGACAACAAGGGCGTCTCGGTGACGTTTTCGAAAGTCACGCTCTGCGCCGGCTGGTCGAGGACAATCAGCTGTTCAGGGCACATTTCGGCGCCGCTGTCCTCGCCGATCAGCGCGGTCTTGAGCGGGATTGGCATCGGATGCTTGGCCGGCTGGCCGGGCGTCGGCTCCTCACGTTGCTCAAGGTGCAGCGTCGCGCGCTTCGCCGCCGCGTCATGCTCGATCCTTGCCCGCACCCTGGGCGTGCCCGCCTGGCTGTACCAGATTTTGAACGGAGACAGGTCGACTCCGCTTCCGTCCTCCAGCGCCTTCACGAAATCGTCGCAGGTCGCGGCCTCGCCGTCGTGTCGCTCGAAATAAAGGTTGGTGCCTTTGCGGAACTTCTCCGCGCCCAACACCGTGTGGAACATGCGGATGACCTCGGCGCCCTTGTTGTAGACGGTCGCGGTGTAGAAGTTCGAAATCTCGATGTAGCTGTCCGGGCGCACCGGGTGGGCAAGCGGCCCCTGGTCTTCGGGGAACTGCACGGCGCGGAGCACGCGCACGTCCTCGATCCTTTTGACCGGCGCGCTCCCGACATCGGCCGAGAAGCTCTGGTCGCGGAACACGGTGAAGCCTTCCTTGAGGCTCAGCTGGAACCAGTCCCGGCAGGTGACGCGGTCGCCCGACCAATTGTGGAAATATTCGTGCGCAACGACGCGGGCGATATTGTCGAAATCGGCGTCGGTCGCGGTCTCCTGGTCGGCCAACACATAGGCCGAGTTGAAGATGTTGAGCGACTTGTTCTCCATCGCGCCCATGTTGAAGTCGCTGACCGCGACGATGTTGAACATGTCGAGGTCGTACTCGCGGCCATAGACCTCCTCGTCCCACGCCATCGCCAGCTTGAGGCTGTCCATCGCGTGCCGCGTTTTGGGCAAGTCCGCCTCGCGCACCCAGATGTTGAGCTCGACCTTGCGGCCGCTCATGGTGGTGAAGCTGTCGCGGTTGGCCTGGAGGTCGCCTGCGACCAGCGCGAACAGGTAGCAGGGCTTGGGGAACGGATCTTCCCATTCGGCCCAATGGCGGCGATCCGCTCCTTCGCCATGCGCGACCCGGTTGCCGTTTGACAGCAGCACCGGGAATGCGTTCGCATCGCCCTCCATCCGCACCCGATACTTGGACAGCACGTCCGGCCGGTCGGGGAAGAAGGTAATGCGGCGGAAACCTTCGGCCTCGCATTGCGTGCACAGCATGCCGTTCGAGGCGTACAAGCCCATGAGCTTGGTGTTCGCCGCGGGATTGATCTCCACTTCGGTTTCGACGGTGGCGTGATCACCGGCGATCTCGATGATCAGCTGCTGGCCCTCCAGCCGCCATTTGCCGTCCCTGCCGTCCACCTTGACCGACAGCAGCTTCACGCCGTCGCCGTCGAGCTTGAGCGGGCGGTGATGCGAACCGTTGCGATCGATGCTCAACGTCGCGCGCACCCGCGTCCGCTCGAGACCGAGGTCTAAGTCGAGGCTGATCTCCGGCACCAGCCAGTCGGGCGGCCGGTAATCCTCGCGACGGATCGCGACATGGGTCGGCGAAGGCGGGGCTTCGGCGATGGTTTGGGTGGCGTCGGAGGTGGTGGTGCGGACGTCGGGCATAGGGCATCGGTGCTAGGCGGGAATGGCTGGGCCAGCAACCGCGCATGCCGATGACTCGTGCGTCAAACAGGCGTAGTCGGGCCAGGCTTCGATGAACCGGCGGCCCAACCCGAGCGTTGAACCGCTGCCCATTCCGAGGAGAAGGCCATGAGCGGCTTCGAAAACATTCGCGAACATATGGAAGTGATCGGCGCCGACGGCGTCCACCTCGGCACCGTCGACCGCGTCGAGGACAACCGCATCAAGCTGATCCGTGCCGACAGCGGGATCGGTCACGAAGAACATCACCACTACATCCCGAGGGGACTGGTCGCGGAGGTCGAGGGCGACAAGGTCCGCCTGACGGCGCGCGGCGAGGTTGTCGCCGACCTGTTCGAGCAGGAAGAGAGCGGCAATCCGATCGGCTGAGTCATCGGTTGAGCAGATTCGCGCCCTGATCGACGCGCGGATTGCCGCGATCGGGGCGAAGGACGCCGCCAAGGCGACTGCGACGCTCGCTTCCGACGTGGTCGCCTTCGAGCTCGCGCCGCCCCTTGCGCTTACCCCCGGCGCTGCCCGCGACGAAGCCGGCCTTGCGTCATGGCTCTCGGGTTTCGAGCAGATCGCGATCGAGCAGCGGGACCTGGCCATCGAAGGCGGCCAGGAGGTCGGTTTCGCCCGTGCGCTCCATCATTTGAGCGGCACGCGCGTCGGCGGTGCGCCGGTCAGCCTGTGGATGCGCTCGACTCTATGCTTCCGCCGCGAACCCGACGGCTGGAAGATCGCCCACGCGCATACTTCCGTGCCGATGTTGATGGACGGCAGCTTCAGGGCCGCGACCGATCTCGAGCCTTGAGTCCGGCCGCAACGCGGCTAGGCTGCGCCGGAAGAGGGGGAGGGATGATGCGCAACATCGCCTTTTTGGTGAGCGCGGCGATGCTCGCCGGGTGCGGGCAATCGGACGGGGACGCCCCGGCAAACCAGGCCGCGAAAGCGCCGCTTAAGAAGAAGGCCGCTTATTGCTTCTTCAAGGACGGCGAGACCAAGGCCTGGGCCGCATCGCGAGACAAGGACGGCAACATCGCCGTCAAGGGCAAGGTCTACCGGTCGGACCCGCGCTACAAGGCGCTGCTCGGGTCGGCGACGGTGACCGGATCGACCGCCGAGATCGCCCCGACCATCGCCCAGAACGACACCGGTTACGCAGCGCCTGAAAATTGGTGGGACGTCACCGCGACCATTCCCGACAGCGCCGCGGTCGGCACGGTGAAGGTCAATTGTGGAGCGAAGACGCTGGCAGAATTGACCGTCGCGGCGAAAGGCTAGCGGATCGAGCCCAAATTGCCGCTCGGGCTTATTGCAAAGGCTTGGCGCAAGGCTCACTTACCCGACGTGAGCCGCAAGCCAGAGGGGGACGCTCCGGAGTCCCTGCGGGCATGGACCCGTCCCGACGCCTATCTTGGGGCGATGGCCCGCAAGCGCAGCTTTCGCCGGGCCCATGGCGAGAAGCGCCGGACGCAGCCCGAGTCGCCGAGAATGATGCTCTCGACGCTGCCGTTCGCGGCGCTGATCGTACTGCTCGGCGTGCTTGCCGTCGCGATCATGATCATCGCCTTCCCGCGCAGCCAGCCCGTTCCGAAGGGGCAGCAGATCGCCGCCAAGGAGCAGGGGCGAGCCGAGCGCGGATGGTTCCAGGAGGCCCAGAAGGAAATGCACCACTAAAGTTGCGCTGCCGCCGCTGACCCCGCATGACCCGCTTATGGCGGCTCCGATCGTGCCCGGCTTCACCGACGCGCTCCTGGTGCTGGACTATTTCGGGATCGCGGTATTTGCCGTGTCGGGTGCGCTGGTCGCAGCGGAACGCCGCCTGGACTTCGTGACCTTCGTCTTTTTTGCGGCGGTGACCGGGGTCGGCGGCGGGACGCTGCGCGACCTGCTCATCGGGGCGCCGGTTTTCTGGGTGCGAAACAATGCAACCCTGGTGATCTGCATCGCCGCGGCGGTCGCAGTCTGGTTCCTGAGCACGCGCCGGATCGCCGGCAGCGCCCTCGCCTGGTTCGATGCCGCCGGCCTCGTCGCTTACGCTACGTACGGCTCGGCCAAGGCGATGGGCTACGGGGTCTCGCCGGTCCCCGCCTTCGCCATGGGAGTGCTCACCGCTTGCTTTGGCGGCATCGTCCGCGATGTCCTCGCCGGCCAGCCGTCGATCCTGATGCGCCGCGATCTCTATGTCACCGCGGCGGCATTGTCCGCGGCTTCGTTCGTCGGGCTGAAGCTGGCTGGTGCGCCGCTCTGGGTGGCCGCCGGAATCGCCGTCTGCGCGGGCCTTGCGCTCCGCGCCGGAGCGATCCTCCGCGGCTGGTCGCTGCCCGTTTACAAGGACTGAGCCGCCACTCCGTCGGCGCTTGCTAGGCTGTGCGGCGGACGGACGACGTGTTCACCTAAGCCTTTCATTCGGCGGCGCGATTCGGCTAAGCTCGATTCGCGGCATCGGGGGACTCGAATGGCGACGCTAGCTCAACAACCGGTGGCGCCCCTCGCGGGCGACGAACGTTTTTTCCTGCGCGCGGCGATTGTGATGACAATTACGATCATCGCCGGCTTTTCGTTTCAATATCTGATGGGCCGGTCGACCTTCGCGTCGCCGCCGCGCGTCCATCTCCACGCCTTTTTCTTCATGGGCTGGGTCGCGATCTACCTCTTGCAGAACATTTTCGTCGCGACCGGACGGATGCATCTGCACCGCAGGCTCGGCTGGATCGCGGCGTTCTGGATCATCCCGATGGTCGTGATGGGGTGCCTGGTGACGGCGGTCATGGCGCGCAACGGCACCGTGCCCTTCTTTTTCCGGCCGCTGCAGTTCCTGATCTTCGATCCGGTGACGGTGTTCGCATTCGCGGGGTTAACGGTCGCCGCAGTCCGGTTGCGCCGTCGGACCGAGTGGCACCGCCGCCTGCATTTCTGCGGCATGTCGCTGTTGCTCGGGCCCGCATTCGGCCGGCTGCTGCCGCTTCCGCTGCTGCAGCCTTGGGCGTGGGAGGCGGCCTTCGCCGCGACGATCCTGGTCCCGCTCGCCGGCGTGGTTGCCGATATCAGGCGTAGCGGCCGGATTCACCCGGCATGGCATTGGGGGATTGCGACGATGATCGGGGCTTTGGTGGTGACGGAAGCGATCACCTACAGCCCGCTCGGCACGTCGATCTACGAAGCGGTCACCAAGGGATCGCCGGGGGCGTCGATTGCGCCGTTGGAATTCGCACCGCCGCCAGCGGGTCCTCTGGTTACCGGCCGGAGCTGACTGCGGCTAAAAGCGAACCGAAATGCCGGTGTAGAGCTCGATGTCCGGGGTTTGCCGGTTCAGGCCCAAATTCGCGCCCGCGTCCACCTGGACGTCGTTGCTCACCAAAAAGGCGACCGAGCCGTCGGCGCTGGCTTGCCGGACCGTCCCGGCCGGGTCCCAGTCCCACGCGGCCCAGAGCTCGGCTGCAAGGCTGAGCCTTTCGCTGGCCTGCCAGCCGAGGCTCGCCACCTGCGCCATCGCCGCGTGGTGACCATGCCCATCGGAGTCTGCAACCCAATCCAGCTCGGGCGTCAAGGCGATGCTGAACGGCGTCTTCGGAATCGAATAGCCGATCGGAAGCAGCAGCGCGCCTTCCCACTTGCCGTTGCCTAGCGGCCGCTTGGCTGTCGGCACCTTCACGAGCGGGACCAGCGAGACCTCGACCGCGGCGTTGTCGGACGTGAGGCGATTCTTGGAGAAGACCGTCAGATCGCCGACGCCCGAGACTTGTGACCGACTCCCGCCGGCGCGGCTCACGGCGCGCACATAGGGCGCGATGTCGAAGGCGATCTCGTTGCGGTCCGTCAGCCCGTACCGCATTTCGGTTTCGCCGATCGCGACCTCCGTCTCGCGCTCGCCCGGGTTGTTCTGGAGCGACCAGCCCGCAAGCCCGATGTCGATCTCGACATGACCGCGGGGAACAGTGCACGTCGCCCATGCCTTGCCCGGCCGGTCGGCACAGATCGGCTGCGGGTCCGCGTTAGCCGGGCCATGTGCGACCAGCAGGATCGCGCCGATGATCAGATAGAGATTCCGCATCTCGCGCGGTCATTGCGCGGCGGAGACCGGGCGTCGAGTCGCCCTATCTCCTCGCGCGGAATCTCCACACGCTTTCTTTATGTCTCAGCCGTCAAGTCTCGGCGTCGCGCCCGCGCAGCCGGCTCAACAGCAGGTCGAACACGGCCGGGTGGATCGGCGCCAGGAACTCGACCCCCGTGGTGCAGCCCTCGGTCCAGCAGACGCGCGATCCCAACGGCTCGAGGTGCGGAAAGCGCGCGATCACCGAATCGCCGGCTTCCGCCGCCTCGATCAGCTCGACGTTGCAGCCGCCGGGGGAAAGATCGCTGAGCGCGACCTGGAGGTTGAAGCCGCCGATCCGGCGCATGGTGAGCTCGGATTTCACCCGGGACCGGCTGAACCGCCGGCGGTCTTCGCCATCGCGGTCGGAAGGCTGGGGTTCCGGCACCGAGGCGTTGGGAGCTCCGTCCAGATAGGCCTGCACTGAAGCTGGCAACGGCTGTTCGCTGGCCGCCTGGGCGCGCCGGCGAATGCTCGCCAGCCGGGATTTCAACGATCGATTGGTCATCTGCAATGCTCCACGGCTTTGGCCTCGGGACCGTTCGGCGCCGCCCCCCGGACCAGGATTTCGCGTCTTGTCCCGGCGTCGCTGACAGTGATGAAATACGGGGCGTTGGCGCCCGTCGCGCCGAGGTTCGACAGCGTGCCGCCCTGGTCATTGGGCACGAACCTGGCGGGCGCTCCGCGGCGGTCCTCGCTGCTGGCGAAGCAATTGACGAACGCCACGGTCGATTTGGCGGTCAGCATGGGCCCGGTTTCGCGCGCGCGCGGACCTGGGGCAGCCGAGATCGCCCCGACGCTGACCAATGTGATTAGACCGATGCCCCTCATTGCTGGTCCCTATGGTTCGAACAGCGGAACCGCCGAGCGGGCGGATTTCCACGTGGTGAACTGTGCGTTGACCATCAAACCGCGCGCAACCGTGCTGGACCGGCTGCCCCAAAATGAGGCGGTGGCGTCTGCCCCGTTGCTGGTAACCATCTTTGTGGGGCCAATGCTGAGCGATGGAACGCGTGAGCCTTGCATCGAATATCGCTGCGGCGATCCGGCGTTCGCAGGACGCCCGCGCGAGCTTGCGCGCTCGCCGCCGGCGGATGGCCGCGGCGGCAGTCGTCCTGTGCGCCGCGGCCGCGGCGCCGGTGTCCCTGAGCCTAGCGGATTTCGGTTCGGGCGGCATGGTCGAGGCCGCCGTCGCCAAGGCTCAGAGCCTGGTCGATCTGCTCGAGCAGCGCTCGCCCGGCCAGCGCACCGAGGCCCAGCTCACCAAGACCAAGCGCAAGCAGGCGGCGCTCGCCAAAACGCGTCCGCCCGTCCGCAAGCCGGTTGCGCCCCCGATTGCGCCGCCCTTGACCCCGATGGAGGTCGAGCTGGCGAGCATCGTGTTGCCCCCGCCCGAGCTGATTCCAGCGCCGGTCGGGCAGGTTGCGATCGTCCCGCCGCCGACGCTCGGCGCGATCGTTTCCCCGCCGGGAGGCGGCGGGTCGATCGTCACGCCGCCAGGCGGCGGAGGTCCGCCGTCGACCAATCCCACGCCGCAGCCCCACGAGCCGGTGATCGTGACGCCGCCGGTCCCTGAACCGGCCACCTGGGCGATGATGCTGCTGGGCTTCGGCCTGATCGGCTGGCGGATCCGCCGCCGCTCGGCGCCGCGCCGTCACGCGCAGACCGCCTGATCTACCCTTCAATCCGTTGAGTTGAATTCAGCCGACGATCAGGACTTCGTCGCCGAGCGCGGCCGCGCCGAACAGCTTGGCGGCGAAGGCTTCGGGGATGCCGATGCAACCGTGGGTCGCATAGCCCCAGCGGACGTTGCTGGCATGGATCGAGACGCCGTCGGCGGTCAGCCGCAGCGTGTAGGGCATCGGCGCGTCGTACGTCGCCGAGCGATGATCCTTGATCTTGGCGAGGATCGGGAATTTGCCCGTCGGCGTCGGCACGCTGTCGGCGCCGTAGAGGATCACCGCGGTCCCGATCTCGTGACCGCCGCGGAAGACCGACAGCGTCTGCGATTTGAGGTCGACCCTGACCCAGGTGGGGCCCGCCGGCACGCCCTTGTCGTCCCAGCGATAGTCGCCGTAGTGCATCCGGCGCGGGATATTGAGGATCGACCTGACCGGCCGGTCGACCAGGCCCGCGGCATAAGCTTCGCGGAGCGCTGCCGGCGACACGGCAATGCGGTCCGCCGAAGCGGCAACCGCTACGACCGGACGAGGCGCGGCTTTCGCGCCGTCGGGTTGACGAACCACCGACAACGCCGCGGCGGTGGTTCCGCCGAGCGCGAAGAAGGCGAGGCCGACGGCGAGCCTTTTCGCCCGCCAGGCCCGCCGTTTCGGTTTCGCGACGGCCCGCATCGCCTAGTTCAGGAAGCAGGCCCCGGCGCGGCCTTCCGAAGCCCAGCGGATCTCGGCCTCGACCGCGCCGCGCTTGATGATCCGCAGCTCGACCAGCTCGCCGGCCTTGAACTGGTCGTCGGAATGGATGCGGCAGCCGGCGTAGGACAGGTCGGCGACCTGCACGTCCGAATCGCGGCCCTCGCCGAGCGCGAAGCCGCGCAGCGTCACCGGGCGCCGTTCGGCGCGCGTCACGAAAGTCTTGATCCGAGCCTGTGTCATTCCTTGCCCCTCGTCACATCGGAATTGGTTGACGACCCGCTTACCATCGCCGCGCGGCGTCGGCTTCCCGACAGACTCGGCCTGTCCCAAAAGCGCACGGTGGAAGCCGCGCACAATCCAGCCTAGGCGAAGCAAATGACCATGCCCAAGCCGATCGCATTCGCTCTGTTGCTGGCCGTTTTCACGCCTGCCTCCGCGCACGTCACCGTGTGGCCGAAGGACAGCGTCCAGGGCGCGCGCGAGAAGTACGAGATCCGCGTCCCCAACGAGAAGCAGGCCGACACGATCAGGGTCGAAGTGCGCTTTCCCGCAGGCCTGAAAGTGACTTCGTTCGAACAGAAGCCCGGCTGGAACACCGAACCGCTCCGCGACGGTTCGGGCGCAATCGTCGGCGCGCGCTGGACCGGCAGGCTGCCGCCGATGCAATTCACCGGATTCGGCTTGCTCGCGGTCAATCCTCCGCGCGCCGGCCAGATCGAGTGGACCTCGGTGCAGCTCTACGCCGACGGCACCAGGGTCGAATGGTCGGGCCCGGCCGGATCGAAGACCCCGGCGCCGCGGGTCACGCTCCGCCCGCGCTAGCGTCCGCGCTCGGTGCCGCTCGCGGGCGCGCTGCGCTGCCCGGCGCTCTGGGCGCGGACCTTGGCGAACTCCGACGAGGCGTTCCACGCCGGCCACTCGCGGCTGTTCGCGAGGCGGTTGCCGATCGCGTAGAACAGCTCGGCCTCCTGCGCCGCGCCGCGCAGGTTCCAGCTCGGCGACCAGGCGTCGCAGGTCTGGTGGTAGCAGGTCGCGGTGAAGGCGCTTAGCCACTTCTCGCCCGCCGCGCGGCCGCCATCGGCCATGTCGTAGGCGCCGGCCAGCGCCATGTTCAGCAGCACCGGAACGCCGCGCTTGGCGAAGGAGAAATGGTCGGCGCGATAGAAGAGGCCGCGCTCGGGGTGGTTCTCGTCGGTCACGTACCGGCCCTGGGCCTTCGCGGCGTCCGCCAGCAGCGCCTCCATGTCGCCGCTCTGCCCGCGCCCAACCAGCACCGCGTCCCTGACCGGCCCGTTCCACTGCAGCGTGTCGAAGGTCAGGTTGGCGACCATCTTCTCCATGGGGAATAGCGGATGCTGGGCGTAATATTCGGAGCCGAGCAACCCGCGCTCCTCCGCCGTCCACGCCGCGAACACCAAAGTCCGCTGCGGCCGCGGCCCGGAGGCGAACAGCCGCGCATTCTCGATCATCGCGGCGAGCCCGACCGCATCGTCCGCGGCGCCCGGCCGCATCGTCCGTCCCTGCGCGTCGGCGGGCCCAATACCGTAGGCGTCCCAGTGGCCGCCGTAGCTCACCGTCTCCTCGGGATATTTGGACCCGGTCAGCTTGCCCAGCACATTGTGGCTGGTGATCCGCGCCAGCGTCACCGGGATGTCGGCCGAGAAATTGGCTTTCAAGTCGATCGGCTTGAACGCCGCGGTCCGCGCCTGCCGTTTCACCGTCGCATAATCATGGCCGGCGCGCTTCAGCAGGTCGGCCGCAACCGCCTGCTGGACCCAGCCCTGCAGCAGCACCGGCTGCCGGGCCCCCGCCGGCAGCACGACATTGTAGGCCTCGCCCGCCGGACTCTTGACCACCGTCCACGGATAGCCCGCGCCCTCGGTCTCGTGGACCACCAGCGCGGCGATCGCGCCGCGCCGCGCGGCCTCCTCATATTTGTAGACCCAGCGGCCGTAGAAGGTCATTGTCTTTCCGCCGAACTTGCCCGCTACTGCCTCCCCGGCCGCAGCCTCGAAGTCGGGGTCGTTGACCAGCATCACCGCGACCTTGCCGGTGAGGTCGGCGCCCTTGAAATCGTCCCAGCCGCGCTCGGGCGCGGTCACGCCATAGCCGACGAACACCATCGGCGCGTTGGCGATCGCCACGCGGTCGACCGCCCGCGTCGTGCCGAGATAGATGTCATCGGGGAAGTTGAGCGGCAGCGTCTGCCCGCCCTGCGCCACCGACACCTTGACCGGCGTCGTCAGCTGGGTGTGGATCAGCGGCACTTCCTGCGTCCACCCGCCATTCTCGCCCGCCGGCTCCAGCCCGGCCGCCTTGAACTGCTCGATCAGGTAAGGGATCGTCCGGTCTTCGCCGGGCGTGCCCGGAGCGCGGCCCTGGAACGCTTCCGAGGCGAGGGTGCGGGTGATCTCCGACATACGCTGCATGTCGACGTGAGCAACAAGAGGCGCGGCGCCGGCGCTGAGCAAAACGGCCAGTCCAGCGAAAATCGCTGCCTTCATCCGAGTCCTCCTTCGGGGCATTGCCGAAACGGATGGGCGCTGCATTGGTTCGCAAGGCTCGCGACTGTTGCTCAATCGCAAATCCACAGGATTTTGTGTTGACGCATCATTTACCGGCTTGCGTCCAGCGCTGGTTGAGGCACTATAGCTAGTAGCGATCGAGGGGGAACACTCAATCACTAGTGTTTCGGCGCCGGAAAGCCTATATTCCGGTGACGGGAAAACTCGTCCCCGCTTTCCACAGGAGGCGGGGGTGAAAAGTCCCTGAAGAGCGCGAAAACAGGCTAGGGTGCCGCCATGGCTCCGAGTCGAACAAGTCAGGAACAAACGGTCCTCGAACGGACCGATGAAGGACGGGGTAGCGCGATGGATTTCTCGACCGGCTCAGAAGTAGCGAGCGACGACGCAACGGGCACCGCAACCGGATCGAAGGCGGTCCATGCGCCAAAGTTCGACGTCAAGACCGACGCAAAGCGTGACGAACTCCTGACTGAGTTCGGCAAGGAGACGCTGCGCGACCGCTATTTGCTCCCGGGCGAGGGCTACCAGGACCTGTTCGCGCGCGTCGCCGCGGCTTACTCGGACGACGCCGAGCATGCCCAGCGGGTCTACGACTACATCTCCAGGCTGTGGTTCATGCCGGCGACCCCGGTGCTATCCAACGGCGGCACGGGGCGGGGCCTGCCGATCAGCTGCTATCTGAACAGCGTCGACGACAGCCTCCAGGCGATCACCGAAATCTGGAACGAGAATGTCTGGCTGGCGTCCAAGGGCGGCGGCATCGGCACATACTGGGGCCGCGTGCGCGGCATTGGCGAACCGGTCGGCCTCAACGGCAAGACCAGCGGAATCATCCCGTTCGTCCGCGTGATGGATTCGCTGACGCTGGCGATCAGCCAAGGCTCGCTCCGCCGCGGCTCGGCCGCCTGCTACCTCGACATCTCGCACCCGGAGATCGAGGAGTTCCTCGAAATCCGCAAACCCAGCGGCGACTTCAACCGCAAGGCCTTGAACCTGCACCACGGCGTGCTGGTCACCGACGAGTTCATGGAAGCGGTTCGCGCCGGCGCCGAGTTCGAGCTCAAGTCGCCCAAGGACGGCAGCGTCCGCGGCTCGGTCGACGCGCGTTCGCTGTTCCAGAAGCTGGTCGAGACCCGCCTCGCGACCGGCGAGCCCTACATCATTTTCATCGACCAGGTGAACCGGTCGATGCCCAAGCATCACCGCGACCTCGGACTCAAGGTCACGACGTCCAACCTCTGCTCGGAAATCACGCTGCCGACCGGCCGCGACCACCTCGGTGCCGACCGGACCGCGGTATGCTGCCTGTCCTCGCTCAGCCTCGAAACCTGGGATGAGTGGAACAAGGACAAGCGCTTCATCGAGGACGTGATGCGTTTCCTCGACAATGTGCTCAGCGACTATATCGCCCGCGCGCCCGACGAGATGGCGCGCGCCAAGTACAGCGCCGAGCGCGAGCGCAGCGTCGGCTTAGGCGTGATGGGCTTCCACTCGTTCCTCCAGGCGCGCGGCCTGCCGTTCGAAGGAGCGATGGCCAAGAGTTGGAACCTCAAGATCTTCAAGCACATCCGCGCCCAGGTCGACCAGGCCTCGATGATGCTGGCGAAGGAGCGCGGTCCGTGCCCAGACGCCGCCGACATGGGCGTGATGGAGCGCTTCAGCTGCAAAATGGCGATCGCACCGACGGCCTCGATCTCGATCATCGCCGGCGGCACCTCGGCATGCATCGAGCCGATCCCGGCCAACATCTACACCCACAAGACGCTGTCGGGCTCGTTCTCGATCAAGAACCCGTACCTCGAGAAATTGCTCGCTTCCAAGCATATGGATGCCCCGAACATCTGGAACTCGATCCTCGAGCATGGCGGCAGCGTCCAGCACCTCGACTTCCTGACCCAAGAAGAGAAAGACGTGTTCAAGACCAGCTTCGAGATCGACCAGCGCTGGCTGATCGAGCTCGCCGCCGACCGCACGCCCTTCATCGACCAGGCGCAGTCCTTGAACCTGTTCATCCCCGCCGACGTCGACAAGTGGGACCTGATGATGCTCCACTTCCGCGCCTGGGAGCTGGGCATCAAGTCGCTCTATTATCTCCGCTCGAAGTCGGTCCAGCGCGCCGGCTTCGCCGGCGGTGTCGAAGCCGACAACACCCCGGAGCTAAAGGAAATCCAGCTCGCGTCCTCGACCGACTACGATGAGTGCCTGGCATGCCAATAGGCGGCGACCTCAAAGCCTCCCCCCTCGTGGGGGAGGTTGGTGGCAATCCAATGAAGCGTCCGAACCTTCGCAAATACGCAAAGCGCGCGGGGCTTATCGTGCTCGCCCTCGTTGCGCTCGACCTCGCCGCCAGCGCCGCGGCGATGGTGTTTGGGATGGAGTATCTGAAACGATGACCATCCGTTCGGCGGTCAGCCTCGCGGCGCTCGCGCTGGCGCTTGTCTCCGCTCCTGCCGCCGCGCAGCCGGGGGCGCCGAGCCAGGCGATGGAAAAGACTTTCGATTCCATGATCAGCACCGCCGACCAGCTCGGCTGGCTCGAGACGATGTCGTCGGCCCCCAACCATGTCGGTGCGCCGCACAACAAGGCCAATGCCGACATGGAGCTGGCGCTGTTCCGGCAATGGGGCTGGGACGCGCATATCGAGCGCTTCGACGTCCTCTACCCGACGCCGATCTGGACCACCCTCGAGCTGGTGACGCCCGAACGCGTGACGCTTGGGGGGCAGGAGCCGGCGATCCCGCAGGACCCGAGCTCGTCGCGCACCGCCGACGCGCTTCCGCCCTATGTCGCCTACCAGGGCGACGGCGACGTCACCGCGCCGGTGGTCTACGCCAATTACGGCATGCCCGACGATTATGACGCGCTCGAGCAGCGCGGAATCTCGGTCAAGGGCAAGATCGTGCTCGCCCGCTATGGCGGCGGCTGGCGCGGGCTCAAGCCCAAGCTCGCGGAGGAGCATGGCGCGATCGGCTGCCTGATTTACTCCGACCCGGCGGACGACAGCTACGCCGAGGCCGACGTCTATCCGCGCGGCGGGGGACGGCCCGAAGGCGGCGTCCAGCGCGGCTCGGTCGCCGACATGCCGACCTATCCCGGCGATCCGCTGACGCCCGGCGTTGGCGCGACTCCGGGCGCGAAGCGCCTGACCCGCGCGCAGGCCGTCACCATTCTCAAGATCCCGACGCTGCCGATTTCCTACCGCGACGCGACCCGCATCATTTCGGCGCTGCAGGGGCCGCTGGTCACCGGCCGCCAGCGCGGCGGACTGCCGATGGCCTATCACTGGGGCGGCACCGACACGGTCAGGGTCCATCTCGCGGTCAAGTCCGACTGGTCGCTCAAGCCGATCTACAACGTCATCGCGACGCTGCGCGGAAGCACGCGGCCCGACGAATGGATCGTCCGCGGCAACCACCGCGACGGCTGGGTGTTCGGGGCCTCCGACCCGCTTACCGGCCAGGTCGCGCTGATGAGCGAAGCGAAGGCGCTCGGCGCATTGTACCGTCAGGGCTGGCAGCCAGCGCGGACAATCGTCTACGCGAGCTGGGACGGCGAGGAGCCGGGGCTGCTCGGCTCGACCGAATGGGCCGAGGCGCACGCCGATGAACTCAAGCGCAAGGCGCTCATCTACATCAACACCGACGGCAACGGTCGCGGCTTCCTCGGCGCGTCAGGCAGCCACGAGCTGCAGCATTTCGTCAACCAGGCGGCGAACGACGTACTCGACCCGAAGACCAAGGTTCCGACGGCCCGGCGCGGCCGCGCCGCGATCCTCGCCGCCGGCTATGCCGACAAGGACAGTGTCCGCGAGGACGAGTTCGAGGCGGCGAAGGCGGGCGGCGATTTCCCCTTGAGCGCGCTCGGCTCGGGTTCCGACTATACCGCCTTCCTGCAGCACCTCGGGATCGCCTCGCTCCACCTCGGCTTCGGCGGCGAGGACGAGTCCAACGGCAGCTATCATTCGATCTACGACAGCTTCTACCACGTCACCCATTTCGACGATCCGGGCCTGCAATATGGCGCGGCGCTGTCGAAGCTGGTCGGCCGGGTGGTCCTGCGCGCCGCCGACGCTCCGCGCGTCCCCGCCCGCTACGGCGACTTCGCCAATGCCGTTTCGCGCTACATGGCCGACATCAAGAAGCTCGCCGCCGACCAGCGCGAGAAGGACCGCACGCTCGCCGACCTCCGCCGCGAGGGCGACTTCGCCCTGGCCGCCAGCCCACGCGATCCGATCGTCGCCCCGCGCGACCAGGGCATTACCCCGCTGATCGACATGCTGCCGCTGGAGAATGCGGTCGACCATCTGAAGCGCGCAGCCTCGGCCGCCGACGCCGTGCTCAGCCGCGAGGAGAACCTCCCAGCCGCGACCCAGGCGCGGATCAACGCTTCGCTCGCCCGCATCGACCAGCTGCTGATCGACCCCGCGGGCCTGCCCGGCCGGCCGTGGTTCAAGAACCTCGTCTACGCGCCCGGCACGCTGACGGGCTACGGCGCCAAGACTCTGCCCGGCGTGCGCGAGGCGATCGAGCAGCGCCGCTGGGACGATGCGCGCGCCTATGTCGTCAAGACCGCCAAAGTGATCGAGGATTACGCCAACCGCCTCGACCAGGCCGCGGCCATGGGGCGGCCGCCGGCATGATCGGCCACCTCTCCACCGGCCGCATGGTCGAGCTAGCAATCGCAGTGCTGCTGCTCGTCGCGGGCGTCTATTTCTATCGCCGTCGCGACAAGTCGGACAGCTACGGCAGCCAGGGCGCGGTGATCATGTTCGTCATCGCCGCGATCATGGGTACGCATGCGCTCGGCGGCTTCGACTACCGCCCGAGCAAGGCCGAGGCCGAGATGATGAAGGAGCGGGCGCGATGAGCGCGTTCGTCGCCATCGGCGTGATCGCAGTGCTCGCCGGCCTCGCGATCGTCATCACCGCGATCCGCAACCGCGGCGGCGGCGGCGACCCCAAGGCCAATGCGATGCTGATCGGCGGCACCATGCTCGCGGCCTTCGGGCTGGTCATCGCCGGCTTCGTCATCGTCTACCAGCGCAGCGCCCCACTCGCGCTCAACGCTGCGGTGCCGGCGCCATGAGGCATTTCACAGCGGCGCGCGACCAGGCCCTCCCCCTCGTGGGGAGGGTTGGGTGGGGGCGAACAAGGATTCTTCTCCGCCGCGGACGCGGCCGGCCCCCCACCAACCTCCCCGACAAGGGGGGAGGCTTAACGCGGCTGCGGAAGGCGGCATTGGGCCTCACCCTCGCGCTCCCACTCACCGCCTGCGCCGCCACCCAAGCATCGGACGCCGTCGCGCCCACCGCGCCGGGCTTCCTCCTCGGCCTGTGGCACGGCTTCATCTTCCCGGTCGCCTGGATCGTCTCGCTGTTCGTCAGCAAGGTCGCGGTCTACGCAGTGCCCAACAACGGCGGCTGGTACGATTTCGGCTATTTCCTCGGCATCGTCGTGTTCGGCGTCGGCGCCAAGAAAGGCGGCGAGCGCGTCGTCTACCGCGACCGCGTCATCGATACGACTGCGCGCAGGATCGACTGATGCTGAGCAGCCTCACCACTGCCGCGGAGCGGCAATCAGTATCTCACGCGGAGCCGCGGAGAGCGGGAAGTAGCACCAGCGCCGATCCCGCGCGAAACTGCCTCCGCGACTCCGCGTCTCCGCGTGAACAAATTTCCAAAGGAGCGTAACCAATGCCACTCCTCGAAGCCCGCAAGCAGTACAAGCCGTTCGAATACCCGTGGGCGTTCGAATATTGGAAGCGCCAGCAGCAGATCCACTGGATGCCCGAGGAAGTGCCGCTGGGCGAGGACTGCCGCGACTGGGCGCAGAAGCTCGACCAGACCGAGCGCAACCTGCTGACCCAGATCTTCCGCTTCTTCACCCAGGCCGACGTCGAGGTGCAGGATTGCTACCACGACAAATATGGCCGGGTGTTCAAGCCGACCGAGATCAAGATGATGCTGACCGCGTTCAGCAACATGGAGACGGTGCACATCGCCGCCTACAGCCATCTGCTCGACACGATCGGCATGCCCGAAACCGAAT
>JAICVC010000067.1 GCA_025935515.1 Sphingomonas sp.
CAGCGCCGAGTTCGGCTTCTTCGGAGTGGTCGTATAAACGCGGGTGCAGACGCCGCGCTTCTGCGGGTTCTGCTCCATCGCAGGGACCTTCGACTTGGCCTTCTGCGGATCGCGACCCTTGCGGATCAGCTGGTTAATCGTTGGCATGAAGCCCTTCACCTTTCGTTGCGGGAAGTCCCCGCGGTTACTTTGCTCAACAGAAAAAGCGCGGAGCCGAGGCAGCCTTACGGGCCGCCTGGCGACGCGCAGATTGAGCAATGTTCAGCTCTTGTCCGGCGCTAGCGAATGACTCCCTGTCGCGCGGACGGCGGGCACATAGCGATGGCGGGTTGAAGGGTCAACCGGCGTGTCCGAGGAGGTTCGGATCGGCGAGCCGGCAAACCGCTCCATCGAAACTGCGCCGCGCGCCATCGAAACGACCGTTCACGTTGGGCGTTTAAGGCCTATGCCAGCGTTGCCATTCAAGGAGAAACCACATGGCACATAAAGACCTGGTTCTTGCACTCAGCGTGATCGCGGCCTCGCCGCTGTTGGCTGCAAACACCGGACCGCCGACAGTGCCGGCCCCGGCGGGGACGCCCGAAACCAGATACTGCATGCGCGTCGAGGTCACCGGCAGCATCGTCGACCCGGTTCAGTGCTGGACCCGCGCAGAATGGGCCGAGCAGGGCGTCGATGTCGACAAGGAATGGGCCAAGGAAGGCGTGTCCACGATAGGATAACCGCGAGGCTCATGTGCCGGCACCTTTATTTGGCCGCCAGCATCCTGGTGCTGGCCTCGATGGCCAGCTGCGGCGCCGATGATGGCGTCAACCGAGCGGAAGGAGCCAAAACAATGGACAACGCCACCATCGCCAGGCTCAACCTGACCAGCGATGCTTTCCAGAATGGTCAGCCGATCCCTCGCCAGTACACGTGCGACGGTGCCGACCAGACTCCTGCACTGACCTGGGGCGAGCCGCCGCCCGGAACCAGGAGCTTCGCGTTGGTCATCGACGATCCGGACGCGCCGAGCGGCACCTTCCGCCACTGGGGCGTGTACGACATCCCGGCCTCGGCGCGGTCGATCGGCGGCGGATCAAGAACCGGATCTGAAGCGACCAATGATTTCGGCAAGCGCGGCTATGGCGGCCCCTGCCCGCCGACTGGGCACGGCCCGCACCATTATCATTTCAAGCTGTTCGCGCTCTCAGTCGACGAGCTTGGGCTACCCGCCAATCCGAAGGTCCTCGACGTCGAAACCGCGGCGAAGAAGCACGCAATCGCCGAGGGCGAGCTGATCGGCACTTACGAGCGGCGCTGATCCTCAGGCCCGGCGGCGACCGAACATCGGCCGCTGCGGGATCGCGCCCGGCGCCTGGGCATGAGCCGCGGGCCGCTGCGCTGCCTCTTTCGAAGCGAGATAGCGCGCGATCGCAGCATCCGCGTCGAAGCCGCTTTCTACCGGCTCGCCGCGCTCGACCGCCGGTTTCGACGGCACGCCCCAGCCGTGCTGTCCGGCGCCGGCCATCGCGACCCCGCTGGGTCCAACGGCAGCCAGCTGCGCATCGCGAAGGATTTGAACCAAGGCCGGCGCGCCGCCGGCCGGCAGGTCGATGGAAGCCGCGGGTACCCGCAAGCGGCGAGCGCCGAACGAACCGCCCTCGCATGCAACGCACAAAGTTTCGTTGCGGCTGATCGGGATGATCCCCCAGTAGCGGACCGTCATCACCTGGAGTGCGATGCCGTACACCTTGCCCCACGGGACCGACTGGCTGCCGAAGGCCGTCCGAACCCACAGCCGCTCATTGTCGAACTTGATCGCCGGCTCGGTGTTGAGCGCGTTGAATGCACCCTTGAGAGCGGCCGCACCGAAGAACAGAGCGCTGATCATGGTGAGGATTCCGCCGTCGTCCCACCACATCTTGGCCGAGAACAAAGCGAGCGCGCCTGAGACGAGCGCCGTCGCGGCATTCTTCCCCGGGCGATAATAATAAGCGTGCATTCCCAGCCCCCTGGTCCGGGAACGCATCTACCCGACCTAATCTAGCGAATGGTTAAGCGCTGATGCGGTGCGCCGCGAGCCGCTCGTAATAAGGGCGGCAGCGGTCGGCGAGGCGTCGGGCGTCTTCGGGCAAATCGACCGGGCCGGCCTCCGGCGGACCGAAGCCGATGCTGTTCTCGACCGCGGCGTACCAATGCGGCGCCCACGGGCCGTCCGTCTCGCGGCCGCCGGGCGCCCAGCGCAGCATCGCCGGATCCCAGGCAATTCCGAGCGCCTGGCACAGCCGCGACAGCACGCCCTCCGGATCTGCGAGCACGTCGTTGGCATCGATCACCGGCGGCGCTCGCCCCAGCCGGTCGGCCTCGCGCTCGAAGAATTCGGCCTGCCGGTCCAGCCCGAAATTCTCGAATGCCGCAGCTTCGCGCTTGCGCAAATAGGATGCGATCATCCGCTCCGGCTCGCGGATCAGGAAGGCATGAACAAATCCGTCGAAATGCTCGTAACCGACAGGGCCCGCCATGTGATGCCACATGTGCTTCTGATACCAGATCGGGGACGAATCCGGCGCCTCGCCGCGCAGCTTCGCGACGACGCTGTCCCAGTCGCAATCCATCGCCGCGACCACTTCATCGCGCATGGGGTGATCGGCGCCGGTTGACTTGAGGAAACAGCCGTAGAACGGTTCATCCGAGACGAAGGTGTCAGGCCGGCTGCCAAAACTTCGCATCATCGCCGTGGAGAGGTTTCGGGGCCCCGACCACATGGCGATGCGGGTCGTCACGACCGCTGCTGCTCTTCGATGTCCCGCTCGAAGCGTTGCGCGTACAATTGCTGCAGGCGCTCGACCATCGGACCGCGACAGGTGAGCCGGCGGCCGTCGACCTCGCGCACCGGGACGATGCCGGCGAAGGTCCCGGTGACGAAGGCTTCGTCGGCGCCGTACACGTCGGTCAGCGAGAACTCCTTCTCGATCGCTTGGATGCCGGCGTCGCGCGCCACCTCCAGCGCCACCCCGCGGGTGATGCCGCCGAGGCAATATTTGCCGCTCGAGGTCCACACTTCGCCTCGGCGCACGATGAAGAAGTGGGTCGAGTTGCAGGTCGCGACGAAGCCGTGCGGGTCGAGCATCAGCGCTTCATCGGCCCCGGCCTGGGTCGCCTGGATCGAGGCGAGGATGCAGTTGAGCTTGGAGTGCGAATTGATTTTCTGGTCCTGCACCGCCGGGTCACCGCGACGGACGTGGACCGTGAACAGCTTCAGCCCGCGCTCGTAGATCGCCGGGTCGGGCTCCTTGTATTCGGGGATGATGACGATGGTCGCACCGCCGACGACGACGAGCGGATCCTGGTAGGGCGTGGAGCGCACGCCGCGGGTGACCATCAGCCGGACGTGGACTCCGTCGCTCATCCGGTTGGCGTCGAGCGTGTCGTAGAGCCGCCGCCCCAGCTCGTCGCGGCCGAGCCCGATATCCATGGCAAGCGCTTTCGCGCCCTCGAAAAGCCGGTCGAGATGGCGGTCGAGGAACGCCGCCTTGCCGCGCTGGACCCTCAGGCCCTCCCACACCCCGTCGCCAAGCATGAACCCGGAGTCGAAGACCGAAACCATCGCCTCGGCTCGCGGCTTCAGCTCGCCGTTGACGTTGATGAGGATCGACGCGTTCCGCGGATCGGAGACGTCGTGGAGCGACTTGGCCATGGCGGCGTCGTGCAGCGGCCACGCCGGGTTGGCAACTATTCGGTGGTCTTGCCGTCCCACTCTTCGTGCGGATGGCGGCGGTCTGCCTCCGCCTTGGTCGGCTGGACTATCGCGTCGAGATGCTCAGGCGGCCCATAGATGGTGTACAGGCGCAGCGGCGCATTGCCGGTGTTGCGCACATTGTGGCGGCCGCCGGCGGGGACGATCACCGCGAAATCGTCTTCCACATGGTTTGGCACGCCGTCGATGTCGATCGCGCCCGTCCCCTGCTCGATGCGGAAGAATTGGTCGCGGTCCTCGTGGACCTCCTCGCCGATCTCGTCGCCGGGCTGGAGCGTCATTGCGACGAGCTGGAGATGATGACCGGTGTAGAGCACCCGCCGGAAGTCCTCGTTTTCCACCGTGCGTTTCTCGATATTCTCGCAATAACCTTTCACCGGGCGTCTCCTTGAAAAACTATGTTCCGTGCCCAACCCGCTTCGCCGCGCCCTGCATCGGGCGAACGAACAGGCGCCTGACGGCCGGC
Source organism: Sphingomonas sp. (assembly GCA_025935515.1). Lineage (GTDB taxonomy): Bacteria > Pseudomonadota > Alphaproteobacteria > Sphingomonadales > Sphingomonadaceae > Sphingomicrobium. Next base: position 4,206 of record JAICVC010000067.1, read on the forward strand.
CAGCGCTCGCGAGCCTCGTCCTCGACATGGCAGACAATGCGCTCAACCTCGCCGGCCAGCATGTCATCGCGGAAATCGACGTCCATCATCACCGTGATCTGGTCGGGCGAGCTGTGGACCGTCAGCACCTGCCCGACGCCGACCACCCCAGGCTGATTGCAGACGAGGTCGTGCAGGCTTTGCACCAGTGCAGGATCCGCCGCCTCGCCGATCAGGAGACCCTTGGATTCATAGGCGAGGACGAAAGCGGTGACCGCGAGAATGGTTCCGATCACGATCGACGCAGCGCCGTCGTAAAAAGGATCTCCGGTCAACTGCGAGAGCATCAGGCCAATCGCCGCGGCGATAATCCCGGCCATCGCCGCACCATTCTCGAGCAGGACGATGAACGCCGGCGGGTCCTTCGACTGGCGCAAGGCCTGGAACCAGCTCAGCCGCCCCTTGGCTTTCCTGAAATCCCGGAAGGCTTCGAGCGTCGACCAGCCTTCGAGCAGGAATGCGACCAGCAGGACCGCGTAGGCGATGATCGGCGACACCGCCTCTTCGGGATTGGCGATGTGGATGATGCCTTCGTAGATCGACACTCCGGCGCCGAGCGAAAACACCAGCACCGCGACGACGAAGCTCCAGAAGTACAGCTCGCGGCCATAGCCGAACGGATGGAAACGGTCGGGCGGCCGCTTCGCCGCGCGGCGGCCCCACATCAGCAGCAGCTGGTTGGTCGAATCGACCACGCTGTGCACGCCCTCGGTCAGCATCGCCGACGAGCCGGTGATCGCCGCGGCGACGAACTTCGACACCGCGATCCCGAGGTTCGCTAAGAGCGCGATGACGAGCGTGCGCGTTCTGGTCGTGTGCGCGCTCAAATGTGGATCACTCTCCCGAAGGCAGCGAGGACGCTTTCGTGCATCATCTCGGACAGCGTCGGGTGCGGGAAGACGGTCTGGATGAAGTCGGTCTCGACCAGCTCGGCGGTCTTGCCGATGGTGTAGCCCTGGATCAGCTCGGTGACCTCGGCGCCGATCATGTGCGCTCCGAGCAGTTCGCCGGTCTTGGCGTCGAACACCGTTTTCACGAAGCCCTCGACCTCGCCGAGCGCAATCGCCTTGCCGTTGCCGATCGCCGGGAACTTGCCGACCTTGACCTGGTACCCCTTTTCCTTGGCCGCCGCCTCGGTCAGGCCGACGCTTGCGACCTGCGGCCGGCAATAGGTGCAGCCGGGGATGTTCCTGGGATCGGTGGGGTGCGGGTGGGCGTCCTTGTTGCCGAGCTCCTTCGCGATGGCTTCGGCGGCGGTGACGCCCTCGTGGCTGGCCTTGTGCGCCAGCCAGGGCGGAGCGGTGACGTCGCCGATCGCCCAGATTCCGGGCACGTTGGTGCGGCACATGGGGTCGGTGTCGATATGGCCCTTGGTGGTTTTGACGCCGAGCGCCTCGATGCCGATATTCTCGGTGTTCGGGACAATGCCCACTGCGACGATGCAATGGCTGAAACGCTGCTCGGCCGTCTTGCCGTCGCTGGTCTTGATCTTCGACGCGACGCCTTTCGCGTCCACTTTGAGGCTTTCGACTCCGGCTGACGTCAGGATGGTCAGGCCCTGCTTCTGCAGGCTCTTGGCGAGCTGCGCGCTGACCTCGGCATCCTCGACCGGAACGACGCGGTCGAGCATCTCGACCACCGTCACCTTGGCGCCGAGGTCGGCGTAGAAGCTGGCGAACTCGATGCCGATCGCGCCCGACCCGATGACCAGCAGCTCGGTCGGCATTTCCGGCGGAGTCATCGCGTGGCGGTAGGGCCAGCTGCGCTTGCCGTCGGCCTTGGCGAACGGCAAATCACGCGCCCGAGCGCCGGTCGCGATGATGATGTGCCTGGCGGAAAGCTCGGTGGGCTTGCCATCCGCGCCGGCCACGATGAGCTTGCCTTTGCCGGTCAGCTTGCCCTCGCCCATCACCACCGTGATCTTGTTCTTCTTCATCAGGTGCGCGACGCCCTGGTTGAGCTGCTTGGCGACCGCGCGGCTGCGCGCCACGACCTTGGCGATATCGAACGATGGCTTGTCGTTGCTGAGGCCGTAGGCGTCGGCGTGGGTCATGTAGTGGAAGACCTCGGCGGTGCGCAGCAGCGCCTTGGTCGGGATGCACCCCCAGTTGAGGCAGATGCCGCCCAGCAACTCGCGCTCGACGATCGCGGTCTTCAAACCCAGCTGCGCTGCCCGGATCGCGGCGACATAACCGCCGGGTCCGGAGCCGAGGACAACGAGATCATATTGGTCAGCCATTCGGTTCTTCCTCTGCCGCGATCGGGCGCGGCTGGTTCTTGTCGTCGAGCGCGACGAAGGTGAATTCGCCCTCCGCCACCAGCGTTTCAAGGTCGCTGTCGCGCTGCCGGGCGATCGCTTCTGCTTTCAGACGCAGCGAGGTGCGGCCCTGCTTCAGCAGGTCGACGTAAACGCTGAGCTCATCGCCGACCGCCATCGCGCCGGGAAACCGAACCGCGTCAGCCGCGACCAGGATCGCCTTGCCGCGCGTGCGTCGCGAGGCGAAGGAGCCGCAGGCGAGGCCCATTTGGCCCATCAGCCACCCGCCGAACACGCCGCCATAGGGGTTCGTGTCGGCGGGCATGGCGGTGACGCGGATCACCGCCTCACGGCTCAAGCCAGCATTCCCAGGGGGTTTTCGACCAGACGCTTGAACGCCTGCATCAGCTTGGCCCCTTCGGCACCGTCGATCGCGCGGTGGTCGAAGCTGCCGCTGGCGCTCATCACGGTCGCGATCTGCAGGCTGTCGTTGATCACGTAGGGCCGCTTCTCGCCCGCGCCGACGGCCATGATCATGCCTTGCGGCGGATTGATCACCGCGTCGAACTGCTTGATGCCGAACATGCCGAGGTTGGAGATGCTGGCGGTGCCGCCCTGATATTCGTGCGGCTGGAGCTTGCCCTCGCGGGCACGCCCAGCGAGGTCGACCATCTCCCTGGCAATCGTTGACAGGCTCTTGGTGTCGGCCCCGACGATGATCGGCGTGATGAGGCCGTCGGGGATCGCCACCGCGACCGAAATGTCGGCGCGGCTGTATTTCAGCATCTGGTCGCCGGCGAAGCTGACATTCGCCTCGGGCACCTCGATCAGCGCCACCGCCAGGGCCTTGATCAGGAGGTCGTTGACGCTGAGCTTGATGCCGCGGCTCTCGAGACCCTTGTTGAGCTCCGAACGGAGCTTCAGCAGCGCGTCGAGCTGGATGTCGACCGTGAGATAATAATGCGGGACCGTCTGCTTGGCCTCGGTCAGCCGGCGCGCGATCGTCTTGCGCATGTTCGAGAGCTTGACCGCCTCGTGCGGGATTTCGGAGCTGACGGGCTGCACCGCCGGCGCGGCTGGTGGCGGCGCGGCAGCTGGCGCCGCGGGAGGAGCCCTGCCGGCGGCGGCGTCGATGTCGGCGCGGACGATGCGGCCGCCGGGGCCACTGCCCTGGATCGACGCGAGATCGATGTTCTGCGCCTGAGCGAGGCGGCGCGCGAGGGGCGAGGCTTTCACCCGATCCTGCCCCTCTGCGGGAGAGGACGACTCGGCCGCAGGCTGAGCGGCATGGGTGGGCACTGCGGGTTTGCTCGGTGCGGGCGGAGTTTCGACGGGTGCTTTTGGCGGCGCGGAACTCTTTGGAGCGTCGGGCTTCGGAGCACTCCCCTCACCCCGCCCCGCTACCGCCGAATCGCCCTCTCCTCTCTGGGAAGAGGGGATATTGCCAGCATCTTCGCCCTCGCCGGCCATGATCGCGATCGGCGCGCCGACCTTCACTCCGTCGGTGCCTTCGGGGACGAGAATCCTCGCGATCTTGCCTTCGTCGACTGCCTCGAACTCCATCGTCGCCTTGTCGGTCTCGATCTCGGCGAGGATGTCGCCCGACTTCACGTCGTCGCCTTCCTTGACCAGCCACTTGGCCAGCGTGCCCTCCTCCATCGTCGGGGAGAGTGCGGGCATCTTGAGTTCGATGGGCATGGGACTTGTCCTGAAAGGCTCGCGAGGGCTCAAAGCCAATGCGGCGGGCGCGGTCAAGTCTGCGCCGAAGTGTCTGGCCCGGCGCTTGCACTTAAGCGCGGTTTAACGCAGCACTCTCGTTGGAATGGGGGACGATCCGAAACGCACCTATCTGGTGGTGGTCGACGACAGCGCGGAATCGCGCGTCGCGCTGCGCTTTTCCGCCCGCCGCGCCGCCAAGACCGGCGGTCAGATCGAAGTGCTCGGAATTGTCGAGCCGCAGGAGTTCGTGCAGTTCGGCGGGGTCCAAGCCGCCATCGAGGAGGAGCAGAGGCTGCGGATTGAGGGCGTCGTCAGCTCGGCGATCGGCGAGATCCTCGACGAATCCGGAATCGAGGCCAACATCATCATTCGCCAGGGCGAGGTGGTGAAGACCGTGCGCGATTATGTCGCCGGCCGCGACGAGATCGCGGCGCTGGTGCTGGGTGCCGCGCCGAGCGGATCGCCAGGGCCTTTGGTCGCCAATTTCACCGGTAATGACGCGGGCCAACTGCCCTGTCCCGTCATGATCATTCCCGGTTCACTGACCGACGAGCGTCTCGAGCAATTGAGCTAGAGCACCCGCGAAAGTATTTCCCCGAGCTTCGCGACGCCAGCCTCGTCCTCTTCGGTGAACCGGCCCGTCTTCGGGCTGTCGATATCGAGGACGCCGAGCAGTTCCCCGTCGCGGATCAGGGGCACGACGATCTCGCTGTTCGACGCGCTGTCGCAGGCGATGTGGCCGGGAAAAGCATTCACGTCCTCGACGCGCTGGACCTGGCGGGTCTGCGCCGCGACCCCGCAGACCCCCTCACCGAACTTGATCCGGATGCAGGCCGGCCGCCCCTGGAATGGCCCGAGCACCAACTCACCGCCGAGGTTGCGGTAGAAGCCGACCCAGTTCACGTCCGGGAGGGTTTCGAAAATCAGCGCCGAGGCGTTGGCCATGTTGGCGACGGCATCGGTCTCACCCGCGACGAGCCCTTCGAGCGCGGAAGCGAGGTCGCGGTACATGGTGCCGGCGTCAGCCGCCGCGATTTTGAAATCGTAAGTCATCACGTCTCCGTCATTGCGAGCGAAGCGAAGCAATCCAGCCGGATCGCCACGTCGCTTCGCTCCTCGCGATGACGGATTAGAAATCCGTCACCTTCCCGCGCGTCTGCTTGACCGCGCTGCGTTGCCGCTTCTTGTGCACCCGTTCGGCCTTCACGGACCTCGGCACCCGCGTCGGCTTGCGCTTGCGTTGCACCATATGGGCAGCCGCGATCATCTCCGCCAGCCTGGCTCTCGCGTCGGTGCGGTTGGCGTCCTGGGTGCGGAAGCGCCGGGCGGTGATCAGCAGCTCGCCCGCGCCGGTCAGGCGGCTGCCGGCGATCTGCTTCAGCCGTTCGTAAGCGTCGGGATGCAGGCGGAGCTTGAACAGGTCGACGCGAAGCTGGACCGCAGTCGCGACCTTGTTGACGTTCTGCCCGCCCGGACCCGTGGCGGCGAGAAAGGTCTCGCTCAGGGCGTCCTCGGGAATTTCTATCTCCTCAGGCCGCATTCTCTGTCCTGAGCTTGTCGAAGGGGCGCCATTCGCCAAAATATTCAGGGAGTGGAGCAGTGACGTCGACGGTCGACTTTCGCTCGCGCGGCACCACCAGCCGCGAGGCGTGGAGCAGCATCGGCCCGCCGGGCACGCCGTACACACGGTCGCCGGCGATCCCGCGCCCGAACGCCTCGCGTGCGTGCGCGCGGATCTGGTGCGTGCGTCCCGTCAGGGGACGGAATTCAACCAGCGTCGAGTCTCCGCGAACCGCAATGCGACGCCAGTGCGTTGTTGCTTCGAGACCATGTTGATCCGCGATCATCTTCCACCCCGCCTCGGCGCTCGACGTCTTGGCCAGCGGCACGTCGATCACGCCTTCAGCTTCCGGGATCTCCCCCGCCACAATCGCAAGATAGTATTTTTCGACTGCGCGCGTCTCGAACGCTTGCTGGAAAATCGAGCGCGTCTTCGCGTTGCGCGCAAACAGCAGGCAGCCGCTGGTGTCGGTGTCGAGCCGATGCATCGCGGCGGGCGGGCGCCGGAAGCCGCATTTGAGCTCGTCGATGCGCGCCGCGATCGAATCCCCGCCGCGCCGCGGCGCATCCACCGGCAGGCCGGCCGGTTTGTCGAGCACGATCGCCTCGGCGTCAATGAACAGGATGCGTTCCGAGAGATTCACTCTCCGTCATTGCGAGGAG
>JAICVC010000036.1 GCA_025935515.1 Sphingomonas sp.
GCATCCCGCCAGTCGGGCGCCAGTTCGCGCTTCGGTGCGCGGGTCGCCACGGTCGCCATCACTCCCACCCCCCAAATCCTTCCGCCGTCGAGAATCCCCCACAGCGAGTCCGCGGTCAAGCTTCCTCCCCTCGATTTCGAGGGGACGGGGACCAGCGAAGCTGGTGGAGGGGCTTTCTTGCAACGCTGCAAGAGCTCCTCCACCGCATTTCATGCGGTCCCCCTCCCCTGCAAATGCAGGGGAGGATATACGCACCTCATGGACCGCGCGGATGTGATCATCTTCGGCGGCGGATTGGTCGGACTGGCCCTCGCCTCCGCGCTCGATTCGAGCGGCGTTTCCGCGATCATGGTCGATCCCGCCGACCCGGCGCCGCGAACCCAGGCAGCCTTCGACGCCCGGACCAGCGCCGTGTCGTCGAGCTCGATGCGGATGCTGGAGGCGATCGGCGTCGCCGATCATCTTGCGGAAGCGGGGTGCCCGATCTGGCGCATCGCGGTCGCCGACGGCCTCAAGCCAGGCGCGTTGCATTTCGATCCCGACGACGACGAGCCCCTGGGCTTCATGCACGAGAACCGCAACTTGCGCGCTGCGCTCCAGGCCAGGGCCGAAGCGGGCAAGAACCTGTGGCTGATGTGGAAGTCGCGCGTCAGCGACGTCGATCGCGCTGAGCACGGGGTGGTCGTTTCGCTGGAGGACGGTCGCAAGCTCAGCGCGCCGCTGCTGATCGCCGCCGACGGCCGCAACTCGAAGACGCGCGAAATGGCAGGGATCAATGTCGCGCGGTGGAAATACGACCACCAGGCGATCGTCTCGGTGCTCCGGCACGAGCGGCCGCACGAGCATGTCGCCTATGAGATTTTCTATCCGACCGGGCCGTTCGCGCTGCTGCCGATGAACGACGATTCCGCCGGCCACCGCTCGGCGATCGTGTGGTCGGTGCCGCAGGAGGATGCGGCCGGCTGGCTGTCGTTGACCGATGAGGATTTTGCCGCGGAGGCGCAGGCCGCGATGGGCGGGTTTCTCGGCGAGATCGCAATGCTTGCGCCGCGCTCATCGTTCCCGCTCGGCTTTCACCATGCGGCGCAAATGACCGCGCGACGGCTGGCGCTGGTCGGCGACGCCGCGCATGCGATCCACCCGATCGCCGGACAGGGCCTCAACCTCGGCTTCCGCGACGCCGCGGCGCTGACCCAGGTGCTGGTCGAAGGCGCACGGCTCGGGCTCGACCTCGGCGACCGGCAATTGCTCGACCGATACCAGTGCTGGCGCTCGCTCGACGCATTGTCGGTTGCGTTCGCCACCGACAGCCTGACGCGGATTTATGCCGTTCCCGGCTCGGCCGCTTCGGCGATCCGGAGGTTCGGCATGGGCCTGGTCGGGCGAATCTCGCCGCTGAGGAACAAGTTTATGAGCGAAGCGCGCGGCACCAGCGGCGAGCTGCCGCTGCTGCTTCGGGGACTGCCGATCTGATTATTGCAGCGTCGGCTCGACCTCGACTCCCCCGGTCACCGCCATCCGGTGGAACTGCATGAGCTGGACGAGCAGGTCGGCGCGGCCGTCGAGCGTCGCTTGCTCGAGAAGCGCCTGCTTTGCGCCGACGTCGAACGGCGCGACCTGCGCGATGGCATTGACCAGCATTTCATCGTCGAGCCGCGCGACGGCCGCCCAATCCACCGCGAGCCCCAGCGCATCACCCAGCCGGCGGGCTTCGCGCTCCACTTCCGCGCGCTGGATGAGCGGCAGCGGTTCGGGCTCGTCGTCGTCGAAGGCCGCGATGTCGACGTCGGCGCAGCGATAGGCGGCGTCGGTATCCGCTTCCTTGACGAACCGGAACCGCTGCGAGCCGAGCAGGACGATGTTGTAGCGCCCGTCATCCAGCTCCTCGACGCCGACCAGCTCGCCGACGCACCCGACGCTGTAGAGCGGCGCCAGATTGTCGTCGTCGAGGCGATGCGGCTGGATCATCGCGATCTGCCCGCCGCCGTCGATCGCATCGCGCACCATGTCCCGATAGCGCGGCTCGAAGATGTGCAGCGGCAGCTGCGAACGCGGGAACAGGATCGCGCCGGGGAGCGGGAAGATGGGGACCCGGAGCGTCCGGCTCATGTGAAGAGCAAGGCCGAGAGGCGCCGCCGCTGCGCGCTCGACCATGGGTCCTCGAGGCCCTGCGCTTCGAGGAGCTGGAGGAAGCGCGCGCGGGCGGCGCCTTCGTTCCACTCGCGGTCGCGCCCGACGATCTCGAGCAAGGCGTCGGCCGCGCCGTCGCGGTCGCCAGCCGCCATCTTCGCGTTCGCGAGCCCGAACCGGGCCTCATGGTCGTCGGGGTTGGTGGCAAGCCGCGATTCGAGCGCGGAGGTGTCGGCAGCAGGACCGGCGGTCGCAACTTCGAGCGCCGCGCGGGCGCGCGCAACCTCCGGCTTTTTGGCCTGGTCGGCCGGGAGGCTGTCGAGGATCGTGCGTGCCTCATCCGTCTCGCCCGCAGCGACGAGCGAGCGCACCAGTCCTCCCATCACCTCGGCATTGTCGAACGCCACCTCGCGCACCTGGCGGAAGATGTTGACGGCACGCGGAGCATCGCCGTCGGCAAGAACTTGTTCGGCCATTCCGATCAGCGGCTCGATCTCGGCCTGCGGAGCGGCGCCCTCGGGCTCGATCTTCAGCTGCGCGAGCAGCTGGTCGAGCGCCTGCTTGATCTGCCCTTCGCTGCGATAGTTGGTGAGGTCGGCGACCGGCTGGCCGCGGTAGATTGCATAGACGGTCGGAATCGACTGGATCCGGAATTGCGCCGCGAGCAGCTTCTCCTGGTCGACGTCGATCTTGGCGAGCTTGACGCCCTTCGCCGCATAATCCTCGGCGACCTTGTCGAGCACGGGCGACAGCTGCTTGCACGGCCCGCACCATTCCGCCCAGAAATCGAGGATGACCAGCGCCGTCATCGACGGCTGGATCACGTCGCGCTCGAACCGCTCGACCGATTCGCGTTCGGCTTCGCTGAGACCCAGGGTCGCCAAGGTTCGAAAGACTCCTTCGACAGTGCGTGTTGCGGGCCCATATGGGCGGCAAGGCGAAGCGCCACAAGCGGCCAATAAGCTCCCTTGCGGGAGCGCATCGGGCCATGCTAGGCGCCCGCCTCACCTCCGCCGGGCCCAGCTTCCGGCGTCAGCTCAGAGCGGGCGTAGCTCAGGGGTAGAGCACAACCTTGCCAAGGTTGGGGTCGAGGGTTCGAATCCCTTCGCCCGCTCCAGTTTCGCGAACAGCCGGCGAGCAGTTTTCGAACTGGAGCGTAGAACGCAGCGAGCGGTAAAACTCGTCTCTTCATGCAACCGATCCGCCTCACGCTCCGTTGGTTTGGCACGAAGGGGACGGTATCCCTGCGTAAGGAGACTCGTTCATGGCTGAACAGGCAGAGCTCACCCGTCCGCAGAGCAGTGCAAAGACGTTCCAGACCATCAATCCGGCGAACGGCGAGCCGGGCAAGGCCTATGAGCCGCACAACCTCGACGATGCGCTGGCCGCCGCGAAGTCGGCCCGCACGGCCTTTCTGAAGTGGCGCCGCACCAGCTTCGCTGACCGGTCCGCGGTGATTCACAAGGCCGCCGAAATCCTCCGCTCGCGCAAGGACGAGTTCGCGCGGCTCATGACCGAGGAAATGGGCAAGACCTTCGACGAGGGTCTCGCCGAGGTCGAGAAATGCGCGTTCCACTGCGAGTGGTTTGCCGATCACGCGGCGGAATATCTCGCCAACCAGGAGGCCGACATCGGCGGCGGCGAAGCGTTCGTCACTTTCAACCCGATCGGGATCGTCCTGGCGATCATGCCGTGGAACTTCCCCTTCTGGCAGGTGATCCGCGCCGCGGCCCCGGCGCTGATGGCGGGCAACGGCATGCTGTTGAAGCACGCCAGCAACGTGCCGGGTTGCGCCCTGGCGATCGAGGACGTGCTCCATCAGGCGGGAGTACCCAGGGACCTGTTCCGGACCTTGCTCCTTCCAACCAAGTACGTCGAGGCGCTGATCAAGGACGACAATGTTGCCGCGGTCACGCTGACGGGAAGTGTCGCCGCTGGGCGGGCCGTCGCTGCCGAGGCCGGTTCGGTGCTCAAGAAATGCGTGCTCGAGCTCGGCGGCTCAGACGCTTATGTCGTACTCGAGGACGCCGACATCGAGGCCGCGGCCGAGCTTGCGGCGAAAGCGCGGATGGTCAATGGCGGCCAGAGCTGCATCGCGGGCAAGCGCTTCATCGTCGTCCGGTCGATCCTCGAGCCGTTCGAGAAGGCGCTGGTCGAGGCGATGCGCGGCTACGCCATGGGCGACCCGGCGCAGGAAGGCACGAAGCTCGGGCCGATGCAGAGCGTGAAGGCGCGCGACGAAATCCATCGCCAGGTCGAGCGGAGCGTCGCGAACGGCGCCAGGCTGCTGCTCGGCGGCAAGGTGCCCGACCGGCCCGGAGCCTGGTACCCGGCGACGGTGCTCGGCGACGTTCGCGCCGGTCAGCCCGCGCATGACGAAGAAGTGTTCGGACCGGTCGCCGCGATCATCGCGGCCGATGGCGAAGCCGACGCAATCCGGATCGCCAACGACAGCGAGTTCGGCCTCGGCTCGGGCGTGATCACCGCCGACCTCGACCGCGGCCGCCGAATTGCCGCGGAGGAGCTCGAGGCGGGCATGAGCTTCGTCAACGAAAATGTCCGCTCGGACCCGCGGACGCCGTTCGGTGGGGTCAAGCATTCGGGTTACGGGCGCGAATGCGGCGCCTTCGGAATCCACGAGTTCGTCAACATCAAGACGGTGCACGTGAAGCCGCTGGGTCGCGGCGGCAATTCGGTAGAATGACCCCGTGGGGCTCGGCTTCCGAGCCCACCGGCTACTGCTGCGCGATCCTCGCATATTGCATGTCGTGCTGCGCGATCACCGCGCGCACCACATTGTTCATCAGGGTCATCCGCACCGGCAACGGCACCGAGGTCAGCTTGATCATCACCGCCACCGAATAGCTTTTGCCGTCGGGCGCGGTGAGGATTCCGATGTCGTTGTAGCCGGCCTGCTGCCCGCTGAGCTCCTGCCCGGTCCCGGTCTTGTGGTTGAGCACCCAGCCCGGGGCCAGCCCGCCCTTTAAGCGGTTGGCGCCGGTCTTGGTGTTGCTCATGATGTTGAGCAGCCGCATCGTCGAGGCGGGCGAGAGCAGCTCGCCGCGCTTCAGCCGGGCCAGCGCATTGACGATCGCGCTCGGCGATGCGCCATCGTAGGGATCCTCGACGTAGCGCTTGAACGCGGCCTTGCGGACCGACAGCGGAAGCGCGTTGCGCGCCTGCCAGAACGCGGTTCCGATCGAATAGCTCGGACTCCAAATCAGCCCCGCGATCCGGCTCTGGAGCGCGCGTTCGCCGTCGTAAAAACGGATCGCGCCCAGCTGCTTGTCCCTGATCATCTCGCGCACTGCGCCGGGCCCGCCGACCGACCGCATCAGCTTGTCGTTCGCGGTATTGTCGCTGGTGGTGATCGCGCGGACCATGAGGTCGCCGAGGCTGGTGGTGTAAGCGCCGCCGCCGAGGATGAGATCGCGGATCGGCTGGTGGAACAGGGTGAGGTCGCTGCGCGTCAGGGTGACCCGGTCGTCGAGCGAGACCCTGCCCTTGTCGACCGCGTCCATCGCCGCGATCGACACCCACAATTTGCTGACGCTCTGCTGGGGATAGAGCTCGTCGGCCTTCCAGCCGGTGCTCCAGCCGTCGTCGATCGCGCGGACGGCGATCCCGACGCGGCCGTTGAAGCCACGGCCAAGCTCGTCGATCCGGTCGCGAAGGTAGGGCGGTGCGGTTGGGACCGGACGGGCCGGCGCGGCGGCATGGCGGGACTGGACCGGCGCTGCGCTCTGGCTGGTCGCCGAAGCGCTGATCGAGGCCGCGGCAACCAGCGTCAATCCGAGCCCGAACCGCTTCCAGACTGACGTCATGACCTCAACCCCTCCCCGACTTCATCACTGTTCGCAAATGCTTAGCGCGCCACTGCTGAACCGCCGCTGTGCAGGAATCGCAAAGGCGGAGTCGCTTGCCAAGCCTGTTTCGGACCGCGTCAGCGCTGCGTGTTGGTGCCCGGGAGCAGCGCTGCGGACTCGATTTCGTCGAGCGCGCGGTGGGCGGCGACATAGCGGCGCGCCTTGGCCGTCCAGTTGCCGGCTCGCGCCGCGCCCGGCAGCCGCATCGTCTCGGCAAGCGCCTGGTCGACGTCGCCGGACGACAGGCGCTGCAGTGCGCGATCGTAGCGCGCCTCGGCATTGAGAGCGGGCCGCGTCGCCCGGTGGACCTCGACCAGCGACCCCATCTCGCGCTTGAAATTGGTCCACCAGCTGTCCTGCGGGCCGCCGCGCCGAAGATCGGGGCCGAGCGTCTCATATTCGCCGATGAGGTCATTGAGCCGGACCGGCTGGTGGGAAGCGGTGACGATGGTCGCGACCGCCGCCGGGTGCAGCGTCCCGAACCGCGCCGCGAGCAAATTCTCGAGATAGCCGAGCGCGACTCCGCGATCGATCGCGCGGCGCGCGGCAAAGGCGACGACGAGCGCATCCGCGCGGCCCGCCGATCCTTCCGCTCGCGCGGTCGCGTTCTCGACGCGCGCGATCCGGCCTTCGAGCGAGGCGAGGCGCGTATCGTCGGCGCGGATCGGCGCCTCCATTGGCGCGGGCGGGGCCGCGATCCTTGCGGGCGATTGAGGAGAGGCTTGCAGCGCGCCCTGCGGCGCCGCCGGTGCGATGCCGAGGAAGCGCGCCGCCGGCTGATAATGCGCGAGGCCCCAAACGGCCGCACCCGCGCCCACGAAGACCAGCACCAGCGCGACCAGCAGCCGCGCGCCCCAACCCATGCCAGTGCGGGTCCCGCTCCCGTTCATTCCGGGTCCGGCTTGTTGCACAGCCTTGCGGCGAGGGCCAGCAGCGCTTCGTCGGAGGGCTGGCCTGCGACATCGATCGACTTCCACCCGGGCCCTGCCGCGTCGGCCGCGGCGGGGCTGATCGCCGCAATGGCTATCGGCGAGCGGTCGCCGACAAGGTCGGCAAACCGGCGGCCCGCCCGCGGGGAATGAATCAACGCGACGCTGCCCGGCGCGGCCGACAAGTCGGGGGCAGGGATCGGCTTAGACCGGTAGACGAGGATCGGCGTGATCGACTGCCGCGCATCCACCGGCTCGCGCCGGTCGGCGCCGCAGAGATGCAGGAGCTTCAGCCCCGCATCGATCGAGCCGAGGAGGCGATCGACGTCGGCCCGGCCGTTCGCGGCGAGGTCGAAGCCGGCTGCACGCGCCGCCCCGGCGGTCGCTTCGCCGATGGCGTAAGCCTGGAGTCCGCGCAGCCCTTCCAGCTGCTCACCGCCGAAGCGAAGCGCATTGGCGCTCGTCAGCAACAGGCCGTCGAAGCCGCTTATGTCCGGGGCTTGCCAGTCGACCGGTTCGACTTCGAACAGCGGTGCCACGATCGCATCGAGCCCAAGCGCGTGCGCGCGCCCGGCCGTAGCGCTGGCTCCGGGCTCCGGGCGCAGGACCAGCACGGGCCGCATTCAGGCGCCGAACAGCCTCCGGATCGAGTCAGGCGCCTTCTCGAGCAGCGAGCGGGCAAGCGTTTCGGGCGACTTGCAGTCCCCGCAGTCGAAGGCGGCGCGGTCCTCGACCATGTCGCTCCCGTCCTCGCTGAACAGCTGGCCGCGCATCCTGAGGTCGCCGTCCTCGAGCACGCAGAACGCAGCCACCGGCGAATGGCAGGTCGCGCCGAGGGCGCGGGTGAAGGCCCGCTCGGCCATCACGCAATTGTAGGTGATGCCGTTGCTGACCGTGCTGAGCACGCTTTGCGTGCGGGTGTCGTTGGTGCGGCATTCCATGCCGATCACCGCCTGGCCCGGGGCCGGGAGGATGATCTCGGTCGGGATCGCGGTGCCGGCATCGATCTCGAGCCGCTTGAGCCCGGCTGAGGCGAGCAGGGTCGCATCGACCTCGCCCGATTCGACCTTCTGGAGCCGCGTTTCGACATTGCCTCGGATGGGCACGATCTGAAGGTCCGGGCGGAGCCTACGCAGCTGGGCGGCGCGGCGCGGCGAGGAGGTGCCGACGCGCGCGCCCTGCTTCAGTTTCTCGATCGATTCGGCACCGATGATCCGGTCGCGCACGTCACCGCGCGGCCGGACCGCGGCGATGTGAATGTCGGCCGGCCGGACGCTTTCGACGTCCTTCATCGAATGGACGCAAAAATCGACCTCGCCTTCGAGCAGGGCGCGGTCCAGCTCCTTGGTCCACAGCGCCTTGCCGCCGATCTCGGCCAGCGGCCGGTCCTGCACCTTGTCGCCGGTCGTGGTGACGGTCACGATTTCGACCCAGCCCTCGGGCCAGCGCTGCGCCGCCTCGATCGCCGAAGCGACCTTGCGCGCCTGCGCCAAGGCGAGCGCGGATCCGCGAGTCCCGAGGCGAAGCCCTTGCATTCCTCACCCCTAGTGCATCGCCGCGCCTTCAGGCAAAGGGCCGGACGCGAAATGACATTAATCCTCGGCCTCGAGAGCAGTTGCGATGATAGCGCCGTAGCGCTGGTGACGTCAGACCGGCGAATCCTCGCGCAGTCGGTGGTCGGGCAGAACAGCGCACATCAAGCCTATGGCGGCGTGGTGCCGGAGATCGCCGCGCGGGCCCATGTTGAGATCCTGCCCGGCCTGATCGAACGGGTGCTGGCTGACGCCAAGCTGTCGATTGCGGAGGTCGACGCGGTCGCTGCGACCGCGGGCCCGGGGCTGATCGGCGGGGTGATGGTCGCCTTGCTCGCCGGCAAGGGACTGGCGCTGGCTGCCGGCAAGCCGCTGATCGCGGTCAACCATCTCGAAGGCCATGCGCTCTCTCCGCGCCTCGCCGACCCCGACCTCGGCTTCCCCTACCTGCTGTTGCTGGTGTCGGGCGGCCATTGCCAATTGCTCGAGGTGCGCGGGATCGGCGACTATCGCCGGCTTGCGACGACGATCGACGATGCCGCCGGCGAAGCGTTCGACAAGGCCGCCAAGCTGCTCGGCCTTGCTTATCCAGGCGGCCCGGCGATCGAGCAACTGGCGAGGACCGGCAACCCCGAGGGAGTGAGGCTGCCCCGGCCGCTGGTCGGCTCCGGCGAGCCGCATTTTTCTTTCGCTGGCCTGAAGAGCGCGGTGCAGCGCGCAGTCGCCTCAGACGACTTTGCGCCGGCGGATATTGCCGCGAGCTTCCAGCAGGCGGTGGTCGATTGCCTGGTCGACCGGACCCGGCTGGCGCTGCGAACCAGCGATGCGCCGGCGCTGGTGGTTGCCGGCGGGGTCGCCGCCAACCAGGCGATTCGCGGCGCGCTCGCTGAACTTGCCGAGCAGAGCGGGCGCCGTTTCAGCGTTCCGCCCGCCTGGCTGTGCACCGACAATGCCGCGATGATCGCCTGGGCCGGCGCGGAGCGCTTCGCCGCCGGGGACTGCGACCCGCTTGACGTTCCGGCGCGCGCGCGTTGGCCGCTCGACGAGCGCGCCGAGAAGGTTCGCGGCGCGGGCGTTAAGGCGTGAAGCTGGGGGTCATCGGCGGCGGCGCCTGGGGCACGGCCTTGGCGCAGGTCGCCTCGGCTGGCGGCGAAGAGACCCTGTTGTGGGCGCTCGAGCGCGAGGTGGTCGAAGCGGTCAACGCGAAACGCGAGAACTCCGTTTTTCTCGCCGGCATCCCATTGAATTCCGGCATTCGGGCCACGGCCGACCTGGGCGAGCTGGACGCGTGCGAGGCGTGGCTGGTGGTGACCCCCGCACAGCACATGCGGACGGTGCTGGAGAAGGCGCCGGACTGCAGAAAGCCGCTCATTCTCTGTTCCAAGGGGATCGAGGAGAAGAGCGGGCAGCTGCTCCATCGCGTTGCTAGGGAAGCTTGTCCCGCTGCCCTCGTGGCCGTCCTGTCGGGCCCTACGTTCGCGCATGAGGTCGCGCGCGGCTTGCCGACCGCGGTGACGCTCGCCGCCCAGGACGAGGGGCTGGCAAAGCAGCTTCGCGACCGGATCGCGCAGCCGACCTTCCGCATCTACGTCTCCAACGATGTCGCCGGGGCGGAAATCGGCGGTGCGGTCAAGAATGTGCTCGCGATCGCCTGCGGCGTGGTCGAGGGCAAGGGGCTCGGCCAGAACGCGCGCGCCGCGCTGATCGGCCGGGGATTCGCCGAGATGACGCGGTTCGGACTCGCCTTCGGCGCGCGGCGCGAGACGCTCACTGGCCTGAGCGGTCTCGGCGACCTGGTGCTCACCTGCTCCTCGACCAGCTCGCGCAATTATTCGCTTGGGCTCGGCATCGGCGAGGGTCGCTCCGCCGCCGAGCTGATGGCCAACCGCAAGACGGTGGCGGAGGGCGCATTCACCGCCCCGGTCCTTGCTCGCCTGGCGCGCGAGAAAAATATCGACATGCCGATCGTCGATGCAGTCGACGCGCTGATCGCCGGCCGGGCCAATGTCGATGAGATCCTGGGCGCGTTGCTGACCCGCCCGCCGCGCGCCGAGGGCGTCTAGAAATCGATCGCGATGCCCTTCTTTTCCCAATCGCCATAGCGGGTGGGATCGAGCCGCTCCTCCTCGCCGGCGGGCGGGCTTCGGTCTTTCAGCGGCTCCGGTTCAGGAACCGGCGGCGACGGACTCAAGTAAGCCGGCGGGTCGAGATGTTTCGGGCGCTTCATCATCTCCAAATGGCGTTCGGAAGCCCCAATGCCAAGCGTTGAAGGCCTCGGCGCCCGGCGAGCGGCGCTGCAAATGCTCGACGCAGTCTTGCGGCGTGGCCGGACCCTGGACGCAGCCGGCGGCGCGATCCGCAACCTTTCGCCGCCCGATCACGCACTGGCCGTGGCGATCGCGGGCGAGGCCTTGCGGCGGCTCCCCGACCTCGACGGGCTGATCGACAGCGCCACCCGGCAGCGGCTGCCCGACGACAGCAAGGCGCGGATGGTGCTGCGGCTGGCCCTTGCCCAGAAGATCGGCCTCGGCACGCCGGAGCATGCGCTGGTCGCGACCGCCTTGCCCCTCGTGGACGGAGGGCCGCGGCGGCTTGTTCATGGCGTGCTCGGCACACTGCTTCGGCGCGGCCTGCCAGCGGTGGATTCGCCGAGGCTCCCAGCCGACGTCGAAGAGCGATGGGGCTCGGCCTGGGGCGAAGCAAGCGTACTGGCGGCGCGCAGACAGATCGCCAGGCGTCCACCGCTCGACCTGACGTTCGCCGACCATGGCGAGGCGCAGGCGTACGCGAATGCAAATCAAGGCCGATCGCTGGCGGCGAATCACGTGCGGCTGCAAAGCGCGTCGGTCACCGCGCTTCCCGGCTTCGGCGAGGGCCGATGGTGGGTGCAGGACCTGTCCGCATCGCTTCCCGCGCGGTTGATTCCGGCGGGTGCCAGCGACGTGCTCGATCTTTGTGCGGCGCCGGGCGGCAAAACGATGCAGCTGGCGGCGGCCGGTCATGCAGTCACCGCGGTCGACGCGTCGGCAAGTCGTCTCGGACGACTGCAGGAAAATCTGCAACGGACTCACCTCGACGCGAAACTCGTCGAAGCCGACGCGCTGAAGTGGAAGCCGGACCGGCAGTTCGATGCAATCCTGCTCGACGCGCCCTGCTCGGCCACCGGAACGTTCCGCCGCCATCCGGAAGTGCTCTATCGGGCCCGGCCAAGGTTGATCGCCGAAAGCGCCGATGTGCAGGGAGAGCTGCTCGGTCGCGCAGCCTCTTGGCTGAAGCCTGGCGGCGTTCTGGTCTATTCCGTCTGCTCGCTCGAGCCGCAGGAAGGCGAGCAGATCATCGACCAGTTTCTCGCAAGCCGTGACGACTTCCTGCTCGACGAGCTCAAAGTCTCCCCCCTCGTGGGGGAGGTTGGTGGGGGGCCGGCCGCGTCCGCGGCCGATGAGACTCATTTGCTGGCGTTATCGGCTGACGCAGATAACGCGCCCCCTCCCAACCCTCCCCACAAGGGGGAGGAATCGGACCTGCCCGAATTCGCGCCCGTCTCGCCCGAAGGCTGGGTGCGCATCCTCCCCGGCCTGCTCGAAGCGGAAGGCGGGCTCGACGGCTTCTTCATCGCCCGCCTTGTCCGCGCGGGTTAATCCCGTTTAATCGGGTGTCATGCCGGTCATCGCGCCCTCCATCCTGTCCGCCGACTTCGCTACGCTCGGCGCGGAAGTGCGCGCGATCGACGAGGCCGGCGCCGACTGGATCCATATCGACGTGATGGACGGGCATTTCGTCCCCAACCTGACGATCGGGCCCGGCGTGGTGAAGGCGCTGCGCCCGCACACGCAAAAGCCGTTCGACGTCCATTTGATGATTTCGCCGGTAGATCCCTTCCTCGATGCTTTTGCCGAGGCGGGCGCCGACATCATCACCGTCCATCCCGAAGCCGGTCCGCACCTCCATCGCACCGTCCAGCGCATCAAGGCGCTGGGCAAGAAAGCGGGCGTGTCGCTCAACCCGGCGACCCCGGCGAAGACGCTCGACTATGTGCTCGGCGATGTCGACCTCGTGCTGGTGATGAGCGTCAATCCGGGGTTCGGCGGGCAAAAGTTCCTCACTGGCCAGCTCAAGAAGATCGAGGCCATCGCCAACCGGATCGCGAAGGAACAGCTGGACGTCGTGCTGGAAGTCGACGGGGGGATCGATCAGGAGACGGCGCGGCAGGCGGTGAATGCTGGCGCCACGGCCCTGGTCGCCGGCACTGCCGTCTTCCGTGGCGGGCCGGCCGCCTACGCAGGGAACATCAAGGCGCTCAGAGGCGACGCGTGAGCGGCGACGGATCGGCCGCCGAGCGAGCGGTGGTCAGCAAGCTCGCGCGCGGTTCGCTGTTGTCCCGCCTCAAGCGGTCGAAGCAGCCGCTGAAGTTGGTCGCGGTGCCGCGCGACCATGTCCACGGCGAACGCACGCGCGGTGACGCGCTGCTTGCCGGGCGCTTTACGGTCGGCAGCGAGACACTGCCGCTGAAGGAGCTGGACTTCGGCGAGGCCGGAGCGGCCGGGCCGCTCGCCGAGCAGCTTCAGGGCTTCTCCTGGCTGCGCGACCTCGCCGCCGCCGCATCGCGGGAGAAAGGTGCGCGGCTTGCCGAGGCCGTGGTCGGCCGCTGGCTGCTGGCGCACGGTACCAGGGCCGACGAGGCCTGGGCGCCGCAATTGTGGGGCGAGCGCATCCTCTTCTGGACCGCTTACGCGCCGTACATCCTGTCGAGCAGCGATAGCGGCTACCGCTCCGCTTTGCTCAACACTTTGGCCCGCGGCGCCCGCCACCTCGACGCCAATGCCGACAAGGCCGCGGCCGGGCTCGACCGGGTCACCGCCTGGTCCGGCGTGGTCGCCGCCGGGCTGCTGGTGCAGGGCGGAGTTCCGCGCGTTGCCCGCGGCGAAGCCGGCCTGGCGCGAGCGCTGACGTCGGCGCAATTCGACGACGGCGGGCTGGTCAGCCGTTCGCCCTACGAACAGATGCAGCTGGTCGACCGCTTCGGGTTGCTGCGCGCCTGCTATCTCGCCGCCAAGCAGACCATTCCGGACGGCATCGAAGCCGCTGCCCAGGCCTCGCTCGCGGCGCTGCACGGGATCATGATGGGGGATGGCGCCCTTTCGAGCTGGCAGGGATGCGGGCCGGGGGAATCCTCGCGGCTCGCGGCGCTGATCGACGGCTGCGGGATGCGCGCGCGGCCGCTGCGCAACGCGCGTGGCTGGGGCTATCAGCGGATGTCGGCGCTGGGCACGATCCTGGTCCTGGATGCGGCCCCGCCGCCGCCGCAGAAGCTGGCCGAACGGGGCGCTGCGTCGACCCTGGCCTTCGAGCTGTCCGACGGCGGACAGCGGCTGGTGGTCAATTGCGGCGGGCCCGGGCCGCTGCCGACCGACCTGCCCGACGAGCTGGTCGAGGGGCTGAGGACGACCGCGGCCTATAGTACGCTGGTCCTCGCCGATACGAACTCGACCAACATCGTCACCGATGGCTCGCTCGGCAAAGGCGTCGAGGACGTCGCCATCGACCGTAGCGAGGACAATGACGCCAGCCGGCTCGAGGCCAGCCACGACGGCTACGTCCGCTCGTTCGGGCTGATCCACAAGCGCAGCCTGATGCTCGGCAACGACGGCAAGGAGCTGCGCGGGGCCGACCAGCTGATGCCGAAGGGCCGCAAGAAAATCCGCGAGTCGGCGCCCTATGCGGTGCGCTTCCACCTCGCTCCGGGGGTCGAGGCGACGACCACTGCCGACGGGATGGGCGCGATCCTCCGCTCGAAGGGCGCGCCGCCGTGGAACTTCCGCTGCCGCGGCGGCAACCTCGCAATCGAGGAAAGCCTGTGGATCGACGGCCGCGGCGAGCCGCAGCGCACGAGCCAGCTTGTCATTGTCGGCGAAGTGTCGGCATTGGGCGGCGAAATCGGCTGGACCTTCCGCCGCGCCAGCTAGTCATAAGGAGTATCGATGACCGACCTCGTTCCCGTTCGCCGGGCGCTGATCTCGCTTTCCGACAAGATCGGCCTGGCCGAGCTTGCCGCGGGGCTCGCGCGGCATGGCGTCGAGATCGTGTCGACCGGCGGCACGGCGGCGAAGCTGCGCGAACATGGCGCCGAGGTGCGTGACATCAGCGACCTTACCGGCTTCCCCGAAATGATGGACGGCCGGGTGAAGACGCTTCACCCCAAGGTCCACGGCGGCCTGCTCGGAGTCCGCGACAACCCGGAGCATGCGGCGGCGATGGCGGAGCACGGAATCGCGCCGATCGACCTCGTCGTCGTCAACCTCTATCCGTTCCTCAGCACCGTGATGAGCGGCGCCGACCGCGACATGGTGATCGAGAATATCGACATCGGCGGCCCCTCGATGGTCCGCTCGGCCGCCAAGAACCATGCCGACGTCGCAATCGTGACCGACCCGGCGGACTATGCGGCGCTGGTGGAGCAGCTCGACCGCAACGGTGGGACCACGCTCGAATTCCGCAAGAAGCTCGCGGCCAAGGCGTTCGCGCTGACCGCCGAATATGATTCGACGATTGCGCAGTGGTTCGCCTTCGCCGACCAGGGCGAGCGCTGGCCCGAGAAGTGGACGCTGTCAGCGACCCGCAAGATGCCGCTGCGCTACGGCGAGAACCCGCATCAGAGCGCCGCTTTTTACCGCACGCCTGAGCAGCGCTTCGGCGTTGCCACGATGCGCCAGGTGCAGGGCAAGGAGCTCTCCTACAACAATCTCAACGACACCGATGCCGCCTATGAGCTGGTCGCCGAGTTCGAGCGGCCGGCCGTCGTCATCGTCAAGCACGCCAACCCCTGCGGTGTCGCCGTCGCCGACACGCTCGCCGAGGCCTATCGCCGCGCCCTCGCCGCCGACCCGGTCAGCGCCTTCGGCGGCATCATCGCCGCCAACCGGCCGCTCGACGGCGACACCGTCGAGGCGATCGGCAAGCTCTTTGCCGAAGTCATCATCGCCCCCGAC
>JAICVC010000092.1 GCA_025935515.1 Sphingomonas sp.
AACGCACGGCGACCCATTCGGTCGCCTATCGTTACGCTGTTGCATCAGCGCTGAACCGACCGTTTGCTGCGGTTAAGCTGATCAGTCGGAGCGCCGCGCGTCGTCCCAATGCTTGAGCTTTCGCTGCCGGTTCCACAGCTCCATCGGACAATTCTCGCGCCACCCTTCGGCGACCGCCACCGCGGCCTCATCGTCTTCCGCTTCGAACTCGCGGAAATGATCGATGTGCCCGCTGAAGCGGTCCATGAAGTACAGGCGGTAATAGCGCATGCCCCAACACCCCCCGGTGCGGTGGCATGCTTTTACCACTTATCCACAAGCAACACGACTCAGGGGCGGAGACCCGTGAAATGGCCGAGGAAGGAATAGACGTCGGAATATTCCTCGATGATCTTGGTGATCGGCTTGCCGCTGCCGTGGCCCGACCGCGTGTCGATCCGGATCAGGTGCGGCGCCGAGCCGACGTCGACGGTGTTCTGCAGCTTGGCGATATATTTGAAGCTGTGGCCGGGCACCACGCGGTCATCGGTGTCGGCGGTCACCGCGATCAGCGGGGGATAGGCCTTGCCGCCCTTGATGTTGTGATAGGGCGAATAAGCCAGCAGCGCCTTGAAGTCGGCCTCCTTGTCGGGGTGGCCGTAGTCGTCGACCCAGTAGCGGCCAGCGGTGAACTTGTCGAAGCGCAGCATGTCCATCACGCCGACGCCCGGCGCGACCGCGTCGAAAAGGTCGGGGCGCTGGTTGGTCACCGCGCCGACGAGCAGCCCACCGTTCGACCGACCAATTGCGGCGAGACCCTTGGGCGCGGCGATGCCGTTGGCCTTCAGATATTCGCCGGCGGCGATGAAGTCGTCGAAGACGTTCTGCTTGTTCGCGAGCCGGCCCGCGTCGTGCCACGCATTACCGTATTCGGAGCCGCCGCGGATGTTGGCGACCACGAACGTGCCGCCCTTCTCGACCCACGCGATGTTGGCCGGGCTGAAGCTCGGGGTCACCGAGATGTTGAACCCGCCATAGCCGTAGAGGAGCGTCGGAGCGGGCCCGGTCACGCCCTTCTTCCGCACGATGAACATCGGCACGCGCGTGCCGTCCTTCGACGTGTAGAAGCGCTGCTCGACCGAGACGGTCTCAGGGTCGAAGGTCAGCTTGGGCACGGCCCATTCGCTGGCCTGGCCGCTCGATGCGTCATATCGATAGACGGTCGTCGGGCGGTTGAAGCTGGTGAAGGCGAAGAAGGTCTCGGGATCGGAGATCTTGCCGCCGAAGCCGGAGACGGTGCCGATTCCGGGCAGCGCGATGGTCGATTGCCGCTGACCGTTCAGGCCGAAGACGCGGACCTCGGACTTCGCATCGACCAGATAGGCCGCAATCAGCTTGCCGCCGACGAGGGCGACATCGTCGAGCGCCTCCTTGGCTTCGGGAATGACGGTCTCAGGCGTCGCTCCGGCCTGGCCGACGTTCAGCGCCACGACCCGCTTCAGCGGCGCATCCTTGTCGGTCGAAAAGAAGAACCGACTGCCCTCATTGCCGACGTAGTTCCACTGGTTCTTAAGGCCGGTGAAGACTGCGATCGGTTTTGCGCCGGGCTTGCGCAAATCGATCACGTGGATGTCGTTCTCATCGCCGGCGAGGCTGGTCGAGATGACCAGCCAGCGGCCGTCGTCGCTGACCTGCGCATAATGGCTGAGCTTCGGGTTGGCCGGGGTCGAATAGACCAGCCGGTCCGCCGCCTGCGTGGTGCCGAGCTTGTGGAAATAGACCTTGTGGTTGAGCGTCGCGTTCTGGAAGGCCGCTTTCGCCGCCGGCGCCGGATATCGCGAATAGAAAAAGCCGCTGCCATCCTTAGCCCAGGCGACGTTGCCGCCATATTTCAGCCACTTGATCTCGTCCGGCAGGGTCTTGCCGGTGGCCACGTCCATCAGCTTGACGGTCCGCCAGTCGGTGCCGCCGTCCTGGATCGAATAAGTCAGCAGCTTGCCGTCTTCGCTCGGAGTCCATTCGGCCAGCGCGGTCGCGCCGTCCTCTGACCAGCCGTTCGGGTCGATGAGCTGCCGCGGCTCGCCGCTCAGGCCGTCGCGGACGAACAGCACCGACTGGTTCTGGAGCCCGCTGTTGTGCGTGTAGAAGTAATGGGTGCCCTTCTTTACCGGCAGGCCGAACCGCTCGTAGTCGTAGAGCGCCGTCATGCGCTGCTTGAACCAGTCGCGCAGCGGCAGCTTGGCAAGGAAGGCGTCGGTGACCTGGTTCTCGGCCGTCACCCATGCTTCGACCTGGGGGTCATTGCGGACGTCGTTCTCGAGCCAGCGATAGGGATCGGCGACCGGCACCCCGAACTGGGTGTCGACGACATCGACGCGGTGGGTTTGTGGATAGGTGATGCCTGGCACCGGCTCCGCAATAGGCGCCGCCGCCGCCACCGGAACGGTCATCATAGAAACGGTTGAAACCAGGGCGACAGCCAGAACTCGACGCATCCACAGCACTCCAGCGAAACAAAGGGCGCCGACTGGCAAGCCGGCCAACGAAAGTATTACTTTCGTTGGTACCGCTAGCAGCGGCGCCCTTCGATCCTCAAGAAGTTGTTCGACGAACCGGAGTGTCCGCCCCTCAGGCGGCTTCGAATTCTTCTTCGCTCATGACCGGTCCCGAGTCCTGGCCCTTCGCGGCAGCGTCCCGGTCGACGAACTCGATCACCGCAATCGGCGCCGCGTCCGAAGAGCGGATGCCGGCCTTGATCACTCGGGTGTAGCCGCCGTCGCGGTCGGCGTAGCGCGGCGCAAGCACGTCGAAGAGCTTGGCGAGCTGCGCATCGTCCATCAGCCGCGACTGGGCGAGGCGGCGGTTGCTGAGCCCGCCGCGCTTGGCGAGGGTCACCAATTTCTCGATGTACGGGCGAAGCTCCTTCGCCTTGGCGGTGGTCGTCGTGATCTGCTCGTGCTTGATGAGCGCTGCAGCCATGTTGCGGAACAGGGCCGCGCGGTGGCTCGAGGTGCGCTGAAGCTTACGGCCGCCAACACGATGGCGCATGGGTCTTGTCCTTTCGTTCGTCGGGGGACCGTATCAGGTATCCCCGGCCAGGCGACACTCGGGGCGGCCGCGCTTTGCCCAAACGACAACGGCGAGCGCTTCGCCCGCCGGATCGCGTGCCCTCAACATCATATGAGTGGTCAAGTCAAGCTCGCCCAGCTGCGCCGCGCCGAGCCCGTTTCCCTCGCGAATCACCAGATGGCGTAGAGATTATAGAGCATGTGCATGACGATTGGGGGAAACAGCGAGCGAGTCTTCCATCGCGCAAGGCCGAGCAGCAAGCCATCGACGAAGATGACGCCGATCACCGGCAAGGAATATGTGTAGTGGAGCACCGCCCACGCCGCCGCAGTCACGACGATCGTCGCGGCAGTCCCGATGCGCCGGAGAAGGAAACCGAAGAGCCAGCCGCGGAACAGAAGCTCCTCGCCTGTCGGCCCAAGGACACAGACGGCGAGCACGCGCAGTGCCGATGCAAGCAACGGCGCGGCAATCCAGGGCCCCCAATCCCACGGTCCTCGCCAGTGGAGCACAGCGTCGGTCCCGAACATCCACGCTAGGTAGATCGCGAGGAACAGCAGCGACGCCTGGAGCGGCGGCCGCGCGAAGCCCATCTCAGCGGCCGGCAGCTTGCGCGTCCTGAACAGGATGATCGCGACCACGGCGCCGGCGACGCCTGCCTTGACGGCACCTGAAGCCACTGGACTCATCGACTGCCCCATTTGTTTGTAACCTATAGGTTACTTGTAACTCATAGGTTACATTGGGGTCAATCGGATTCTAGGCGCGCCGTCCGATCGTGCTGCGCGCGAGCCGGACCACCAGGAGCGAGAGGTGGCGGTGGCTCGAGTGGTGATAGACCGAGCGGGCATCGAGCTCGCGGCACAGCCGCCTGTGGGCCTCACCGAGGGCGTGGTACGGCAGGCCCGGAAGCAAATGATGAAGCGCGTGATAGCGCAGCCCGACCGGCGCCCACAGCGCCGGCAGAGTGGCCGGCGGCGGGACGTTGACGCTGTCGAGGAACTGGGCGGTGACGCTCATCGGCTCGCCCCCGTTCTCCCACAGATGCGCGACCAGGGTGCGGACCTGGTTGAGGAACATCACGCCCGATGCAACGCCGAGGAAGATCAGGAATTCGCGGAGCGGGATCACGCCGGTCGCGACCATCGCCAGCAGGGCGATCGCCCAGACGCTGCTCGCCGCCTCCTGCCACGCCCAGTCGCGCGCGAACTCGCCTTCCGGACTCGGGCGGACGAACTTCGGGTTGATCTGGAGCCCCGAATAGCGGCCGACCACCAGGCTCCTCAGCCTCG
Source organism: Sphingomonas sp. (assembly GCA_025935515.1). Lineage (GTDB taxonomy): Bacteria > Pseudomonadota > Alphaproteobacteria > Sphingomonadales > Sphingomonadaceae > Sphingomicrobium. The sequence goes on from JAICVC010000092.1 coordinate 4,341, forward strand.
GCGAGACGAGCGACAGCGGCGCGAGGATGGCGAAGCGGATCAGCATCCCGACCGGCGCCAGCGCGGCCGCCATCAGGAAGACCGGCAAGGTCCACGGGTGCATCAGCGCCAGCGGCAGATATTCGGGGTCGTCGACCGTGCCGTAATAGCGCTTGGCGTGATGCTGGTTGTGGACGCCCTCGTACATGAAGCTCGGAACCATCAGCGGCACACCGACGATCAGGTTCCAGGCGAAGCGGAAGCCCTTCACCGCACCCTTCTTGATATGCGTCAGTTCATGGATGAACGAGCCGGCACGGTAGAGTGCGAGGACCGCGATCAGGCCGCAGGCGACTGCCAGCCACGTCGGCCCAACCAGCATCGCTGCCAGCAACGCGGAGTAACCAAGCAGCGCCGATCCCAGCATGTCGAGCCAGTAGACGCTCGACTTGGGCACGTTGAGGTCGCGGGTCAGGTTCGCCGCGGCTTTTAGCATTGCGGCGTCGTCCCTGGCGCGCACGGTCCCGCGCGGCTCGGAAGCCGCGCCGGTGCGATTGCGCTCGAGGGTCGCAGTGTTCGTCATGTTCTCGCTGAAGCACGCTGTTTAGAAGGAGATAGTGGCGGGACTTAGGCGTCTCAACCTTAACTGGCGCTTGGTGCAGGGCTCCGCTAGCGCGAGCCGATGAACAGCGCGCCCGTAACGATCCGTCCCGTCCGTACCAAGAAAGACCGCAGGGCCTTCGTCGATCTCGCCTGGGAGGTCTACAAGGACGATCCCGCCTGGGTGCCGCCGCTCAAGGATGAGGTGCACGGGCTGATCACGCCCGGTAAGAACCCGTGGTTCGAGCATGCCAGCGCCCAGCTCTGGCTGGCAGAGCGCGGCGGCAAGGTCGTCGGCCGAATCAGCGCGCAGATCGATGACCTGGTGCAGGAACATATGGGCCAGGGCACCGGCCAGTGGGGCATGTTCGAAGTGCTCGACGGCGAGGCGGCCGCCTCGCTGATCGCGACTGCTGAGGAATGGCTGCGCGCCGAGGGAATGACGCGCGCGTTTGGGCCGATCAGCCTGTCGATCTGGGACGAGCCGGGACTAGAAATCGAAGGCTTTGCCGAGCCGCCGACCGCAATGATGGGCCATCATCGCCCCGAATATCAGGCCTGGATCGAGGCGGCTGGCTACGGCAAGGCCAAGGACCTCCTCACCTACGGCCTCGACATCACCCATTGGGAAGACCCGATGATCGACCGGCTGATTGCGATGGGCGAGCGCAATCCGCGCATCCGCATCCGAATGGTCGACAAATCGAAGTTCAAGGAGGAGGCGCGGCTGATCCTCAACCTGCTGAACGACGCCTGGTCGGACAATTGGGGCTACGTCCCGCTGACCGAGGCCGAGATCAATTATGCGGGCAAGAAGCTCAAGCCGATCATCTTCAATGAGCTGGTCCGGATCGCCGAAATCGACGGCGAGCCGGTCGCCTTCATGCTCACCATTCCCGACATCAACGAACTGACCAAGGATTTGAACGGGGAGCTGTTCCCGTTCAACTTCATCAAGCTGCTGTGGCGACTGCGGAAGCCGCGGACTCGGCGGCTGCGCGTGCCCTTGATGGGCGTCGCGAAGAAGCTCCACCACAGCCGGCTCGCAAGCCAGCTCGCTTTCATGATGATCGAGTTCACCCGGCGCGACGCGGTCACGAAATTCGGCGCCAGCCACGGCGAGTTCGGCTGGATCCTCGAGGACAACAAGGGGATGCTGTCGATTGCCCAGTTGCCGGGAGCAGCGGTCAACCACCGCTACAGGATCTACGAGAAGACTCTCTAATTGAGCTCGACCCAGGTCGGCGCGTGGTCGGAGGCTTTTTCTTCGCCGCGCGCCCATTTGTCGACGTCGGCCGCGCGAAGCCGGTCGGCGGCTTCGGGCGAACAGAGCAGATGGTCGAGCCGGAAGCCCAGGTCGCGCTGCCAGCAGCCGGCAGTGTAGTCCCAGAAGGTGTAGAGCTTTTCCTCGCGCGAATGAAAGCTGCGCAACGCGTCGGTCCACCCCTGGTTGACGATGCGCCGCCATAGCTCGCGGGCTTCCGGTTGCATCACTGCGTCGTGCTGGGTCGCCCGGACCGAGAACACGTCGCGGTCCTCGGGCACAACGTTCCAGTCACCGCACAGGACGGCCGGCCGCTCGTCCTTGAGAAGTTCGGCGGCATGGTCGTGCAATCGCTCCATCCAGCGGATCTTGTAGTCGAACTTCTCGGTCCCGACCGGATTGCCGTTGGGCAGATAAAGCGAGCCGACGATCACGCCGCTGGCTTCGGCCTCGATGTAGCGGCTGTGACTATCATCGGGATCGCCCGGAAGTCCCACGCGGCGAAGCGCGGGCGCATCTCCCCTGGCAAGCACCGCAACGCCGTTGAACCCCTTCTGACCGTGCCAGACAGCGCCGTAGCCGGCGGCCTCGATGTCGGCGATCGGCAACGACTCATCGGCGCATTTCAGCTCTTGGAGCGCGACGATGTCGGGCCGCTCCCGTCCCAGCCATTCGAGGAGCCGCGGCAGCCGAGCCCGGATGCCGTTGAGGTTGTAGGTGGCGATCTTCACAATGACGGCTTAGCTGCGCGTTTGACGCTCGTCATGCAGTGAATTTACGTCGGGAATCTAGCGAAGCCGCGCTGCACGATGCGATCGACGCACTCGCGATATTCGTCGAAATGCGCGTCTCCGCCGCGGATCACCCCGACGATGGGATCGGGCTCGGCGGTCGGGACGAGTGCGATCGGTACGGCGGCCGGAGTCAGCTGCGCGCCCGCCCCTGCCGCGAGCGTCAGGAGGATTCCGCTAAGCCCGCCGGCGGACGGTCGATTGAGGATCGCGACGCGATATTGCCCGTCGCTGATCGTCACGAGGTAAATCGCGCCCGACAGGACGGGAAACGACACGAAGCCTTTCTGCTCATATTCGCTGTCGGTCCGCGCCGCTTCGCTGAACGTCAGATGCGCGCGTGCGTCGTCCCACGCGATCGAGGTCAAATACGCGAAGATCGCCCCCTGTTCGCCGAACGACGGCCGTAAAGTGAGATAAGTTCCCTCCAACCATTGGACGGCCGGGCGCGCATAGGCGCCCATGGATTCGGGAGCGAACAGCTTAAGTCCCGTCTGCACCCGTTCGGCTGGGCTTCTGAGGTTGGTTCCGAGAGCATCCTCGAGGCGAACGACGGTCGCCAATGTGAATGGCCGGCGGCCTGCCAGCGCCTTTTCCAATGTCGACAGGCTGACTCTGGCTTCGTCGGCCAGCCATTGGCGCGAGAGCCGACGCCGGGCGAGCTCTTCGCGCACCACCAGAGCCACGGATTCACTGCCCTCGTTGGTGAGTTCCCCCTGCATCGACTCGCCCCCGTTCACTACGGACATCTCCGCACATTTCCGCACATTTCGTCAACGGCCAGCATTTGCGGTGCGGGCGGATGCGCGGATTTCCAACTCTTTCTCGTGGCGAGTGAACCGGTTCGCGAACATATGGCGACCCACGCTTCAGATACGAAGCCAAAGGGGAACGTGGCCGTGCTTAGCAGTCGCGCAAAAACAGGATTCAGCGGGATGATCACGGTCAGCGTGGTCCTGCTCGCAATGCAGATCATCACCGGCGTTCAGGCGTTTCCGCTATGAGCCCGCTGTGGTCGGATCTGGCGCTCGCGCGCGCCGCCTGGGCCAAGGCCGAAGACCATGAATCGGCCGAGGGGGCAAAGGTCAAACCGCTTTCGGCCGCCAGGCCGGCTGCGGTGAGCCGCCCGGTGCGGCGCGTGCTCCATCCTCGTCTCACGAGCTATGCGCTCTAATCCAAGAGGCTATCAATGATCCCGAAGATAAGCAGCACCGCGCTGGCGCTCGCGCTCGTCTTTTCGCAGCCGGCCAGGCCGGCGAGCACCGAACCCGACCTGGCCGCGGTACGCGCCGCGACTGCGCGCTTCCAGGACGTCAAGCAGGCGATCGCGGAGGGTTACGTCCGCGATCCGATGGACATGTGCGACACCGCCGACATGATGGGGCGCCCGGCCGCCGCCG
>JAICVC010000144.1 GCA_025935515.1 Sphingomonas sp.
CCGTTCGCTAGGCTTTGCGGCCGCACTTTTGCTCGTTAGCGCAACTGTACCTGCTTCGGCGGCCGACGCGCCGACCGATCCGCAGATCGCGCACATCGCTTACACCGCCGGCAGCCTCGACGTCGCCGCCGGCAAGCAGGCGCTGGCCCGCTCGCACGACAAGGCGGTTCGCGGCTTCGCCGAGGAAATGGTCCGCGATCACCAGGCAGTCAATGTGAAGGCGCTGGATCTGGTCAAGAAGCTCCACGTGACTCCGGAGGACAATGCCACCAGCCAGGGGCTGACCAAGGCGGCGCAGGCGACGAGCGAGCGGCTCGCCAAATTGTCCGGCGCAGCCTTCGACAAGGCCTACATCGACAATGAGGTGGCCTATCACAAGGCGGTGAACGCCGCGCTTGAGACGACGCTGATCCCGTCGGCCAAGAATGCCGAGCTCAAGTCCCTACTGCAGACCGGCCTGACCCTGTTCCGCGAGCACCAGATGCACGCCGAGCAGATCGCGAAGGGATTGAAATAGACGTGCGTTCGCGGCGCGCCCTGTTCTTCGCCGTGAGCGCGGGGACGCTGCTGTTGGTTTGCCCGCCGGCAGCAGCGGCCCCACGCACCTATACCGTCGTGATCGACAAGATGAAGTTCGGCCCGGTGCCGGCCCAGCTGCGCAAGGGCGACGCGATCATCTGGGTGAACCGCGATTTCCTGCGTCATACGGCGACCGCGACCGACCACAGCTTCGACGCCGACCTACCGGCCAACGCCAAGGTCAAGACCGTGCTGAAGAAGAGTGGGGCAATCCCGTTCATCTGCCGCTATCATCCGGGAATGCGCGGCGTCCTTCGAGTCCGGTGAGCCAAGATGAAGACCAGGACCCAAGCGGCAATCGATTATGACGGGATGACCAGCGCCGAGCTCGCGCAGCGGTGCGCGGCGCGCGAAGCTGACGCGATCCGGCACGTCATCGTCGCCAACAACCAGCGCCTGTTCCGGGCGGCGTGGAGCATCCTCAAGAACCGCTCCGACGCCGAGGAAGCGGTGCAGGCCGGCTATCTCGCCGCATTCGCGAGCATCGGGTCCTTCGAGGGCCGCTCATCTTTATCGACCTGGCTGACGCGGATCGTCGTCAACGAGGCGCTTGGACGGCGCCGTTCGGACGAACGCCGCCGCCGGCATCTCGAACAGGAGGGCGTTGCTGTGCTCGACAGCTATCGCGATGCGCTGATGCGCGGTTCCGAGACCGAGGCACCCGACGTGTCGGTCGCCCGCGCGCAAATCCGCGGCCTGCTCGAAAAAGCGGTTGGCCAGCTGCCAGATTCGTTCCGCACGGTGTTCGTGCTGCGCGAGATCGAGGGGTTGAGCGGCGATGAAACGGCCGACATCCTCGGGCTTCCGGTCGCGACGGTGAAGACCCGGCTGTTCCGGGGCAAGCGTCAACTGCAGGAAATGCTGGCGCCGGAAATGGCGACCGTGCTGAGCGGGGTCTTTCCCTTCGCCGGCGTGGACTGCGCGGCGCTCACCGCGCGCGTGCTCGAGGCCATGGGCCTTTAGTCAGGGACGCGCCGCGCTACCCATCGCTTCGGCGCGTTTCTGGTAATCCGCGGCCAGCGCCAGATGGCGCTGACGCGCCGCGTCGGTCAGCGCCCGCAGCGCCGCAAGCTTTTCGCGGGCCGCCTGGCGGTTGAGAAAATGAACGCTCGGATACACCGAAGCCCTCCCCTTGGTCCCACCGCCATGTTCGATAACGAAACAGCGCTGCGCGCAAGCTTTATTGTGCGTTGAATCAATGGTTTGGAACGGGCCGTAAATGATGTGCCCGGCCGGCGCGGTGATCGTGCTCGCAATTGGCCCCGGCAGCGCTGCGCCGCTCACTCCTCGGTTCGAATGAGCACCGTCTCGCCAATCAGGAGGAAGAGCAGGAATGGGGCCCAGGCTGCGACCAGCGGGGGATAGGTGCCGGCATTGCCCATCGCCAGGCTGAAATTATCCACCACAAAATAGGCGAAGCCGAGCGCCATGCCGATCACCGCGCGCAACAGAACCTGTCCGGAGCGGGCGAGGCCGAACGCAGCGACCGCGGCGAGCAACGGCATCAGCAATGTCGAGAGCGGGCCGGAGATCTTGTGGGCGAGGCCGGCGCGCGCCTCCTCGACCGGGCGGCCGGCTGCTTCGAGCTCGGCGATGCGCTTCTTCAAGGTCCAATAATCGAGCTCGGTCGGATCGACCTTAGCGAGCGTGAGCTGGTTCGGGGTGACGCCCTTCATCCCCGCAATCGACGGCAGGACACGTTCGACGTTCATGTCGGCATCGTAGATACGCACACCCTGGAGCAGCCAGTCGCCCGTGCCGGGGCGGGGGGTTGCGCGCGCCGCCTCGATCCGGCGATGGAGCACGCCGCCGGGGCGGTCGTAGATGGTGACGCGCTGGGCGGTGAACGGCCGCCCGCCGACGGTGCCGGCACGGATCAAATCGTCCCCGTTGAGCACCCAGACGTTGCCGAGAATCCCGCTCGCGGGCGGGACTGGCTTGTAATCATTGTCGCTCCATGCAGTGACGCGCCGCGTCGAGTTGACGACGACGCCTTCGTTGAAGGCGAACAGGACCCCGGCGATCCCGATGCTTGCGACGACCAACGGTGCGAGGATCTGGTGCGCCGACAGGCCGGCCGCCTTCATCGCCACCACCTCGCTGTGCTGGTTCAAACCGACGAAGGCGATCAGCGTCCCGAGCAGGACCGAGAAGGGCAGGAAGCGCGAAACGAGCATCGGGATTCGATAGGAAACGTAGCGCCACAGGTCGGCGTCGCTGTTCCCCGGCACCGCCAGGATCTTGCCGGATTCGCCGAGGAGATCGAGCGTCATCAGGATCAGCACCAGCGCGACCAGGACGGCGAGGCTGCGCGTGAGGAACAGCCGCACCATGTACAAAGCGAGACGGCGCGAGGGAAAGAAGCCGAGGTTGATCATGCGGCGATCATGCTTCCCTCGGCTTGGGCATCATGCCGCGGATGCGCTTGGCGAGGCCGGCGAAGAACCATTCGAGCGCCCCGATCGGCTGGCCGCCGGGGCGATGGGCGAGCACGTGGTACATCCAGTAGATCAGGCCCGAGAGGAGCACGAGCGGCACCCACAGTCCAAACGTCGGGTCGAGCCGGCCCTGGGCCGCGGCGGATTCCGCATATTGGTTGACCTTGTGGTAGGCGACCACGATCAGGATCGAGACGAAAATGCCGAGCGCCGATGAGCTGCGCTTGGGCGGAACGGCGAGCGCGACCGCAAGCAGCGGAAGCATGAACATCATCACCACTTCGACCATGCGGAAGTTGAAATGGGCCTGGGCGGCGAGGCGCTGCGGCTCGGTCGAAGCGCCGCCGCCGTAGCCGAGCCGCCACAGCTCGTGGAGGTAGAGCTCGTCGGCCTGGCCCGCCGCCCGGCGGCGGAACTGGTCGATCACCGGCAGGCTGACCGGAAGGTCGTAGACGTCGAAGGCAAGCGTGCGCGGAGTCGCGAACTTGGGGCTGTCCTGAACGAGACGGCCCTTGGTCAGCCGGAACAGGATCTTGTCGGGATCGTCGGTCGCCAGGAAGCGGCCATGCTCGGCGGTCGCTGCGACGGTCATGCCGTTCGAATCCTCGTTCTCGACAAAAATGCCGTGGAGCTGCGTGCCCTTGTTCTCGCTGCGGTCGATGCGGAGCGTCAGGTGACGCCCGAGCTGGTTGAACTCGCCGACCTTGATCGCAGCGCCGAGCGCGCCGGACTTCAAGTCGAAGCGGAGCCCCTCGTAGCGGTAATGGGTGAAGGGCTCGAGATAGCCGACGATCGCAAGATTGATCGCCGCGAGCGGAATCGCAAAGGCGTAGGGTACGCGCAGCAGACGGCCATAGCCGATGCCGATCCCGCGCAGCGCGTCGAGCTCGGATGACAGGGCCAGCTTGCGGAAGGCGAGCAGGATCCCGAGCATCAGCCCGATCGGAATCCCGAGCGAGAGATATTCGGGCAGCAGGTTGGCGAGCATCCGCCAGACGACGCTGACCGGGCCGCCGGCATCGACGACATACTGGAAAAGCCGCAGCATCTTGTCGAGGACGAGCAGCATCGCCGCGAGGATCAAAGTCCCCAGCAGTGGGACCGCGATCTGGCGGGCGAGGTAGCGATCGATCAGGCCGAGTTGGGGCAAATTTGGTCGTCCCAGCACCATCATTTGGCCGCAAACGCAGCCGAGATTCCACACCGGACGAATGTACCCGAGCCTCGGGCCCACTCGTTCGACAGGCACCTATAGCGAAACGGCGCGCGGATACATGTTGAAAGTGGAGCGGCAGGCTGGAGCTTCCGTCCCCCCGGGACAGCGCCCCACCGCGCCCGCCGGCAACGGGCGGAGGCCGAGGGTCAGGATCGCGCTGCTGTCCAACCCCAAGTCGACCGGCAACCTCGCCCAGCTGCCGCGGATCCGCGAATATTGCGCCGACCACCCCGACGTCTTCCACTATGAGGTCGAGCACGCGAGCCAGATCGGCGAAGCGATGAAGTCGATCGCCCGAATCCGGCCCAAGGTGCTGGCGATCAACGGCGGCGACGGCACCGTGCAGGCGGCGCTGACCGAGCTCTACAACGGTGGCCATTTCGGCGACGCGCCGCCACCGGTCGCGGTGCTCCCGAGCGGCAAGACCAACCTCATCGCGCTCGACCTCGGCGCGCGCGGCGACCCGGTGCAGACGCTCGAGCGGTTGATCGAATTGGCGCGAAGCGACGACCTCGCACCCTGCACGGTCGCGCGCGAGCTGATCGCGCTGCGGCAGGGCGAAGAGGACCGTCCGGTGATCGGCATGTTCCTCGGCGGCGC
>JAICVC010000027.1 GCA_025935515.1 Sphingomonas sp.
CACGTTGAGCGATCGGCTCGGCAGCGTATTCGACCGGCTTCGCGGACGCGGCGCGCTCACGGAGGCCGACGTGCGTGCGGCGATGCGCGAGGTGCGCGTCGCGCTGCTCGAGGCCGATGTCGCGTTGCCCGTCGCGCGCGATTTCGTCGAACAGGTCACCGAAAAAGCGGTCGGCCAGGAAGTGCTGCGCTCGGTCACGCCGGGGCAGATGGTCGTCAAATACGTCCATGACGCGCTGGTCGAGACGCTGGGGTCCGAGACGGCGGAGCTCGACCTCAACGTCGCTCCGCCCGCCGTGATCATGATGGTCGGCCTCCAAGGCTCGGGCAAGACGACCACGACCGCCAAGCTCGCCAAGCGCCTGACGGAGCGCGAGCGCAAAAGGGTGCTGATGGCGTCGCTCGACGTCGCGCGCCCCGCCGCGCAGGAGCAACTCGCGGTGCTCGGACGCCAGGCGAACGTGGATACGCTGCCGGTCGTCGCCGGGCAGCAGCCGGTCGATATCGCCAAGCGTGCGCTGCAGTCGGCCAAGCTCCAGGGCTACGATGTCGTGCTCCTCGATACTGCGGGCCGTCTCCACGTAGATGACCAGCTGATGGGCGAGATGAAGGCGGTCGCGGCCGCCTCGAACCCCGCCGAGACCCTGCTGGTAGTCGACAGCCTGACCGGCCAGGATGCGGTGAACGTCGCCAAGGGCTTCGCCGCCGAGGTCGACCTTAGCGGCGTGATCCTGACCCGCATGGACGGCGATGCACGCGGCGGCGCGGCGCTTAGCATGCGCGCGGTCACCGGCAAGCCGATCAAGTTCGCCGGTGTCGGCGAGGCGATCGACAAGCTCGAGGCGTTCCATCCCGATCGCGTTGCCGGGCGGATCCTCGGCATGGGCGACGTCGTCAGCCTGGTCGAGCGCGCCGCCGAGACCATCCAGGTCGAGGAAGCTGAGAAGCTCGCGGCCAAGATGGCCAAGGGCAAGTTCGACCTCGACGACTTGTGGGCCCAGCTTCGCCAGATGCAGCGGATGGGCGGCCTCGGCGCGCTCGCCGGAATGATGCCGGGCCTCAAGGGCATGAAGGGTGCGATGGACAAGGCGCAGAACGACAAGGCGCTGGTCCATATGGAAGCAATGCTGTCGTCGATGACCGCCAAGGAACGCGCCAAGCCCGAGGTCATCAACGCCAAGCGCAAGATCCGGGTCGCCAAGGGCAGCGGCACGACGGTGCAGGAGATCAACAAGCTCCTGAAGATGCATCAGGAAATGTCGACCGCGATGAAGCGGCTGAAGAAAATGGGCGGGCTCGGCAAGCTCGCCGCGATGTTCAACAAAGGCGGCTTGGAAGGCGCGCTCGGCGGACTTGCCCCCCCGGGCGCCCTTCCTCCCGGCGGCCTGCCCGGCCTAGGCGGAGGCGGGGCAGGGCTGCAGGGCCTGGGCGGCGGAGCGCCGTTCAACCTGCCGCCCGGTTTCGACAAGTTTTCGAAGAAATGACGGACCCCACAGGTCGTCATCCCCGCGCAGGCGGGGATCCAGTTTGAAGAAGATCGATTCCCGCTTTCGCGGGAATGACGAAAAGGAAGGAAGTACCAATGGCAGTTGCAATTCGTCTCTCTCGCGGCGGCTCGAAGAAGCGGCCCTATTACCGGATCGTCGTGGCCGACAGCCGCAACGCCCGTGACGGCCGCTTCATCGAGAAGGTCGGCACCTACAACCCGCTGCTGGCGAAGGATTCGCCCGAGCGCGTAAAGCTCGACACCGACCGCATCCAACATTGGCTGGGTGTCGGCGCGCAGCCGTCGGACCGCGTGCTGCGCTTCCTCGACGCCGCTGGCTTGCGCGAGCGTCCGGCCCGTAACAACCCGCAGAAGGCGGAGCCGGGCGAGAAGGCCAAGGAGCGGCTCGAAGATCGCGCCAAGCGCGAGCAGGAAGCTGCAGAGGCTGCCGCCGCGCCGAAGGAAGAGGCCGAGGCCGTGGTGGCCGAGGAAGTCGAGGCGGCCACTGCGGAGCCGACTGCCGAGGCCGAGGCCGTTACAGAGGAAGCCTCTGAGGAAGCTCCGGCCGACACTGCCGACGTTCCGGCCGAAGAGCCTGTCGCCGAGGAAGCGGCTGCGGAGGCCGAGGCCGAAGCCCCGGCCGCTGAAGCTCCGGCGGAAGAGGCTGCTGAAGCTGCAACTGAGGCCGAGGCTGGAGAGGCTCCCGCCGAGGGCGCCGACGACGTCAATCCGCCGACCGAGGGCTCACCCGAGAGCGTTGAGGCTTCGGGCGAAGGTGAGTCGAGTGAAGAGCCTGCCGAAGGCGCCGCCGAGGACACCCAGGCGTAATCATGAGCGGCGGCGAGCGTAAGATCGCGCTTGCCGCCGTCGCCGGTGCGCATGGCGTCAAGGGAGAAGTTCGGCTGAAGCTGTTCAGCGCCAGCGTTGAAAGCCTCTCCCGCCATCAGAAATTGTATGTTGGGGGCGCCGAATGGCCCCTTCTTGCCATTCGCGACGGCGGCAAGACCGCGGTCGCGCGGTTCGAAGGGATCACCGATCGCTCCGCCGCCGAGGCGCTGCGCGGGTTGCTGGTCGAGGTCGACCGGTCGGCGCTGCCGCCGCTCGAAGATGGCGAATATTATCACGCCGACCTCGTCGGGCTGCCTGCGGTGGACGGTCAGGGCGGTAAAGTCGGCACAGTCGTGGCGGTCGAAAATTACGGCGCCGGCGACCTGCTGGAAATCGAGGTCGAAGGCGACAGACGATCGCTGATCCCGTTCAAGGCCGGGATTGCGGACCTCGAAGACGGCCGCATCGTCGTTGATCCAGAGTTCCTCGCCTAGTTCTTGCGTTTCAACCGCCACAGGCTGAAGCGCCGGTCCTCACTCGACGCTGCGAGCCACTGTCCATCGGGGCTGATGTCGATGTGCGCGATGTCGTCGTTCGCCCGCAAAGCCGCGACCATCGCGGCGTCGGCCGTTCGCCAGATGTGGATTGGCGTCGCTGTTCCGCCTGCGCCGGTCAGCTGATGCCAGAATGTCCCGAGCCCGCCGCGTGCCCGGCCGCCGCTGACCAACCAGCGACCGTCGCGACTGAAGGCGAGCTTGTAGGTGTGGTTTCCCGCCGAGATTGTCCTGAGCGGCGCGCCATCCGGCATCCGCCACAAGCGGATGGTCGAATCGTCGCCCGAAGTCGCGAGAATCCTGCCGTCGGGGCTGAAGGCGAGGCCGACAACGGCTTGATCGTGCCCGATCATTGTCTTCAGGGGCTTGCCGGTCATCGCATCCCAGAGCCGCGCAGTTTTGTCGAAGCTGCCACTTGCGAGATATTTGCCGTTCGGACTGAAGCGGACTTCCCAGACGTTCCGCTGGTGTCCGCGCAGCACCTTGGGCGTTGCTGCCTGCCCGACCGTCCAAAGATGGATCGTCTTGTCCTCGCCAGCCGCCGCGATGCGCGTGCCGTCGGGCGAAACGTCGAGCGACCAGATCGCCGCCGGTGAGGCCCTGAATGTGCCCGTCGGCTTGCCGCTCCGGGCATCCCAGCCTCGCACCGCGCCATCATAGCCGGCGCTGAACAGGCTGGTCCCGTCCGGGCTGAAGGCCACCGACGTTGCGCCGCCGTCGTGATGGAGGCGGGCGACGGCTCGCCAGCCGCTCGTGTCGCGAAGCGTGATCAGTCCGGAGGCGTCGCTGGTAGCCAGCAGCCGACCGTCGGGACTGAAGTCGGCCTGGCGTGCCGGACCTGCCGCCGGCCATGTCGCCGCAAGAGACGCCTTGAGCAGGGGTCCGGTGACGGCTTGCCGGGGCTCTGCCGATCCGCAGGCGGCGAGCGCCAAGGCCCAGCCGATAAGAATGGAACGCATACAATCCTCCTGGGACGATGCGTAGCATTCAGTGTGTTATCTATGAAATACACCTAGCTGCCGGTTTCGGCTTTTTCCAGGGTTTCGACGGGTTCGCGCCAGCGGGGCTCCTCGGCGCAGAGATCGTTGCGGATCGTTGTCGCGGCCACCCCGCCTTCGCCCATGGCGTGGCCAATCTGGTCGAGGCCGTGGACCACGTCACCGGCCGCGTAGAGGCCGGGGATGCTGGTGCGCTGGCGGGGGTCGCAGACAAAGCACCCGTCCGAAGCGAGCCCGGCGCCAACCATTTCGCCGAGCTGCGTGTGGGTATCGGATCCCAGCGCCGGATAGATGCTGTCGAAGGTATAATGGCCCTCGGCGGTGTCGACGACGATGCAATTGTCCGCAATCGCCACCGCCTGCGCCGGGCCGTCGACGCATTCGATGCCGGCGTCCTTCAATTTAGCGTGATCTTCCGCCTTCAGATTCAATGCCTTGTCCGGGGCAATCAAGGTCACGTCCGCGGTGTAGCTGCGGATGAAAAGCGCCTCGGAGACGCCATGGCTGTCGCTGCCGATGACCCCGACGCGCTTGTCGGTGACCTCATAGCCGTCGCAGATCGGGCAGTAGCGGACAAGGCCGCGCGCGAGCGCGTCGTCATGCAGCTCCTCGTCCATCGGCGGCCGGCGGTTGGCGACGCCGGTCGCGAGCAGCACCGAACGCGCCTTTGCCTCGCCCGATCCCCAGGTCGCGGTGAAAAGGCCGGTCTTCTCGTCGCGCTCGAGCTTGGTGACGAACTCGGTCTCGATCTTCGCGCCATATTTGCACGCCTGGTCGCGCATCCGCTGCAGCAATTTGGTACCAGCGATGCCGTCGGGATAGCCGGCATGATTGCGCGTGCACGGGATCCACGAAGCCCGGCTCTTGCCGCCGTCGACGACCAAAATGTCGAGGTGGAAGCGGGCGAGGTAGATCGCGGCGGTCAGGCCGGCGGGTCCGCCGCCGACAATCAGGCAGTCGAGGATTGGTTCGTCCATCCGTTGCCCAATGGATTGCCGTTCGCGGGGTTCCCGACTAGCCCGCGGCCATGAACTGGGCGTTGGTGCTGATCGGCTTTGCGCTCGCGGTTTTCACGGGCTCGGCGCTGGCGTCGCTGTTCGCGGCAATCCGGCCCGCATGGACCGCGCGCCGCAAGCGCCTGGTCGCCGCGTCGGTCCTGCCGGCCATCACCGCCGTCGCGACGTCGCTCGGCATGCTGTTCGTGGCGACCGCCAACCACGGCCAGAGCGAGCAGATGGAGGATCTGGCGATCGCCGCCGTGATGACGATCGGTGGCGGCTTCACGCTGCTCGCCTGGATCGGCGGCGTGGTCGGCGCCACCCTCGCCACCCGGAGGCGACGGGGTTGAGTTTCCGCGCCTCCGTGCTGACGCTTTACCCCGACATGTTTCCGGGGCCGCTCGGGGCAAGCCTGGCCGGGAAAGCGCTGCAGGAAGGGCTCTGGAGCCTGGAAGCGACCAACATCCGCGATTTTGCGACGGACAAGCATCGCAGCGTTGATGATACGCCGGCGGGTGGCGGGGCGGGGATGGTGCTTCGGCCTGACGTGCTGGCGGCGGCGCTCGATCACGTCGCCGACGGCCGGCCGATGCTGGCGCTGACCCCGCGCGGCGCTCCACTCACCCAGGCGCGCGTTCGCGAGCTTGCGGCGGGCGAGGGGGTCATCCTGCTGTGCGGCCGCTTCGAGGGATTCGACGAGCGGATCTTCGAGGCGCGGCCGCTCGAGCCGGTCTCGGTTGGTGACTATGTACTGTCGGGCGGGGAGCTCGGCGCGATGGCGATCCTCGACGCTTGCGTAAGGCTCCTCCCCGGGGTAATGGGCGCGGCCTCCAGCGGAGAGGAAGAGAGCTTCGATGAGGGGCTTCTCGAATATCCGCACTATACCCGGCCTGTGACATGGGAAGGGCGCACGATCCCCGAAGTGCTGCGGTCGGGGGATCATGCGAAGATCGCGACGTGGCGACACGAGGCTGCGATCAACGATACACGGCTAAGGCGGCCGGACCTGATCGAGCGCCACGGGGGTGCATCGCAGGCACCGCCCTCTGGCGCGCGGCGACGAGACAAAGAAGAGAAGAAGAAATGAACCTGATCGAGACCCTGGAGCGCGAAGCGATCGACGCGCTGACCAAGGACAAGCCCGTTCCCGAATTCCGCCCCGGCGATACGCTGCGCGTCGGTGTCAAGGTGATCGAAGGCGACCGCACCCGCGTGCAGGCGTTCGAGGGCGTGTGCATCGCCCGCGCCAACAAGGGCGTCGGCTCGAGCTTCACCGTCCGCAAGATTTCGTTCGGCGAGGGCGTCGAGCGCGTCTTCCCGCTCTATTCGCCGATCATCGACAAGATCGAGGTCGTCCGCCGCGGCGATGTCCGCCGAGCCAAGCTCTATTACCTGCGCGGCCGGACCGGCAAGGCCGCCCGCATCGCCGAGCGCCGCACCGTGCAGCGCGACATTCCCGGCGGGCAGGGCGCCGAAGCCGAAGCCCAGCAGGTGGATCAGGCTCAGGAAGCCTGAGAGCTTCTCCCGCCTAAACATTGAAAGGCGGGCCGTTCGCGGTCCGCCTTTTCTTTTGCGCAAACGGCCGTACCGTCCCTCGCCATGCGCACCACACTTGCCTGCCTGTTGCTCGCCGTCGCCACGTCCGCCATCGCCGGCGACATTCCGCTGGAACGGGTCTTCTCCAGCCCGGCCCTCAGCGGCCCGACGCCGCGCGAAGCTCGCCTGTCGCCCGACGGCCGCTTCGTCACGCTGCTCAAGAACCGGCCCGACGACAAGGAACGCTTCGACCTGTGGGCGATCGACACCGCCACCGGCACCGACCGGATGCTGGTCGATTCGAAGAAGATCGGGACCGGCGCCGCGATCTCGGAAGAAGAGAAGATGCGGCGCGAGCGAGCACGCATCGCCGGCACCAAGGGCATCACGGAATATGGCTGGGCGCCGGATTCGAAGTCGATCCTGGTGCCGATCGACGGCGACCTTTACCTCAGCACGCTCGACGGCAACGTCCGGCGGCTGACCGAGACGGCGGCGACCGAGATCGACCCTAAGGTATCCGAGACGGGCCGGTACCTGTCCTTCCTCCGCGATCAGAATCTCTATGTGATGGATAGTGCCAACGCGAAGGAGCGTCCGCTGACCAGCGACGGCAGGGGGACCTTAAGCTGGGGCGCGGCCGAGTTCGTCGCGCAGGAGGAACTGGGCCGCGACACCGGTTATTGGTGGTCGCCCGATGACCGATACATCGCGGTCGCAAGGGTCGATGAAAGTCCCGTCGCGGTGGTCAAGCGCGCGGCGATCGGCGCCTCGGGCACCTCGCTGATCGAGCAGCGTTACCCGGCCGCGGGCACCCGGAACGCGATCGTCGACTTGTACCTGCTGACTCCCGACGGCGGCTCGCGCGTGAAGGCGGACCTGGGCTCTAATCCCGATTATTATCTCGCGCGGGTCGACTGGGCGAAGGACGGCAGGAGTCTTTACGTCCAGCGCCTCAGCCGCGACCAGAAGCGGCTCGACCTGATTCGTGTCGACCCGGCGACCGGGCGCTCGACCTTGCTGTTCTCGGAGTCCTCCCCAACCTGGGTCAACCTCACCGACAACTTCAAGCCGCTGAAGGACGGCAGCCTGATCTGGTCGTCCGAGCGCAGCGGCTTTTCGCATCTCTACCGCTGGAAAGCGGGAAAATGGACGCAGCTAACGCGCGGCAGCTGGGCTGTAGAGAAGGTCGCGGGAGTCGATGAGGCGGCCACGCGGATCTATTTCACGGGTACCGTCGAGACGCCGATCGAGCAGCAGCTTTACTGGGTAGAATACGAACGTCCCGGAGCTCCGGTGCGGGTGACCGAGAAGGGCTGGTACAACAATGCGGTGATGGACAAGGCCGCGACCCACGCGCTGGTGACGCGCTCCAATCCGTCACAGCCGTCGCAGACCTACCTTGCCGACACGGGGGGCAGGCGCATCGCCTGGGTCCAGGAGAATGCACTGGACGCGTCGCATCCCTATGCGCCCTATCTCGACAGCCATGTGAAGCCGACTTTCGGCAGCATCGTTGGTCCGGACGGGTCGAACCTTTATTGCCGCATGCTGTCGCCGCCTCGCATCCCGGGCAAGCGCTACCCGGTCTATCTCTACGTTTATGGCGGGCCGCACGGGCAGCAGGTGACCGACGCGTGGTACAGCGCGCTGCCGCTGCACGAGGCGCTGGTCGACAAGGGCTGGATCGTCTTCACGATCGACAATCGCGGCACCAACCGCCGCGGCACAAGGTTCGAAAATGCCGTTTATCGCTCGATGGGCGACGCCGAGGTGCAGGATCAGCTCGCCGGCGTCGAATGGCTGAAGAAGCAACCCTTTGTCGACCCGAAGAAGATCGCGGTCCAGGGCTGGTCGTACGGCGGCTACATGACCTTGAAGCTGCTCGAAAAGGCGCCGGGCACATTCGCCGCGGGCGTGGCCGTGGCGCCCGTCACCGAGTGGGAGTTGTACGACACTGCTTACACCGAGCGCTACCTCGGCAATCCGGCGGTCGATCCCACGCCGTACCAGACGTCAAACGCGCTCGATGACGCAGTCAAGATCCAGGACCCGCTTTTGCTGGTCCACGGCATGTCTGACGACAATGTGGTGTTTCAGAACTCGACCGAGCTCTACGCACGGCTGCAGCAGGCCAAGCGTCCGTTCGAGATGATGGCCTATCCCGGAGCGACCCATGCCATCGCCGGCGAGGGGCCGCAGACCCACGTCTGGACGACGATCACCCGGTTCCTCGAGGACAAGGTGCTTGGGAAGCCCGCGAACTAGCGGGTGCGGAGCGCAATCCGGTCGACCAGGCGGGTGTAGAGGTGCCAGGTGGAATAGCCGAGCCACGGCAGCACGAAGGCGAGGCCGACGAACAGCGGGATCGAGCCGAGAATAAGCAGGCCAAGCACGATCAGGCCCCAGCGGATCATCGCTCCCTTGTTGCGGTGCGCGGCGCGCCATGAGGCGGAGACCGCCTGCGACGCGCTGACATCGCAATCGACCAGCATCGGCATGGAGGCGACGCTGAGCGCGAGCACGACCCAGCCGAAGATCGCGCCGATGATTGCGCCACCGATGATGAGCGCCCAGCCTTGCGGCGTCAGGAACACCATCGCCAGGAACTGCGGGATCGAGGTCGGAGTCGCCCAGTTGAACAGCGCCGCATAGAGCGCTCCCGCCGCAATCAGCCAGACGAAGAAGATCAGGAGCAGCAAGCCGGCGACGATGCCCATGTCGTCCACCGACGGGCGTTTGCGAACGTCGAGGAAGTTGAACCAGTGGACATTTTGCTCGCCCGCCTCCTTGCGCCGAGCGAGCTCGTAGAACCCCACTGCGGCGACGGGACCCAGGAGACCGACCCCGGCGACCACCGGGAAGAAGAAAGGCATCAGCGGCATGCTGGTGGTCATGACGACCGCGGCAAGGCCGATGACGGTGTAGACGATGCCCGCGAAGACGATGTCGCCGCGGAAGGTCAGGAAATCGTCGAGGCCCTGCCGCAGCGAAATGCTGAGGTCCTCCATGCCGATCTCGCGAACCGGAATTTCTTCGCGCGATGCGCTGCGAGCGATGGTCTTAGCCGCCATGACACCTCCTTCAACGGTGCCGTCCGGCGGGATAGCGCCGGGCGCCGGGATCGGCCTTAGCACAACCTCCATCGGTCCGTCAGAGGCCGCGCGCCGGTTTGAGCGTTGGCCCGCCTCGGCTAAGCGTGGCGGGATGGAGGATGTGTCCAGCCTGGTCGCGAAACAATATGAGGCGTTCGCCTATCCGCGGCCGTTCGCGGATCTCGAGGCGGAGATCGCGAAGGGTTACTATCAGATCGGCGATCCCGCTCTCTACGGTCCGGTGCTGTGGCCGCGCGGGCGGCCCCGCAAGCGGCTGAAAATCCTCGTTGCCGGCTGCGGCACCATTCAGGGGGCCTATGCGGCTTACATGAACCCCGACGACGAGATTGTCGGGATCGACCTGTCCGAGGCCTCGCTGGCGCACGAGCGCTTCCTGCAGGACAAGCATCGCCTGCAGAACCTGAAGCTGTTCAAGGGCGACCTGCTCGATGCCGCCTCACTCGGCGATGACTTCGACGTGATCCTTTGCACCGGGGTGCTGCACCATATGGCCGATCCCGGCGCCGGGCTCGCCGCGCTTCGCGATGCGCTGGCGCCGGACGGCGTGATGGTCCTGATGCTTTACGGCGCGACGGTCCGAACCGGTGTCTACATGCTGCAGGACGCCTTCCGGCGGATTGGGGTGCAGCAGACATCGGAAGGCGTCGCGCAAGTCAGGCAAATCCTGCGTGAGCTGCCGGGCCGGCATTACGCGCAGGATTACATCCGCGCGGCGGCCGAGCTGAAGGATGATGCGGCCGTGGTCGACACCTTCCTCCACCCCCAGGACCGCGCCTATACGGTGCCGCAGCTGTTTGACTTGGTCGAAGGCGCGGGCCTCGCCTTCCAGGGCTGGGTCGACAACTTCCCTTATTGGCGAAACGGCGCCTGGGGCCCGGACAGCGCGATTGCGGCTGCGGTCGATCCGCTCCCGCGGCGCGAGCATTGGGCGGCAGTGGAAATGTTGGGACTCGCCGCCGGCATGCACATGTTCACCGTCCGCCACGCGGGCGAAGCGCTGCAGGTTGATTTCGAACGAGAGGACTGGCGGGAGTTTGTGCCGCACTGGGCGCCGGGCCTGACGCGAAGAGCGTCCGGACTATTCCAACGTGGACCCTATGAGCTGAAATGCTCCGAGCTCGAGCAGTTCGTCATCGACGGAGCGGACGGGAAGCGGACGATCGGCGAGATCATCGACGTGCCGGCGCTGGAGGACGTCCAGGACGAATTTGGGCGGCGCTATTTCGAGCATCTGTGGAAGCTCGGTCACGTGATGATCGCGCTGCCCTAAAGGCGCCGAGTCCGGAAGGCGATCGTCTCGTCGCGGTTGTACTGAGGCCGGGCGAAACGCGGCCTCGCGGCGAGCAGTGGCGCCGCGCTCGGCGGCAGCGGGGCCTTGCCGCCGAGCACCAGAAAATCGACTGGCGCGGTCTTGCCGATCCGAACCTGAAGCGTCGCCCCGTCGCAGCTGCGTCCGAAGCAGGAGACCGCATATTTGCCGTCCTCAGTCTGATCGATCGGACGGACGAAACCCTCCACGCCCGCGGCCAGGATCCGGGCGTCGGGCGGCGCGATCAGATCGACGTGCTCGTTGCCATTGGCGGTCAGCCGCAGCGCAAGCACGCGCTCGCTGCCGTTTTGAATCTGCGAGAGAATCTGCACGTCGGGCGCATTGGAGGCGGCATCCGCTGGCGCGGTCGCGTACCACCGCGGACGGTCGCTAAACGGCAGTTCTCCGCGTTTCCATTGACCGCCGAAACCGCTCGGCAGTGGAGCGCCGTCATTGAGTACCGACCACCAGCTCTTGTGGTGAGTCGAATTGGTGATGTGCTGGATCACGAAACGCTGCTGGCGGTCGGCGGAATAAGCCGGCGCAGCCAGGACAGCACCCACGCCAAGGAGGGTTAGCGCACTCGCAACCGCGGCGTTGGCGCGCGGTCCGGCGCGGGCGATCAGCGGCCTCGCTTCGATCATCACGGGGAGGATCAGCAGGCTTGCGAGCGGTGCGAAGATCCACATTGGTCCGCCGTTCAGCAGCTCCTCGAGCAGGGCGAGCATCGCGCCCCACGTCAAATAAAGGAAAGCGAGCGCGATCCAGGTCGCCGCGCGCTCGGCCGGTTGCCACCGGCGCGCGGCAAGCATTCCGACAAGCACGATGAGTGGCGGGAAGATGAAGAAGACGATCCCGCCGGGCGCGATCAAACCGATCGCCCCGCCGACGATGAGGAAAATGAACCAGAAGGCCGGGCGCAGTCGCGTTCGGTCCTGGTTGCCGGCGACGAGGCTGAGCAGCGCGACTGCCGTGAAGATCGTCGCGGCATAGACGGTGAGATGGGTCCAGATTGGATGGGCGCGCCAGAACATGCCGTGCTTCACGGCGCCGATGAGGACCAGCAGCACCCAGGAAACGGCGGCCGAGACGACAATCGTCGCGACGACTGCGGCCGCGCTTCGGAGGAGTCCGCCGCGCCGAATTGAGAGGACCGCGAACGCAAAGAGGAGGCCGATCAGCAGAGCCGCGCCGATCAGGAGAGGCAGGGTGATCAATGTCCAGCCAGCAATATCCATGAAGATCTTGTCGCCGCCATTCGCCCTTGGCGTCCCGCCGTTGAGCGCTTCCGCAAGGGCCAATACCTGGTCGCCCATATGCTGCACCGTCGCCGGGTCGAGCGCGGCGATGTCGTCGCCGGCGCTGTGATAGCGCGTCTCATTCCCGATCGGCGCGAGGTTGAGGGTCACCCAGCCGCGCTCCGCGAAGGTGTTCACGTCGGTGTAGTTGGGCAGCAGCCGGTAGACGTCGGTCGACAGCGAATTGGCGATGGGACTCTTCGTCGCGTCGGCGAAGACCCGGATCGGGGCGGCGTTCGGACGGCTGGTCTCGAACATGTTCACTGGCCCACGAACGCCGCGCGCTTCCACGTTGATCAGCGCGTCCACATTGCGGCTCAGCGGATCGGCGATGAACGCGCGGGCGCCGACGAGGCCCAGTTCCTCCCCCTCGTTGAACAACAGGATGACGGGCCGTTTGAGCGGCCGATCCTTTAAGTTGCGGGCGACCTCGAGCAGCGTTGCTACGCCGATTCCGTCATCGCCCGCACCTGGCCCAACGGGCGTGCTGTCGTAATGGGCGTTCAGCAGCAGAGCCTGGCCGGTCGAGGGACCAATCACCGCGATGACGTTGCGGACGCGGGCGCAGGAGACGCCGCGCTGCTTGTAGAGCTCGTTGCAGGCGAACTGATCGCGGAGGATCGGCTGTAGGCCCATTTGCCGGAGCTGGCCGACCAGACGGGCGTGGACCAAGTCCGAGGCTTCGGTGTCCGACGGGTGCGGGCGCTGATCGCCGAGGATGGTTGCAAGCTGTCCCTTGGCCCGCGCTGGGTCGAACTCGCCCTGTGCCGACTGCGCTCGCAGCGGCGGCGGCTGGACCAGCAGCCCCTTGGCGGCCAATGCCCCGAGCAGCGCGACCAGAATGAGTGCAAGCAGGACGACCGGTCGGCGCATGCTCCCCCTTGGACAGCGCAAAGGGCGGAGACATATCGCTTTCGTGCGGCACTTGCGATAGGCGGCCGGACAAGAGCTTTCGGAGAATGATGATGGGTTACCGGGTCGCGGTCGTCGGGGCTACTGGCAATGTGGGACGCGAGATCCTCAACATCCTCGCCGAGCGTCAATTCCCGCTCGACGAGGTCGCTGCCGTTGCATCTTCGCGATCGACCGGCGACGAGATCGATTTCGGCGACAGCGGCGAGACGCTCAGGGTCAAGAACCTCGAGCATTTCGACTTTACCGGCTGGGACATCGCTCTGTTCGCGGCGGGCTCGGAAGTCTCGAAAATCTATGCGCCGCGGGCCGCGGGCGCGGGCTGCACGGTGATCGACAACAGCTCGCTCTATCGAATGGACCCGGACGTTCCCCTGATCGTGCCCGAGGTGAATTCCGAGGCGATCAGCGGCTACCGAAAGAAGAACATCATCGCCAACCCGAACTGCTCGACCGCCCAGCTGGTGGTGGCCTTGAAGCCGCTGCACGACGCGGCCAGGATCAAGCGCGTGGTGCTCGCAACCTACCAGTCGGTCTCGGGCACCGGCAAAGCCGCGATGGACGAGCTGTTCAATCAGTCGCGGAACATCTTCGTCGGCGACGCGAACGAGCCAGAAATTTATCCCAAGCAGATTGCGTTCAACGTCATTCCGCAAGCCGGCGACTTCCTCGACGACGGCTCGACGACCGAAGAATGGAAGCTCGTGGTCGAAACCAAGAAGATTCTCGATCCGGCGATCAAGGTGAGCGCGACCTGCGTTCGAGTGCCGGTGTTCGTCAGCCACAGCGAGGCGGTCAATATCGAGTTCGAAAACGAGATTTCGGCCGACGAGGCGCGCTCGATCCTGCGTGAGGCGCCTGGCGTGATGGTCGTCGATAAGCGCGAGGACGGCGGCTACGTGACGCCGGTCGAGGCGGTGGGGGATTACGCCACCTACGTCAGCCGAATCCGCGAGGACCCGACGGTCGAGAACGGCCTCAGCCTGTGGGTGGTCAGCGACAATTTGCGCAAGGGCGCGGCGCTGAATGCGGTGCAGATCGCGGAGCTGCTAGGGCGCAAGCACCTGCAAAAGGCGGCTTAGCCGCCGTCAGGGCATGTCCGCCCAGTAGCGCATCAGATTCTCGCGGACGACCTGGAGGCGGTTGAAATTCTCCTGGTCCATTTTGAGGCCTTCGAGCGCGGCGACTTCGTTCAGCTCAAAGAGCAGGTTGCGGCGGAACGGGTCCTGGACCCGGCTCTGGATGAAGGTGATCGCGACCAGCCGCTCGCCCTTGGTCACGGGCACGACCTGGTGAAGGCTGTCCGACGGGTAGATGATCGCTTCGCCCGGCTTCAGCTTGAAGCTCAGCTCTGAATCGCCCAGTCGGACCTTCAGCTCGCCCCCTTCATAATCCGCGGGATCGTTGAGGAAGACGGTCGACGAGAGGTCGCTCCGGATTGCGCCCTGCGGCAGCTGGATGAAGGCCGAGTCCGCATGGGCCCCGTATTTCATGCCCGGCTTATAGCGAGTCATCATCGGCGGAGCGATCCGCACCGGGAAGGCGAACTCGCGAAACTCCTCGCTCCGCGCGTAGGCCTGCAGCAGCAGTTGCGAGCTCGTCTGGTAGGCCTGCTGGTCGTGGAGCTGTTCGTTCTGCTTGGCCTTGTTGTGGGGGTTGGTGATGCGGCCGTCGACGAACGGAGCGATCGCGGCAATCTTCTTGCACTCGGCGACCTCGGCGTCGGTCAAAAGCTGAAGGACTCGGTACATTCAATTCCCTTCGGCGCGGGCGAGGGCGCGGCTCAATAGCTCCGACTTTTCGGCTGCAGTGCGGAGCATGGCAAGAGCAGCCTCGATGTCTCGTCGTTGAAGCCGGAGTTCCTGCGCGATCAGCTCCGCGCGCAGGGTTGGGCTGTAGTCGTAATTGGGGTCTTTTGAATAGCGCCGCATCAGCGGTCCCGCTGCCAGTGCTTCGATCTTTGGCGGGTCCGCCGCGAACCCGAAGAATGCGGCAACGCGGCCGAGCTCTCCGGGCATGTTGCCGAGTATGATGTCAAAATCCGCCCAAGCGACCTGGCGGTCCGGCATCGCCGCTGCCGCGGCTTCGAGGGTCGTCATCTCGCATGCCCAGGCGGCCGCGGCGCGATCGGCGTCGTGCCGGGCAGGGGGCGGAGCAATGTCGCGGGCGGCGAGCCGCTGGCTACGATGATCGGCCAGCGCGTGAAGCTCCTTCACGCTGTTTTCGCCGGCGAGGATGCTGGCGACATAATGCCGCGGAGCCGCGTACATGAACAGCGCGCGCTCGCCCGGCGGCACGAGATGCTGCGCGATCTCGCTGGCAAAGCTGGTCGCTTTCACGCAGGCGATCTCGCTTTCGCCGAAGGTGCGCGACATCAACTTGGGGATCGACGGGAGATACCGCTCCCGGACTTCCGCGGGGCTGAGTGCGAGGTCACGGAGGAGGCGCGGTTCGCGGATCGCGAGCACGCCGCCGAGCTCACCCAGGAGGCGGGAAACGAGGGTCGACCCGACATGACCGATGTGGAAGATCCAGCGAGCGTCGGTGCGCAGATCGCCGCCGAGCGCGGCTTCGACTCCGGGCCATGGAACCAACTGCGCATTGACCGGCCGTTGCATCAGCCGGTCGTCGAGAAAGCTCGCGCAGCGGTAGCTTTCGCGGTCCATCGCCACGAGCCGGACCTTGGCCGCGTTAGGGTCGAGCGCCTGGGCGAGCCACGTGGGGTCGCGGGCAATCTCGTCGGCGGTCGGAGCGCTGGACATGCGGCCCCTTAGCCGCGCAATAGCCATGGCTCCAAGGGAGTGCGAGAATGCCCGAGCAAATGAGTGGCGGCTGCGCTTGCGGCCGCATCCGCTACACCGCGAGCTGCGAGCCCGACGAAGCCTATCTCTGCCATTGCCGCATGTGCCAGCGCGCAACCGGCTCGGTGTCGATCGCCTTCGTCACCTTTCCACTCGACGGCCTGCGCTGGGAGAACGAGCCGGATTGGTACGATAGCTCGCCCATCGCACGCCGGCCCTATTGCCGCGAATGCGGCACCTCACTCGGCTTCATGTTCAAGAAGGACGCGGACAAGATGGATCTGACGGTCGCCTCGTTCGACGATCCTGGCCGGTTCACACCGAAGCACCATTTCGGCGCGGAGAGCATGCACCGCGCCTGGACCAACACGGAAGGCCTGCCCGAATACCGCACCGAGCAATATCAGAAGCTGGTCGAAAAATGGGTCGACGCGACGGGGAAATTTCCTGGATGACCGAGGCGAAGGTTCACTACTGGAACGCTTCGGACGACGTCGAGCTTGCCTATCACGAGCTCGGGCAGGGCCGGCCGGTGGTTCTGCTGCACGGCCTCTTTTCCGACGCGGTCATGAATTGGATCAAGTTCGGACATGCAGCGCGGATCGCGACCGAAGGATTCCGCGTGATCATGCCTGACCTTCGCGCGCATGGCTTGAGCGGCAGGCCGCACGAGCCCCAACGTTATCCGCAGGGCGTTTTGGCGCGCGACCTGCGCGAACTCATCGGCCATCTGGCACTGACCGAATTCGACCTCGGCGGCTTCTCGCTCGGTTCGCGAACTACGGTCGAAGGAGTCGGCGAGGGGCTGAAACCGGGTCGCGCGATCCTCGGCGGTACGGGCCTCGACGGGCTTCGCCATTGGGAGCGGCGCAAGCATTTCTTCCTCGACGCGATCGAGCTGTTCGACCGGGTCGAGCGCGGTGACCCGCACTGGCTCTCCATTCAATTTATGAAGAGCCAGAAGGTCGACCGCATCGCTTCCGCCCTCTTGCTGCAGAGCTTCGCGGATACCTTCATGGAGTGGCTTCAGTGCTTCACCATGCCGACGCTGGTCGTGTGTGGGTCGGAGGATGAGGATAACGGTTCGGCCGAGAAGCTGGCAAGGGTGATGCCCAACGCGGTCTTTCGCGAGGTGCCTGGGACGCACATGAGTTCGGTCACCAAGCCCGAATTCGGCGAGGCCATCGCTCAATTTCTCGTCTCATAAAGAAAGGGACGCCCCGAGCGGGGCGTCCCTTCAAATTCGCCGGTCGAATCTAAGCCCGCTTTCCGGTTTCCTTGAGCGTCAAAGCTTCTTCGGAAATTTCGGCCTGGCTTTTCCGGCCGCCGCGGCGCGGATTGGAGCTCGCGATGAAACCCGTCGAACCACTCTCGTCGCCTGAGAAGTCACTGTCCGACCCGCTGCGCCATTCGCTCAACTGATCCGAAAGATTCGAGATCTGGTCGCTGATCTGGTTCCGGCGCGACCACAGGAATACCCCAGCCGCAACGGCGCCGCCGATTGCCGCCGCGGCGGTCAACGGATTGTCGCGCGCGCTGCTCATCACTCCGCTATACTGATTGCGGCCCTCGGGATTGTTGTTCCGGCCGCTACGATTGCGATTTCCACCTCGGTTGTTGGTCGCCATGTGTATTACTCCCTGACTAAAGGCTCGCGTTCACAACGTCCGGGACGGCGACGCGTTGCCGGCGAGCGGCGAGGGGAGGCGAGACAGCGGCGGGTCGTCAGGCGGTCGCCAGCTGGTCGAGCATATATTCGGCGCTCGACGCGCGATATTCGCCCGGCTGTTCGACGTTGAGCTGCTCGACGACGCCATCGTTGACGATCATCGAGTAGCGTTGCGAGCGCTTCCCCATGCCGAATTTGCTACCGTCGAAGGACAGGCCGACAGCGTCGGAAAAGGCGCCGTTGCCGTCCGCGAGCATGGTGATGTCTTCGGAGCCGTCGGCCTTGCCCCAGGCACCCATCACGAAGGGGTCGTTGACCGAGATGCAGACGATCTCATCGACGCCCTGGGCCTTGAGCTCGCCGGCCTTCTCGACATACGAAGGCAGGTGCTTTGCGGAGCAGGTCGGCGTGAACGCGCCCGGGACTGCGAACAAGGCGACCCGCTTGCCGTCGAAATATTCGCCGCTGGTTGTCGGCTTGGGGCCCTCGCTGCTGGCGATTGCCAGTGGCACGTCGGGAAGTCGGTCGCCCACTTGGATGGTCATGTTGCTAGCTCCTGTCGCGAGAGTGATGAGGCGCGCCTTAGGCCTGCCGTATGGCGCCCTCAAGTCTTGCCCGCCGCGTGCACGAGGCTCATTGTCGCAACCGATGGCCGAGCAACCCACGTTCCTGTCCGGCAAGCTGCTGCTGGCGATGCCGGGGATGGCGGACCCGCGTTTCGAACGCGCGGTCATCGCGATGTGCGTCCATGACGAAAATGGCGCGGTCGGGGTCGGGGTCGGTCACAAGCGCGCTGGGATCGGCTTCCGCGGCCTGTTGAAGCAGCTCGACATCGATCCCGGCGAAGCGCCCGATTGCGCGGTCCATCACGGCGGACCGGTCGAGCCCGGCCGGGGCTTCGTCCTGCACTCGAAGGATTGGGGCG